>DASYCJ010000096.1:0-9169 GCA_036500225.1 Gammaproteobacteria bacterium
CCCCAGCGGCTGGAGTTGCATTATGCGAGCCGCGCACTCAACTCCATCGAGATCAACGGCTCGTTCTACTCCCTGCAGAGTCCTGAGAGTTACGCCAAATGGCACGATGAAACACCCGAGGATTTCGTCTTTTCCGTGAAGGGGAACCGCTACATCACCCACATCCGCCGCCTCAAGGATACGAAGCCCCTGCTCGCAAACTTCTTCGGCTCGGGTGTACTGCATCTGCGCAGGAAACTTGGTCCGTTCCTATGGCAGCTTCCGCCGAGCCTGCGATATGACGCGGGATTGGTCGAAACGTTTTTCCAAGGACTTCCCCGCAGCTTCGCCGAGGCATCGCGCCTGACCACCGCCGCCGACCGTATCGAGCCGGATCTCCCCGAGCCGCTTCCCCGCCGGCGACTCCGCCATGCACTGGAGGTGCGGCATCACAGCTTCGAGGACTCAGGTTTCGTCGAACTCGCCCGCCGCTACGATGTAGCCATCGTGTTCGCGGACACCGCTGGCAAATGGCCCTATATCGAGGACCTGACTTCGGACTTCGTCTACGCGCGCCTACATGGTGAGATCGAGCTATACAAGAGCGGGTATGACGATGCATCCCTCCGCTGGTGGGCAAGACGCATCAAACTCTGGCAGGCGGGCCGTCAACCCAAGGATGCGGCAACCCTATCTTCCAGGAAGCCTCGCCGCGTGAGACGCGATATCTACTTTTACTTCGACAACGACGTGAAAGTGCGCGCCCCATTCGACGCTGCGCGCCTGGCGCAGATGCTGGCACCGACGTAGCGAACATGACCGCCGTCTCCTGATAGACGCGCCACGCTCGACCGTCGTCGCAGATCGTCTGTATGCAAAATGTTTCCACGTCTTAAAATCCGAAAACCTGGCGCGATGTAACATATAATGTGCATCTTCACCGACAGTCCAGATTCCAGGGCAAGACATGGCTTTCAGAACCGCGAAGACGCCTGGTAAGGATCAGGCTGGCCGAGACTCCATATCTCCCGAAGGACGCCGCCGCCGGCGTGCAGCCTTGTTATTCCTGACCCTGCTCTTGATGATCGGCAGCTATCTTTTGGGTCGCGACACTTCTCAGCCCGCGACTGCGCCGGTGGATTTCGAGACTCCTACACTGGCACCGGCTCCCAGCACCGCGGCTCCGGCGCCCACGCCCAGCACCGTGGTGCCTCCTCCGGCCGTCACGGCGCTGGCACCGGCCACTACACCGGCAGCACCAGCTGCGTCCCTCACGCTCGCCGCTGCCACAGAGGCCCCGCCCGTGACCGCGCTTCTGGAAGTGAGTGTCGGCACCCGCAACAACGGCGGCCTGACCTTGAAGTTCGACCATCCCGTGTCCTGGGTGGTGAGTGACAACCTGGGCAAGGGCGATGCCCAAGTGGATATCCAGGGTGTGCATAACTTAGATACCTTCCCCCGCAACCTGCCGCTACCTCCCGGCGTGAAGATCATCCACGCGGGCATCGTGGATGCGGACACCCTGCATCTTCGCTTCACCTTGCGCCAAGGCGTACGCGCCTTCACGGCACCCGCTGACGGGCCGTCACCCATATTGAGCTTGTTCTTCCGCACCGCTGCCGAAGGCTTCAAGGCCCCAGCCCTGCCGCCGTATATACAGACCACCGGCGGCTGCGGCGCGCCCTCCGCGGCCAGTGGCAGGGCCATCGCCCTGCTACAGCGTTCTCTGGATAAGAATCCGACTTATGCTGACGTTCGCACTGCCCTCACCCTGCTGGCGGCCTGTTCCGGCGACGGCGGCAAGGCGGAACTGCTGCTGACCCAAAGCCTCAAGACCGGCGTGAACAGCGCCATGCGGATTACCGCTGCGGATGCGGCACTGCGTTTCGCCCGTGGCGACACAGCCGGCGCCCTGCAGCTGCTGAAGGCCAACTCCGCAGACGCAGTGGGCGATGCCGGTTATGCGGAACTGATGGCAGACTTGCAGGCTGCCGCCCACTAAGCAGCTTCTATCCAAGAGCTGTGCCTCGCCGGCCGCCAGATACTCAGCATACAAAGCACTTTTCATCGCAGCCCTGCAGCGGCGATGACCGATGCAACATATAATGGCCGCTTCAATTTTGCTCATCGGTTTCAAGGGGTTGGGGTATGGCCGTCATCAAAGAACGCGCACCGGGCGTGAAGAAGAAAGTCCGTAAACGCAGCGATACCTCGACCGCGATCGTAGTCGCAGGTCTGCCGAAGAAGCCCCGCAAGGCCCGCGCGGCCTCCCCTGCGCCCAAGCGCAAGCGCAAACGGCCCAGCCGCCCGGCCCCAGTAGACCTAGAGCGGAAAGACTTCTTTGGCGAGAGCAATGCGGTCTCGCCCCAGGTGGGACAGAGCCAGGTCCGCCGGGGCAGCCTGGTGCTCGCCCCAACCACCGGCCAAAACAACCTGCTTCTGATCAGCAGCCCCGTGGCGCCGGCTCCCAGTCCGCGCCGCCGCGTCTTATATATATTGTTGCTCTTGTTGCTGATGGTGGGCAGCTTCTGGATGGGCCGCTTCACCGACCACCCCGTCGGCTTACCGGTCGACTTCCAGAGTGAGGCCCCGACCTCCAGCCCGGCCCCGGCTTCCAGCACCGCGACTGTCGCGGCCGCAATACCGGCGGTGATCTCCGCCCCCGCCGCCCATACGGCGGCGGCCAAACCCAAGACCAGCATCACCTCTTCGATCGTCGCAAGCATCAAGGCGAAGGTGGCTGCCATCCGTCACGGATCCGGCACTGCGCTCCGGGAAGTGAGCGTGGGCACCAGCAGCCGTGGCGGCCTGACCCTCAAGTTCGACCAACCGGTGTCCTGGACCACCAAGGATAACGACGGGCGTGGCGAGGCGGAAGTGGATATCGCGGGCGTACGCAACCTGGGGACCTTCCCGCGCAACCTGCCGCTGCCTCCGGGCGTGATGGTGATCCACGCGGCCATCAGTGGGCCGGATACCCTGCGCCTGTGGTTCACCCTGTTGCCGAACCTGAGGGTCTTCGCCGCACCGGATGGCGGTGGTCCTTCGCGGACTTTGAATGTGTACTTCCGTACCGACGCTGAAGGCAGCGCGGCCCCCACCTTGCCGGCGGCGGTCACGCGGAACTGATGTCTGACTGACCTGCAGGTCGCCGCCGGAAAGCCCTGACTCTCCGGCGGGCCCACTCCGTATAAAAGTGCGGGAGTCGATGGTGTCGGCCACCGACTCCCGCCGTGCCAACCCCGGACGTCCATCCGCGGGCATCCGAAGTCACACAACCCTCTGTCCTTAGACCCTCTGTACCAAACCCCCTGCTGAAAACTTACGGCGCCGCCGGCAAGACGACCTTGCTGGCCGACGCCCAATCCTTGACCGTGTCCTGATCGAACTTGAAGCGGAAGCGCAGGAAGATGCCCTTCGCTGTGTAGTGGTTCGCGGTGAAGTCCGGATCGTAGAAGCCGCTGAAGTTGTAACCCACGCTGATCCAGGCGTTGGTGCCCACGTCCCAGCCGGTCTCGATGCCGTAGCTGCCGTTCACGGTGCCCGCGGTCCAGGAGTGGATACGGCTCACCAGGAAGCCCACGTCCCACTTAGGCTTGATGTCGTAGCGGAACTCGCTGCCCATGATGTCGGTGTAGCCCTGGTAGCTGCCCGAGTCGAAGGCGAAGCGCGCGAGCTTGGCGCCGTAGTACAGCGAGATCTGGTAGCGGTCTTCGATCGTGTAGTTGGCCTGCAGGTTGTCCACGAGCTTCCAGTTCTTCATGTCCAGGCCGTAGGTGGCCACGGTCTGCGGATTGTTGGCCAGGGTCGCGGCGGATTCCTGGCTCGCGGCGACACCGGTGGTGGTGGCGAACTGCGGCATGGACTGCAGGCCGGACTGGTCGGCATAGATGAGGTCGAGCTGCTGCAGCCAGGACCAGCGGCTGTCATCCGGGCGGAAGGCGTAACCCAGGCGACCGTCGATGCTGTCGGAGGTACCGCCGACCGTATAGAAACTATGGAAGGCCTGCAGGCTAGCGCTGAAGGCCTGGCCCTGGGACAGGCTGCGGTAGAAGCCCGCGAACAGGTTGCGGGTGCTCTCGTCATCCGAGTTCAGGGTCTCGAAGCGGCCGTTCATGGACCAGGTGTCCTGGTGATAGCCGAAGCCCACGAACAGGGCGTTGAAGTCCTCGGTCTGGGTGCCGACAGCGGGTGCAGTCACGGCGGTGGTACCCGTGGTGCCCGGCGTGGTGCCTGCAACACTGGTCGTGCTGGTGGTGCCGGTACCGGTGACCGCCGGGGCCGCGAAGTTTTCCTGGTGGATGGTGGCGACACGGTTGTAACCCGCCTGCAAGCTCAGGTTCGGGGTCACGTCGAAGCCCTGGGTCAGGCCCATGGTGGAGAACAGGCGCGGGCCGTATTCGCTGTTCTCCTGGCTGATGGAGGTGTCCACCTGGCCGTGGGTCCAGGGCTGGGCCTTCACGCCGAACTCGGTGGTGCGATCGGACAGCTCGGCGCCGGAAGAAGCTTCCTCATCCACGAACAAGCTGGCTTGCTTGGTGACCTTATAGTCCACGCCGGCAGAGACCATGTTCGGATACTGCGGATCGGCGGCCTCGCCGTTCACGCTGGTCTGCACGTTGCCATGCAGCACCACCTTCTGGTCGAGGATGCCATAGCTGCCGTTGGCGGTGACCTGGTTGGTGGCGAAGTCGCCCTGGGCGGAGGTGCCGGCGACCGTGGGGGTGAGACTCGGATAGCTGTCCTGGGCACGCTGCAGACCCACTCCCGCGGTGTCGCCGCTCTTGGCTTTGTACTGGACGCCGGTGCTGACCACGTCGGTGGTCACGTCGTAGGCCAACGACTGCTGGTCTTGCAGCTGACCGAGGATGGACCAATTCTGGTCCAGGTTGTACTTGGTGTCATCGCCGATGCGGCGCATGCCAGCATCGCCCAGGCTCTGCTGGCCGAGGCCGAAGGTGGGAGCCTCATTCTTCACATACAGGTCGTTCTGCAGGGCGACGCTGTTGGTCTTCAGGTCCACGCCGTATGCGGTGCCGCTGGAGTCGCTGGTGCTGGTACCACCGGTGGTCACGGTCGCGCCGGGCACGGTGTTCACGGTGCTCAGGCCGCTCACGCTGCTGAGGTCACCCTGAGGACCGTTATTGGTGCGGGCCACTTCCGCCTTCAACTGCGTGCTCTGGGTCACCTGCACGCGCAGATCGGCGCCGGCCAGCTTGTTGCTGCCATCGCTGCTGCCTTCGCTGACGCCGGTCAGGCCTAACTCCACCTTGCCATCAGCGGTCTTGACCGAGGCGCGGCCGCCGGCGGTGAGCGAGTTGGCAGCCCCGGTGGACACCTCGTACTCGACCACGATGTACTCGGGGTTGAAGTTCGAGTCGCGCGGCGGTACCGGCTGCTTGAAGAAGATCGTGCCGCCGAAGTAGTCGAGAGTGTAATCCACGAACGGGGTGAGCTGCTGGGTCGAGAGCACCGCGTTGGTGTAACGATCGCGCACTTCGATGCTGACGCGCTCCGAGTTGATCAGCAACTGGGTGTGGGACAGGTGATACAGGCCAGAGGTACCGTTGCCCTGGATCTCGTCCTGCACGTAGCCCTGGTCGTTCTGGGCGGCGAAGGCCGTGTAACCGAAGTGCTCGCCCTGGTAGGCGCTCTTCACGCCAGTGAACTGGCGGTCATAGCGCGACAGGTCGGTGACCGTCAGGCCGGTGTCGTAGTCGCCGAACATGGCATAGAACTGCCCGCGCTCGATCTTGATGTACAGCTTCTGGGAGCTGGAAGCATCGAAGCCCTGCTCCGAGCCGTCGCCATACAACATGAAGTAGGTGTTGGGGTTCACCGCCTGCTGCAGGCCATTGGTGAGTACGCCGCCGGCCTTGGCGGAATCATAGGAGCTGGTCACCAGGAAGCCGCCGGCGATGGTGCCCTTGGCGTAGTAGGCGATGCGCCCGTCCTGGTAGATGTTGCTGTTCGGGTCGTCACCCTGCAGCGTCTGCATGTTGTTCTTGATCTTGTCGAAGGCGGCGGTGCCGCTGGCCACGCCCACCAGGATCCAGTCGCGGCCAGCCGGCGCCATCCAGCCATGCAGCTGCTGCTGCACGTCCTGCGGCATCGGTACGGTCACGGTGACCTGGCCCGTGCTGGTGGTGGGGGTGAGCTTGAGGTACGCGTAGCCACCCTCGCCGATCACGAAGCTCGGTTCACGGGGGGCGAGCGCCGAAGTCTGGTCCTGCTGCAGCTGGTCGGTGCTCTGCCAGTCAGTGAAGGGCTGGCTGATCTGATACTTTCCGACCATGCCGCGGCGGGCCGGATAGCCCCACTTGTCGAAGAAGCGCACCACGAACACGGGCTTGGTGCGGCCATCCGCCACCAGGCTGGACTTCTCAGCCGCGAACTCGGCGCGGGCCGGCGCGCCGGAGAAGTGAACGTTGCGTTCCAGGCGCTGCACCACGGTGTCGCCTTCCATGACCTGCGCCACCAACTGGTTGTCGCCCTCATGCACCGGCACGCCCATCCAGGTGTCCACCATGGCGCTGTGCTTGGTGTTGCTCTGCTGGTTCAGGAAGTTGCGGCCTTCGACCTCATCGCCGTTGATGAACAGCTTCACGGTCTGAGCGGGCTTGTGCTCCACCACCACGCGAATAGCGGGCACCGCCGGCAGGGTGTCGCTGGCCGGCCAGATGAACTGGGGCGTCCCATCGGCCTCGGTCTCGAGCCACTTGGGGCTGACTTCGAAGCTGTCGGCTAGCTTGTCTTCGCCGGGCGGCGCGTCGTCGGCGTTGTCGGCCGCGTTCTGCGCCTTGGCATCGGTCTCGTCCGCGGGCGAGAGACCCTTGACCGCGGCGTGCTCCACGTCGGATTTGCCAGCGGCAGCGGCCAGGGCGGCCTGATCCACTTCCTGGTAGTCCACCTTGATGACGGTGCTGCGGCTGCCGGCCTGGGCATCGCCATCGGTCGCGCCGCTGTCACCGCGGCCGACGATGAAGACCTGGGCCCCGTCGATGTCCATGTGAGCGCGGGCGTAGTCCGCAGCCGCCTGGGCGCGCGCCACCGAGAGCTCCATGTTGTTGGCGTATTTGGAGCCGGCTGCCACCTGTTGGTTATCCGCGTAGCCGACGAAGGTCAGGCTCACGTGGTTCGAGTTCTTGATGAGATCGGCGACCTGCTTCAAGGCAGCCTGGTCGCGGTCGCTCAAGTCGCTGCTGCCGGGCGCGAAGTCCTGCAGGGTGAATTCCTTCTGCTTCTGCTCACCGGCCGGCACGGCATGCAGCATCACGCTGGCAGCCGGGGTGTGCAGGCTCTTGGCGCTCGGCGAATCGAAGTTGGCGAGCACGCGGGTCTGGAACACGGTGTTGCCGGCGACGCTGGCCTGGACCTTGTCGTCGTACTGCACGTCGATCTCGGTACGGCGGTTCTTGGCGCGGCCGGCTTCACTGTCGTTGGAGGCCAGCGGGTCGTTCTCGCCGCGGCCGGAGATGAAGATCTGGGCGCCGTCGGTGGCGATGTGCGACTGCAGGTAGTCGGCCACGGCCTGGGCGCGACCGATGGAGAGTTCGATGTTGTTGGCGTACTGGGAGCCGGCTGACACCGGCACGTCGTCGGTGTAGCCGACGAAGGTCATGCTGATGTTGGCGGAGCTCTTGATGAGGTCGGCGATCTGCTGCATCACCTCGCGGTCATGCTGGTCGAGCTCGACCTTGCCGGAGGGGAAGCCCTCGATGACGAAGGATTTCTGCTGATGCGCGGCGGGCGCGGCACCAGGCGCTTGGGGCAGCATGGAGTCGAACTCCAGCACGCCCTTCCAACCGGCGGCGCGGGCACCGAGGCGGAACACCAGCATGCCGTCACCGGAGTCTTCCGGATCGGCCAGGGTCTGGCCATCCAGGCGAGCGGAGCCCTTCACATAGGTCATCCCGGCAGGCAGCAGCACGGTGGTGCTGAGGTTGCTCACCGGCACGTCCGAGACCGCGAGCTGCACGGTGTTGTGCACGTGGTCCTGCACCGGGGCCTGGGCCAACTGCAGGCTCAAGTCGCCCTCGGCGCCGGGGATGGGACGCACGTGGAAGTCGGCGCGCCACAGGGCACCGCCGTGCACTTCCACGAACTGGGAATAGTTACGGCCGGCCCAGCGCGTGTTCTGCACGCAGTCCATGGGCTCATAGCCCTTGGGCAGGCTGGCTAGGTCGAGCTGGGCCACATGGGTTCCGTTGCTGATGGCCTGGAAGTGATAGTCGCCGTTCTTGTCAGTGACGGCATAGCTGCCGTCTTCCATCACCACCCGCGCCTTCTCCACGCCCTGCTTGCCCTGCACGTCGCAGCCCACCACCACCCGACCGATCAGGGTGTTGACGTTCTGCAGGAAGTCGCTGGTCACTTGCACGCCAGCGGTGGCCATGTTGGAGACCGGCTTGCCGTTCTCCATGGCCTCGGCGCTGTTGACGACCGTGGTCAGCGGGGTGGACGCGGTCAGTTCCACCGCATAGGTGACGGTCACTGTGCCGGATTTGGGCACGGAGCCGATGGAGAAGTCGAGCCTCTCGCCGGTGGACGATATGACCGGGTCCGCCAACACGGCGCTACCGAGGCGGGCCGAACCCTTCACGTAGCGCATGCCGGTGGGCATGAAGTCGGCGATGTCCACGCCTTCCGCCGACAGCGTGGTGCTGGTGTTCTCGGCGGTGAGGGAGAACTGGATGATGTCGCCGATCGCGGCCTGGGGCTGGGAGACGCTCTTCTGCATCAGGAGCTGGGTCGAGATCGGATCCAGGGGTATGTCGAGCTGCAGGATGTCGAGCTTGGAATGATCGATCTTCCCGCCGAAGGACGCGGACGGGAGGACGTAGGGCGCGCCATTCAGGTCCTGCAAGGCCTTGACGCTCACGACCGACGGGGCATGGTAGCCGGCAGGCACCACCACTTCCACGCGGTAGTTGCCCGGCTTGACCATGGGGAACAGATAGCCGCCCTTGGGCATCGGGTACTTCACGCCGGAGGAGTCCGTGACTTCGGTGCCGCTCACCAGGGTCGACGGATAGATGCTCACTCCGTCCTTACCCAGTACCTTCGCCGGCTTGCCGGTGCTGGCATCCACCAGCGTGAGCTTGGCGCCGTTCACGCGCTTGCCGCTGGTGGAGTCGAAGGCCACGTCGAAGGGATCCACCAGCGCCGCGTCTTTGGACTTGTCACTGGA
>DASYCJ010000097.1:0-58917 GCA_036500225.1 Gammaproteobacteria bacterium
GAAGTCCGCATCGGTCTCGCCGGGGAAGCCGACGATGAAGGTGGAGCGGATGGTGAGGTCGGGGCAGACCTTGCGCCAGGCCTGGATGCGCTGCAGCGCTTTCTCGCCTGCCGCGGGGCGGCGCATGGATTTCAAGATGCGCGGACTCGCATGCTGCAACGGGATGTCGAGGTAAGGCAGCACCTTGCCTTCCGCCATGAGCGGGATGATCTCGTCCACGTGGGGATAGGGATACACGTAGTGCAGGCGCGCCCACACACCGAGCTCGCCCAGCGCTTCGCAGAGGTCGCTCATGTGCGAGCGGCGTTGCTTGCCGCGCCACTCGCCGCCGGCATAGCGCAGGTCCACGCCGTAGGCGGAGGTGTCCTGGGACACCACCAACAGTTCCTTCACGCCATCCTTGACCAGCTTCTCGGCTTCTCGCATCACCTCGGCGATGGGACGGCTGTCCAGCTTGCCGCGCAGTTTGGGGATGATGCAGAAGCTGCACTTGTGGTTGCAGCCTTCGGAGATCTTGAGATAGGCGTAGTGGCGCGGCGTGAGCTTGATGCCGCTGGCCGGGATGAGGTCCACGTAAGGGTTGCGCGCCGGTGGCGCGAGTTGGGCGTGCACCGCCTTCATGACCGCCTCGTAGTCGTGGGGGCCGGTGATGGCCAGCACATCCGGGTGATGCTCGCGGATGAACTGCTCGCGCATGCCGAGGCAGCCGGTGACGATGACCTTGCCATTCTCCGCCAGGGCCTCGCCGATGGCGTCGAGCGACTCTTGTTGTGCCGCCTCGATGAAGCCGCAGGTATTCACCACCACCACGTCCGCTTCACCGTAGCCGCCCACCACCTGGTAACCCTCGATGCGCAGCTGGGTGAGGATGCGCTCGGAATCCACCAGCGCCTTCGGGCAGCCCAAGCTGACGAAGCCTACGCGGGGACTGGTCTGGGCGAAGGTAGACGGGTGAGCCATGTGAGAGGAAGGCCTAATTGAGGGCCGCGTATGCTACTGCCCGGCCTTCGCCGGAGCAAGGCTGGCAGCTTGTGTATGCCCACCGACCAGTTCATCTGCCAGCGAATCCATGCCGTAGACCTTGCGCAAGGCGGCCAGCAGGGCCTGGTCGTCCACCGCCACGGCCCGGTTCTGGTCTGAGTCGTACCAGAAGTCGCCACCCAGGGAGTGGATGTTGCCATCGAACACCAGGCCCACCAGCTTGCCGTCCCGGTCCACGACGGGACTGCCGGAACTGCCGCCCACTATGTCGTTGGTGGTCACGAAATCGAAGTGAGTATCAGCGGCGAGCTGTGACTCCGCCTGCACCCAACGCTGCGGCAGGGCGAAGGGCGCGCTGCCGGTGGCGCGTGCAAACAGGCCACCGAAGTCAGTGAAGGCCGGGATCTTCTGGTCCGCTTCCTGCCAGCCGCGTACCTGGCCGTAGGACAGGCGCAGGGTGAAGGTGGCGTCGGGATAGATGCCGGTGCCGTCACGGGCGAAGCGCGCCCGCGCGATCATCTGGCTGCCGCTGCGGATCACGCTCTGCACCTGCTCCTCGTATTCCTGGCGCACTGCACGGGCATCCTTATCCACCGCAGCCGCGAGCCGGATCATGGGATCGTTGCTGGTCTCCATGAAATCGCTGTCCACCCACATGCGGTGACGGATGCTGGCGGAATCGAGCTGGCTGCTCTCCACCATGCGGCGTGCCACCACTTCCGGCGAGTCGCGGCCCAAGACCTGTCGCACCAGGGGATCGTCGGCACCGAGGGCGGCGCGCAGCTTCTCTAGGGACCAGCCCAGCATCAGCTCCTCGTAGTCCTCCGCCACCGGCACATCCGAGAACAGCGCCTGCTCGACGCGCGGCAGGTTGGCATCGCGGTATTCCGGTAGACGCCGGCCGTTGCCCTTGTCCCGTTCCACGGTACCGCGTACCAGGAGCCGCGCGTAGTCGAAGAGCCGCGACTCGAAGCCCCAGGACTGTTCCAACATCCGGTAGCGCACTGCGAGGCCGTGGTAACGCTGTTCGGCGGCGCTGATCGCGGTCCAGGGATCGCCGTATTCGGCACGGCGTTGCGGATCCTGCATCACCCAGTCCCGCAGAGACTTCTCTTCCTCGGCCTTCTGCGACAGTTGTGCCTGGTCCTGCAGTGCTTCCAACTGGCCCTGGTCTGACTTGATCAGGTTGTCCACGGCGCCTAGGTTCGCGTAAGCCATGCGCCGCTGCTCGCTACCCTCGTGGGCGTATTGCTCGAGGATGCCGCGCAGCTCCGAGTAGTACACCAGGGCCGGAGTGATCTCGTCGTCGCGCAGGGTCTTGAGTTCCACCACCGTGCGGCCGCGCTCAGTGGTGCCGGGATTGCCGGCGGTGAACACCAGTTCGCCTTCCGCCGGAGTATGCCCAGCCAACAGCAGGTATTCACTCTGCACCGGCACACCGCGGTCATAGGCCCGCAACAAGGCAACATCCAGGCTGTAGCGCGGGAAGTTGAAGTTATCCGGATCACCGCCAAAACCGGCGATGGCATTCTCCGGCGTGAACACCAGGCGCACATCCTGGTAACGGCGGTACTTATAAAGGGAGTAGCGGCCGCCGTGGTAGAGATCGACGAGTTCACAGGTCCAGCGCTTGGAGTCGCCGTCGGCGCACTCCTGCTCCAGACGGCTACTGATGCCACGCAAGGCATCCGTGTAGGCATCGCCGGTGAGGTCCTTGAGACTCTTTGAGACTTCAGCGGTCACATCCTTGGTGTCGGTAAGCTGTTCCGCAGTCATCTCCGGACAGCGTTGCTCCGCGTCACGGGTCATGGCGAAGAAGCCGTCCTGGGTGTAGTCGTGCTTGGGCGTGGAGATCTCGGCGATGCAATCCGCGATGCAGTGCTGGTTTGTGAGTATCAATCCATCAGGAGAGACGAAGGACGCGGAACAGCCTTCCTTGAGACGCAGCGCCGCATGTTCGAGGTGCGAGAGCCAGTCCGCCGAGGGCGTGAACTGGTACTCGGTCTGCATCTCCTTCAGTGGCAGGTCATCGAAGGTCCACATGCCCTCGTCGCCCTGCGCGCGGCCAGCAAGGCCCGCGCTGAGGCAGAGCAGGAAAACGATGATGAGAGTCTTGCGCATCCGTAGAGATGCCTTTTATAGCGCAGCCTGGATGTCGGTTTTCAGGGCTGCATCTTCCGGCACGGTCTTGGGGGAGTAGCGCTTGATGAGGTGGCCGTCCTTGCCGATCAGGAACTTCTCGAAGTTCCACTGGATGTCGGTGCCATCGCTGGCGGAGCGCAGCCAGTTATATAGAGGATGGGCACCGGGGCCGTTCACTTCTATCTTGGATGTGAGGGGGAAATCCACCCCGTACTTCACTTCGCAGAACTTCTTGATCTCGGCTTCACTGCCCGGCTCCTGAGCACCGAACTGGTTGCAGGGCAGACCCAGTACCACCAGGCCCTGGTCCTTGTAATGCTTATAGAGTTTTTCGAGCCCCGTGTACTGGGGCGTGAGACCGCATTCGCTGGCGACGTTCACCACCAGCACCGGATGGCCCTGGTAGTCCTTGAGGAGTTTCTGGGTCCCGTCGATGGTCTTGACGGAGAAATCATGGAAGCTGGGCATGATGCGACTCCCGGGTATCTGAAGTGGGGATTTCCAACGATACGCGAGCCCGATGCCCAGCGCCAAGAGCACGACCCCCGGCACCTGCCAGACCCAGGCGATCTGCGGGAAGAGCATGAGGATGAAACCCAGGACGCCCGCCGCCACCGCCCCGGGCAGCAGTCTGGCTCGCGGCAGGAACACATCGACCAGCGCCAGCAACACGGCCAGCTCCCACCAATCCAGGAAGTTGAGGGAAGCGAAGAGATACTGGAGATGACCCATAAGCGGCGTGGCTCAAGCAGTCTTGGACAAGGACCGCTTCTTGAGATGCACTGACAGGAGTGAGATGGCTGCCGGCGTGACGCCGGGGATGCGAGCCGCCTGCCCCAGGGTCGCGGGACGCACCTGTTCCAGGCGCTGACGCACTTCGTTGGAGAGGCCGGAGATCACCGTGAAATCCAGCCGTTCCGGCAGGGGCGTCTCTTCCTGACGGCGGGCCCGGGCCACTTCTTCCTGCTGACGGGCGATGTAACCTGCATAGCGCACCTGGATCTCCACCTGCTCCGCCACTTCCGGCGCGACACCCGCATCGCCCACCACCGGCAGAGCCGTGAGCGTCTTGTAGCTCGCCTGCGGGCGGCGCAGTAATTCGAGGGCGCGGGTCTCGCGGGACAGAGGCGCGCCGAAAGAGTCGATCGCTTCGGTCTCGCTGATATCGGTAGGCCGCACCATGATGCCGTCTAGGCGCGCGGTCTCACGTCCGATGGCTTCGCGCTTGCTGCTGAAGGCAGCCCAACGCGTCTCGTCCACCAGGCCCAACTCGCGTCCCTGTTCCGTGAGCCGCAAGTCCGCATTGTCTTCCCGCAGCATCAGGCGATGCTCGGCGCGGCTGGTGAACATGCGATAAGGTTCCGGCGCACCGCGAGTGATGAGGTCATCCACCAGCACACCTATATATGCCTGATCGCGGCTGGGGCACCAGGGGGCTTCATCCCGCACCTGACGCACCGCATTGATGCCGGCGAGCAACCCCTGGGCGGCGGCTTCTTCGTAGCCGGTAGTACCATTGATCTGGCCGGCGAAGAACAGACCACCGATGGCCTTGGTCTCAAGGGAGTACTTGAGGTCCCGCGGATCGAAGTAATCGTACTCGATGGCATAACCAGGCCGGGTGATGTGGGCCTGCTCGAAACCCTTGATGCTCCGGACCAGTTCGAACTGTACGTCGAAGGGCAGGCTGGTGGAGATGCCGTTGGGATAGATCTCGTGGGTGTCGAGGCCCTCCGGTTCGATGAAGATTTGATGGGATGCCTTATCGGCGAAGCGCATCACCTTGTCCTCCACCGACGGACAGTAGCGCGGACCCACGCCTTCGATGACACCGGTATACATGGGCGAGCGATCGAGACCCGCCTTTATGATCTCGTGGGTGCGCGCGTTGGTGTGGGTGATGTGGCAGGCGATCTGGCGCGGATGCTCTTCGCGCCGTCCCAGGAAGGAGAATACCGGCGTGGGCTGATCGCCCCACTGCTCCGCGAGATCCGTGTAATCGATGCTGCGCCCGTCGATGCGCGGCGGCGTGCCGGTCTTGAGGCGTCCGACCCGGATGGGCAGTTCCCGCAGACGCTCCGCGAGACGTTGGGCCGGAGGATCGCCGGCGCGTCCGCCCGGCTGGTTCTCGAGACCCACGTGGATGCGCCCGGCGAGGAAGGTGCCGACGGTGAGGACCACCGTGGGCGCCTCGAACTTCACGCCCATGTCGGTCACCACGCCCCGCACCCGACCGGACTCGACGATGATGTCGTCCACCGCTTGTTGGAAGATGGTGAGGTTCGGTTGGTTCTCCAGGATGCCCCGGATCGCTTTCCTATATAGGATGCGATCCGCCTGGGCGCGAGTAGCGCGCACCGCCGGACCCTTGCTGGCATTGAGGATGCGGAATTGGATGCCGGCCCGGTCCGCGGCACGGGCCATGGCACCACCCAAGGCATCGATCTCCTTGACCAGATGGCCCTTGCCGATGCCACCGATGGCGGGATTGCAGCTCATCTGGCCCAGGGTCTCGATGTTATGGCTAAGCAGCAGCGTGGCCGCACCCATACGTGCCGAGGCGAGAGCCGCCTCGGTACCAGCATGGCCGCCGCCGACCACGATCACATCGTATGACTTGGGGAAATCCATCTTCAGGGAGAACCGCTGACTGTCTCTTGGGGGTGGCCATTTTATGCACAAACCCTGCTCACGGCCAGTTGGCCGCCAGGGCATCTGGTGGTCTTAGGGTCGGGGACCCACCTATGTCCGGTTCCCACCGCGCGCTGAAGTGCGGCGGTAGAATCCCCTCTCCCATGCAGCACCTCTGGCTCCTGTTCGCCTTCTCCGGTCCGATCTTATGGGCCGCCTCCACCCATGTGGATAAATACCTGCTGGAGAAGTATTTCCGCGGCGCGAGCCCGGCTGTGCTACTGGTGTTCACCGCCCTCATCGGCCTGGTGATGCTGCCCTTCATCGCGTTCTTCCAGCACGATGCGCTGACGCCCGGCTGGGGTCCGGATTTGGCAATAGCCTGTTCTGGCGCCCTCTACATGCTCGGCATGTACTTTTACCTCAAAGCCCTGCAGGGTGAGGAAGCCTCGGTGGTGGCGCCATTCTTCCAAGCCGCACCGCTCTTCGGTTACGGGCTGGCTCTGATATTCCTCCACGAGACCCTCACGGCACGCCAACTCACGGGCGGCGCCTTAATCGTGCTGGGCGGCGGCCTGGTGTCCTTCGAGTTCGGCGCGCGCCACCGTTTCCGCCTGCGACTCCTGCTGCTGATGCTGGCAGCGGCTTTCGCGCTGGCGGTGAGCTCGGTGATCTTCAAGGCCCTGGCGGAAGACATCGGCTTCTGGACCACGGCTTTCTGGAGCTACGCGGGTGAGGCGGTATTTGGTCTCGCAGTACTGGTGCTGCCTGCCATGCGCCGTGAATTCGCCGGTCTGTTCCGTCGCCATCCAGGCGCGGTGTTGGGCATCAACGCCACCAATGAACTCATCAACTTAGGCGGCAACCTGGGGGCACGCTACGCCTTGCTACTCGCGCCCCTGAGCCTGGTGCAGGCCATCTCCGGCACCACCACCCTGTTCGTATTCGGCTTCGGTGTATTGCTCACGCTATTCATGCCACACCTGGGACGGGAAGACATCTCGCCGCGGGAGCTATTGCAAAAAGGCGCCTCGGCGCTACTCATCGCTGTGGGCGTGGCTCTGGTGGGTGGTTCGACGGGCTGAGCTCACTCCGCTGGGGGCGGCGGCGGAAATTGCCGTGCTACTTCTGGATAGTGCTGGCCCAGTAGCACCCGGAATCCCTGTTCGTCCATGACCTGGTGGGTCACCGGCTTGCCGTCTTCCACTCGCGGCGCCAGGGTGCCGCTGTAACTCAGTTCGCCTGCGCTCACCTCGAAGCATTCCTGCACGCCTTGCCGCGCGGAGAAGTCGATTTCGGCGAAATGGAAGCCGGTCATGCAATAGCGGCCAGCGCGTGTGGGGAAGAGATAGATGTTGATACCCGCCGGTGCTGCTGCCACGATCAGCTTCCTGCTGCCACCCGGTTGCTCGAAGGTAACCTGGCTCAAGGGGTCGAGGGCATCGATCATCACCGCCGCGAGACCCTGGTCCGGTGCCAAGCTCACCTTCTGGTCCTTGGACAGCGGCGCCGCGGCACAGCCGCACAGTAAACCCACCAGGACGCCAGTGGATAACAGCCGCAGAGTGTCCACGCCCTTGCTCTTCTCAGTGTTTGCCGTTCTGCACGAAGCCATAGATGTACCGGGTGCGGTAGGTATACGCATCATGCGGATCGGCAGGCTCGATGATCATCGCCTGACGGATGGCGTGGGGCGGGATGACCAGCGTGAACTTCTGCACGCCGCAGGCTTTGACCGCGACGCAGTCATATAACTCGAAACGCTTGACCTGAATGGTCCACTGGGTGTTGTTGCGGAAAAACACCACATGGTCGAGCGTACCGGGGATGTATTCGATCCACTCCGTAATCTGGTCGGTGCTGGCGGCCGGCACTTGTCGCGGCGTGATGCTGGCAGGGACTGCCGCCGTGGCACTGACCGGCGGTTCAGACGTCGAAGCGGGCGTGTTCAGGTCGGCGGCGGTGTATTCCTTCACTTCCGGAGGCAGGAACTGCTTGGCGATGATCGGGTAACTCTGGGTCAGTTCGCTGCGGAACCTCTCCAAGTCCATATCCTGGCCCGTCATCACTTCGCCGTTCACGACCCGTGGCGACAACGTCCCGCCATAGCCGAGTTCTCCGGCCTTCACCTGGAAGCATTGGCCTTCTTTATCCTTGGAGAAGAAGTGCCAGCGACCAAACTGGAAACTGGTGAAGCAGTAACTGCCGGCCGGCACTTGGAACAGATAGACGTGGACGCCTACCGGGACCGCGGTGATCTGCAGTTGGGTGCTACTCTCCGCCGACTCCAGGGTCACTTGGCTCAAGGGGTCGGCGACGTCGTATACCACTGCTGCTAGGCCCTGGCCTGCCTGCAACGTGATGGGCTGATCCTGCTGGATGGGCTCAGTTCCGCAGGCGGAGAGCGCCAGCATGACCAGAGCCACGAGACTCAGATGCTTGATCTTCATGATGCCCCCACCTTGTATGCCTTCGCGCATGGCCTTAGATCGGCAAGTGCCAGCGCCTGAGATCAGCGCCGTGCTTCCACGCCACGTAAATCGGCCGCTTGTCTTCGGCACTGGCGATCTCCCGCACTTCGTCGTAGCCGGCCCAGAGCAGCATGTCCTTGATGCAACGGGTGGTGGGGAACCACTTCGGATTATCGGTGACGCCCGGTTTCGGCGGCTGGAACACCAGGGCCGAGTTGGCCTCGTCATCTACCGCCGCCGACTCGACCAGCAGTATGTCCGCGAGAGGCACGAGCCGCTCCAGAGCCAGCAGCGGTTCCTTCATGTGGTACAGGAGCGCGAACATGAACACCATGTCGAAACGGCGCGGCGTGTAATCCAGGCCGGTGAGATGGCCACGGGTCAGCAGGCTCCATACCATCCAGAGCCTGCGCATCAGCCAATGGCGCGACCTGTCGTACAGGGTGATGCCCTTGTCGAAAGCGTAGATGTCGCCATACATGGATTCCACGCCCTCCACGCCCAACTGCTGTTGCGCCCAGCGCAGGCGGCGGATTGCACTGCGCTGGGCATCCACCGCCAGCACTTCGGCACCGCGTCGCGCCATCTCGAAACTGAAGAACCCATCGCTGCAGCCCACGTCCAGCACCGTCATGCCGTGCATGTCCTCCGGCAGGGTGTCTCGGATCTTGTGCCAGCGCGGGATAGGATGATCGACGGGCTGCGGCCCGGGTGAGCGTTTGATATTGCGGGTGAGTACGCCGTTACCGAGATCCAGCTGATGGAACCATGGTCCGAGTTCGCGCACCTTGGCCGTCAATCTCTGGGTCTCGTCGCTCACTTGGCGCCTCCGTCCACTTGCATCATGCCGAACAGGTTGCCTTCCGTATCCTTGCAATAAGCGAGCCAACCGACGCCGGCCACCGCCAAACGCTCGCGCGCCAGCTGGCCGCCGCTGGTGTTCACCTTCATGAGGTATACGTCCAGGTCCGAGACCGCGATGGTACAGACAAAGGCAGTGGTGCCGACACCCTCGAAGTGGATGTCGCGACGCACCAGTCCACCGTCGATGCCGGGCTGGTTGCTCTCGCCGGTCTTCACCACCCAATAATCGGTGATGGCATTGGGAAACCTAAGAAATTCCCAGCCGAACACCGAGTGATAGAAACGGATGGCCCGCTCCGGCTGGTCTGCATGGATCTCGAAATGGATGACGCGTGGCATCGTGCCTCCCCCCTTGTCTTAACAAGGATAGCGACCCCCCAGGGACTCTCCAGAGTATTTATGACTGCGGGTCATTTATACTACCAGATGTCGACTTATATGGACTAAAAGACAAGCGTACTTGACACAAAGTCATGTATGTTCTACTTTTAGACCCCATGAATACCAAACCTCCCATGAGCCCCGCCAAGGCCAGTCGTCGCTACCAGACCCAGATGGTGGTGGCCGCGGTCACCTACATCGCGCTGATTGCCGGCACCGTTGATACCCTCAGGGCCAAGCCACCCATGCCGGAACGGGTGCTGCTGGCCCTGTTGCCAGCCCTGCCCATTGCCTGGATGGTCTGGGCGGTAATCCGCTACCTGTCCCGTGCCGACGAATTGCAGCGTCGCGTGAACATCGAGGCCCTGGCCATCGCGGCCGGTACCACTGCCTTCCTCAGCCTGACCTATGGCTTCTTGGAGGACTTGGCCGGTTTCCCCCACGTCCCTCTATGGTGGGTGTTCATGGTCATCGACCTAGTGTGGGCCGGTTCCGCCTGCATCCTGTGGCGTCGCTACAAGTGAAGAACCGCATCCACGTGTTGCGCGCCGAACAACGCTGGACCCAGGCGGAGCTGGCGGATCGCCTCAATGTCTCGCGCCAGACCATCAATGCCTTGGAGACCGAGAAATACGACCCGAGCCTGCCCTTGGCCTTCGCCATCGCGCATCTGTTCGGCCGGCCCATGGAAGAGATTTTCCAGTACCAGGCGGACGACGTTCCGTCCACGCAATGATCTGGGGGATGAAGATGCCACGCTACATGACCACCCACACCGCCGCGTTGTTGTATGGCTTGGCGATCTTCGCGGCCGGTGTCCACGCGGCGCCGGCAGCGGCGCCCACGCCGCAGTTCCAGGCTTGCCAGATCGGTGCGGAGGACGGCCCACAACGCATGCAGGCCCGCTGCATCACTCTTTCAGTGCCGGAAGATCGCGCTGATGCCAAATCCAAGCGGATCGGACTGCATGTCGCGGTGCTTAAGTCGCGCTCCAGTGAGCCCAAGCCGGATGCTCTGTTCTTCATCGCGGGTGGGCCCGGGCAGGCCTCCACCGACAGCTTCGTGCAGGAGAGCGGCGCCTTCGATCGCATCCGCGCCGACCGTGACATCGTCTTGGTCGACCAGCGCGGCACCGGCGGCAGCAACAGGCTGGACTGCCCGGACCTGCCAGATGACTCGAAATCCGACGATGCCACGGTGACCGCTGCGGTACAGGCCTGCCTCAAGCGCTTGCCGGGGGATCCGCGCTTCTACACCACCACCGTGGCGGTGCAGGACCTAGACGCGGTGCGCGCCGCACTTGGCTACAAACAGGTGGACCTCTATGGCATCTCTTATGGCACGCGCGTGGCACTGCAGTATCTGCGCGCCTATCCGGACTCGGTGCGCAGCGTGATCCTGGATGGTGTGGTACCGGCGGACCTCACCCTCGGGCCAGACATCTCGCTGGACGCACAGCGGGCGCTCGGCCTCATCTTCACCCGCTGCGAACAGGACAAGGCCTGCCACCACGCCTTCCCGGCCCTGGCAGCCGAGTTCGCCTCCTTGCAGGGCGACCTGGGGAACCGCGCCGTGAACGTACAACTGCGGGATCCCCTTACCGGCGCGCCGCGCACCGAGCAACTTACCTGGAACAAGGTGGCGGGCACGGTGCGGCTCATGAGCTATCAAGCCGAGACCGCTTCGCTGTTGCCGCTGCTGATACACCAGGCAGCAGCCGAGCACGACTACCTGCCGCTCATGAGCACGGCGCTGCTGATCAAGGGCGAGGTGGATGAAGGCTTTGCCCAGGGGATGAGCGCCTCGGTGATCTGCACGGAAGACGCACCGTTCATAGCCGAAGACCCTCAACACCAGAAGCTGCTTCAGGATACCTATCTCGGAGCGACCACGATGGATACCATGGTGAGATCTTGCAAGCTCTGGCCCAGGGGCGTGATGGATCCCGACTTCAAGAAGCCGGTTGTCTCGGCCAAACCGGTGCTGCTGCTCTCCGGCGAGGATGATCCCGTCACGCCGCCGGCCAACGCCGAACGCACCGCCAAGACCCTCTCCAACAGCCTCTCGCTGGTGACCCCGGGCCAGGGCCACGGCAACGTGTTCCGCGGCTGCGTGCCACGCATCGCCGCGGCCTTCGTGGACACGGCTTCCGTGAAGGGCCTGGATACCGCCTGCGTGAAGGACATGAAACCCTTCCCCTTCTTTGTATCTTTTAGTGGACCCACCCCATGATCGGGAAACGGATCTTTTGCCCGCTGGCATTATTAAAACCTTCCTCGCACTCCTCGTGCACAGAAGAGTGCACTCCGGGTGCTCGGGCGTTTTTGCCTAGCCAGCCGTCAAAATCTCTCGTTTCCCTATCGATAACCGGTGAATCGGCATGATTGAAGTCATTAACCTCAAGAAGGGCTTCGGCTCGGTACAGGCAGTCCAAGGCGTGAGCTTCACCGCCCGCGACGGCCGCATCACGGGATTACTGGGCCCCAACGGCGCCGGCAAATCCACCACCCTGCGGATCATCTCCACGGTGTTGAAGCCGGGATCTGGCAACGTGAAGGTGGATGGCATCGATGTAGTCACGGACAGTAACTCCGCGCGCCTGGGACTGGGTGTGTTGCCGCACCAGAGCGGGCTTTATCCCCGGCTCACGGCCCGGGAGAACATCCGTTACTACGGCGAACTGAACGGCGTGTCCGGCGCGGCGCTCACGCGCCGCATCGATGAACTGCTAGAACTGTTGGAGATCGGCGAGTTCGCGGACCGAGCCGCCAAGGGCTTCTCCCAGGGGCAGAAGATCAAGGTGGCCCTAGCCCGCGCCATGGTACATAGTCCCAGGAACCTGGTGTTGGATGAGCCCACCAACGGTCTCGACGTGATGGCGACCCGTGCCCTGCGTGCCCTGATCCGCAAGCTCAAGGATGCAGGCCATTGCGTGCTCTTCTCCAGCCACGTGATGCAGGAGGTGGCGGCCCTCTGCGATGGCATCGTGATCATCGCCGAAGGCCGCATCGTGGCCCAGGGCTCCCCGGACGAACTGCGCAGGCAGACCGGCGAGAGCGACCTCGAAGAAGCCTTCGTGAAGCTCTGCGGCGCGGAGGGGGCAGCATGAACGGCACGCTGAGAAAATACTTCGCGGTTTTCTTCAAGGAAGCCATCGACAACCTGCGGGATCGCCGCACGCTCCTCACCGTGCTGGTGTTCGGTCCGCTGTTCGGACCCTTGTTCTATACGGTGATGATGCAGACGGTGATCAACCGCCAGGTAGCGGATCTGGACCAGAGCTACACCGTGGCGGTGCGGGGCTTGGACTTCGCCCCGGGCCTCATGCAATACCTCGACCAGCACAACCTCAAGGTGGAAGCCGCACCGCTAGATGCGCGCGATGAGGTCAAGACCGGCAAGCTCGATGTAGTGCTGGTCATCCCGCCGGGCTATGCCTCGGCCTTCGCCGCTGGCCAGCCCGCCGACGTGCAGCTGCTGTTTGATAAGTCGCGGGAGTCCGCTGGCAAGAACGTGGACCGGGTACGGGATGCCCTGGAAGGCTATAGCCAGGGTGTGGGCGCGCTGCGACTCTTGGCTCGCGGTGTGGATCCGCGCGCCGCGGTGCCCATCGTGGTGGAGAGTGAAGACATCTCCACGCCGCAATCCCGCGCCGTACTGTTGCTCGGCATGATGCCGTACTTCCTGCTGTTCGCCGCCATCCTCGGCGCCTTCTATCTCGCCATCGATTCCACCGCCGGCGAACGTGAACGTGGTTCCCTGGAGCCCCTGCTCACCACCGCGGTACCGCGCAGCACCCTGGTGCTGGGCAAGCTCTCGGCGGTGACCTTGTTCTCGGCCGTGTCCCTAAGCATCGACATCATCGCCCTCCTCTGGTGCCAGCACCTCATCCCCGCCGCCAAGGTGGGCATCTCCGTGGACTTCACGCCGGCCAACGCCTTCGCCACCCTGCTGGTATGCCTGCCCTTCTGCCTGTTCATCGCCGGACTACTCTCGGTGGTGGCGAGCTTCACCAAGAGCTATAAGGAAGCTCAGACCTGGCTGTCCTTCATCATGATCCTGCCCATGGTCCCGGTGCTCGGCATGGTGATGTTCCCCATGGAGCCCGCCTGGTGGATGATGCTGCTGCCCTCCATGAGCCAGGATGTATTGGTGACCGAGCTCATCAAGGGCGAACCCCTGAAGCCCCTGTTCGTGAGCCTGTCGGTGCTGAGTACGCTCATCTTGGGTGGGGGGCTCTCGGGCTTGGCCGTATGGCTATACCGGCGGGAGCAGATCTTGGGATAAATGCAGCCCGGGCACCACTTTGAATGGGCGTAACTAGACTCGAATATGTAAAACGTCCGCCGAACGGTATCAAACCCGCGACGGGCAGCGAGAGCCGCGCGGCGGGCTATGGCAACCTCTGGGTACGAACCCCATGAGGTCCGGACACTGCCGTGAGCTGGAAATTCTTCCCCGAGGACGCCAAACAGACCCTCAGGATCAAACGCTTCCTGATGGCGGGTTCGTCCTATGTGCTGTGGGTCGGCCTCACGTTCTACTGCTATCAGCTCGGTCTGGTGGAAGTCTCGGCCAGCGGCTTCGGCATCGCGGTGCTCTGCACCGCCATCTGCAACCTGGTCTTCTATGGGCTGCTGCGCTCCGGCCTCAACCGCTACTGGCCTGATCCCAGCCTGACTCTGCCGCAGATGGTGGTGGCCACCTTCTGGGTGATGCTGCTCATGGCCCTCGCCCCCAAGGTGCGCGGCATCCTGCTGCTCTTATATGTGGTGGTGTTCCTGTTCGGCGTATTTCGCCTGCGGCGCCGCGAATACCTGTGGCTTACCGTGCTGGTGATTGTGGGTTACGGCTTCGTGGTGTTGCGGGACGTGTACCGTCACGACAGCGGTATCCCGCTGCCCCTGGAGGCCTTGCAGTTCGTGGTGCTCTCGGCGACGCTGCTGTGGCTGGCCTTTTTCGGCAGTTACGTGGGCAAGTTGCGCGAGACCGTATCCAAGCGCAACGCCGAACTCGGCGCGGCCCTAGCCAAGAACCGGCGCCTGGCGGTGCACGATGATCTCACCGGCGCCTACAACCGCCGCCACATCATGCAGATACTGGAGCAGGAACAGCTGCGCGCCCAACGCACTGGCCGCGGCTTCAGTCTCTGTCTCATGGACCTGGACCACTTCAAGACTGTCAACGACCAGCACGGACATCTGGGCGGCGACGACGTGCTCCGCCAGTTCGCAATGCTGGTGTTGAGCGAGATCCGCAACCTGGACCGGGTGGGGCGGGATGGGCCGCCCCGCGACAAATGGGGCGATGAGAATTTCGGCCGCTATGGCGGCGAGGAATTCCTGCTGGTGATGCCGGAGACGGATCTTGAGGGCGCGCTGGTCTGTATCGACCGCATCCGCCACAAGGTCTCCGAAGCCAAGTTCCTGGTGGAAGGTGCGAACGTGGCGCTCACCGTGTCCTGCGGTCTCGCCATGTGCCGGCCGGGCGAGGATCTCCGCGCTACCCTGGGCCGCGCCGACCAGGCCCTGTATCAAGCCAAGGCGGCGGGCCGTGACCGGGTGAAGAGCGTGATGGCTTAAGCTCCGCCTGAGAGGCGACTGTGTCTCATGCCATAGCCGAGATAGACCAGTACGCCCAATACCATCCAGGCTACGAAGCCCAACCACACGCCTACCGGCAGCCCCCAGATCAACCACACCGAGAAGACCGCGCCAACGATAGGCAGCAGCGGAACGAACGGCACCCGGAAACTACGCACCAACTCCGGCCGCGCGCGGCGCAGGATGATCACCGCGATGCAGATCACCGCGAAGGCCGCCAACATGCCGAAGTTCACCACTTCCGCCACGGTGGTGAGAGGGAATAAGCCCGCAGCCACTGCCGTCACCACGCCCAATATCAAAGTCGCTCTATAAGGCGTGCGATAGCGCGCATGCACGGCACTGAACCAGCCGGGGATCAAGCCGTCCCGTGACAGAGCGAAACCGATGCGCGCCCCCGCTAGCATGTTGGCGAACAGCACACTGGTGATACCGGTGATGGCCGCCAGGGACACCATCACCATCACCCAGTGCAGGCCGATAGCGGAGAACGCATTGGCCACCGGCGCCGCGTTGTTGAGGGTGGATGTCGGCACGATGCCGGTCAGCACCAGGCACATACCTAGATACAAAACCATCGCTATACCTAAGGACAACACCACTGCCCAGGGTAGGTCTCGCTGTGGGTCTTTCGCTTCTTCAGCTGCCGTGGTGAGAGTGTCATAACCGAACACCGCGAAGAACACCACCGCCGCGCCGGATAACACGCCGCCGAAACCGAAGGGCATGAAAGGATGCCAGTGCTCCGGTTTCACGTAGGCGATACCCGCCAGGATCACCAACAGGATGCCGGCGATCTTGATGGCGACGATGGCGGTATTGAAACGTGCACCCCATTCGGTTCGCACCGTGAGCAACAAGGCGATGGCGAGAGCTACGGTAGCGGCGATCACGTCGAACATATGCCCCGGGCCGCTGCCGATCGCTCCCTGAGCCCACGCCGGCATTACGAGACCGACAGCACCCATGAGCGCCTGCACATAACCGGACCAGCCCGCTGCGACGACAGCGACGATGAGCGCATAACAGAGCACGAGATCCCAGCCCAGCAACCAGGCGGCGAATTCTCCCAGCACTGCATAGCCGTAGGTGTACGCACTGCCCGCCACCGGGATCATGCCGGCAAACTCCGCATAGCAGAGCGCCGCGGCGGCGCTGGCGATACCCGCCAGCACGAAAGCGATCATCACCGCGGGACCTGCTTGCGTCGCCGCCACCACGCCGGTCAGGACGAAGATGCCCACACCGATTATGCCGCCTAGCCCGATGGCCGTAAGCTGCCAGAGGCCCAGTACTCGACGGAACTGCTTGCTCTCGCCCGCCTCCTGCTGGAGTTGCTCGATGGATTTGCGTCTCGACAGTGCGCTCAAGGACCCCATGGGACCTCCCAGGTCATTTACCGATGCAGAAACTGGAGAAGATCTTTCCCAGGAGATCGTCGCTGGTGAACCCGCCGGTGATCTCGCTCAAGCAGAGCTGCGCCAAACGCAGTTCTTCCGCAAGCAACTCCCCGGCCTTGGCTTGCACCCGATCTGCCGCTTCTTCCAGATGTTCACGGGCGCGGCGAATGGCATCCAGATGCCGGCGCCGGGCCGTGAAACCATCTTCGCCGGTCTGTTGATAACCTGCCATGCGTTTCAAGTGCGCCCTTAAGAGATCCAATCCCAAACCATATTGAGCCGAGACCCAGACGCTCGCGATTCCATCCAATTCATCTTCCGCCGGGCGCTGGCCAGTGAGATCGATCTTGTTGTAGATGACGGTCACGGGGATGGCCCGGGGCATGGATTCGATGATTCCCTGATCTTCCGACGTGAGCCCCCGTGTGGCATCCACCACCAGGAGCACCCGGTCCGCCTTCTCCATCTCACCCCAGGCGCGGCGCACGCCTTCCTGTTCCACCGCATCGCCGCTCTCCCGTAAGCCCGCGGTGTCCGTGAGGTGTAGGGGCAGACCGTCGAGATCGATGCGTTCCCGTAACAGATCGCGAGTGGTGCCGGGGATGTCGGTGACGATGGCGGCATCGTGGCCCGCCAGCTGGTTGAGCAGGCTGGACTTGCCAGCGTTGGGTCGCCCGGCAATCACTACCGTCAGCCCTTCCCGCATCAGACTGCCCTGCCGTGCCGCGGCAGCGAGCGCTTCGAACGAATCGCGGATGAGATCCAGCCTTCCGGCCACGTCGCCTTCTGTCAGGAAATCCACTTCCTCGTCCGGAAAGTCGATGGCGGCTTCCACGTAGGCCCGCAGCACCGTGATGTCTTCCACCAGCTGCGTGACCTTGAGGGAGAACTCGCCGCTCAAGGAACGTAGCGCGGCACGCGCCGCCTGCTCCGAACCGCTGTCGATCAGATCCGCGATGGCTTCTGCCTGGGCCAGATCCAGCTTGTCATTGAGGAATGCTCGCTCCGAGAACTCGCCGGGCCGGGCGAGCCTCGCGCCTAGCTCCAGGACGCGTCTGAGGAGCATATCCTGCACCACGGCTCCGCCGTGGCCCTGCAGCTCCAACACATCCTCACCGGTGAAGGAATCGGGCCCGGCGAAGAACAACGCCAGGCCCGTATCCAGGATCCTGCCCGCTTCATCCCGAAACTCTTTCAAGGAGGCCCGCCGCGGCTTGGGCTGACGACCCGTGAGTGCCTTGGCTATCGCCGCGGCGGCCGGCCCGGAGATCCGCACGATGCCGATGCCGCCTCTTCCGGGGGGTGTGGCGATGGCAGCGATGGTGTCTGGGATGCTCATTGTGAAATAAGCGCTTCGGAGAGAGACTCTTCTTCCCATCATAGCTTCTATATAGGCGTAACCCATGCCCGGCATCCCCGTCCGCTTCCCCAACGGCTCAGGCCAGATGCTGGCCGGCCGCCTGGACATGCCGCCCAATGGCACGCCCCGCGCCTACGCCCTTTACGCCCACTGCTTCACCTGCGGCAAGGACGTGCGCGCCGCCGTGAACATCGGCCGCGCTCTTGCCCGGGAGGGCATCGCCATGCTGCGCTTCGATTTCACGGGCCTCGGCGAGAGCGAGGGCGTCTTCGCCGACACCACCTTCAGCGGCAACGTGGCGGACCTCAAGGCCGCCGCCGCCTTCCTAGCGGACAAGTACCAGGCACCCAAGATACTCATCGGCCATTCCTTAGGCGGAACGGCCGTGCTGGAAGCGGCCCATGACATCCCGACCTCCGTGGCGGTGGCCACCATCGGCGCGCCGGCGGACCCGGAGCATGTAGCCATGCTGCTGGGGCCCGGCCGGGAGAAGGTCGAGGAGGAAGGCGAAGCGGAGATAAGCCTGGTGGGGCGCAAGTTCCGTTTCAAGAAAGCCTTCCTGGATGACTTGAAGATGCGGCCCTGGGCCGCCAACCTGCGTTCCTTGCGCAAAGCCCTGTTGGTGTTCCATTCCCCCGCCGACAAGACCGTGGACATCAGCAACGCCTCGCAGCTCTTCGGCGCGGCGTTGCATCCTAAGAGCTTCATCAGCTTGAACGAGGCAGATCACCTGCTGACCAGCGAGAAGGATTCAGAATATGTGGGCCTGATCCTGGGAGCCTGGGCCAGTAAGTATCTGGGCGAGCTCGGGATGCAACCCCTCTCCAGCCCCGCCAATGGCGGAGAGACCGTGGTGCGCATGGGCGAGGACCATTACCGCTGCGAGATCTATGTGGGTCCCCACCACATCACCGGCGATGAGCCCCGCGAGTCAGGCGGCACCGATGCGGGAGCGGATCCTTATGGTCTGCTCACAGCGGCGCTTGGCGCCTGCACCGCCATCACCCTGCGCATGTATGCAGATCGCAAGCAGCTGCCGTTGAAGGGGCTCAGCGTGAAGCTCACCCACGACAAGGTCTACGCCAAGGATGCCAGCGACTGCGCCGACGGCAAGGAAGTGAAGATGGATCAGTTCACCCGCGAACTGGAACTGGAAGGCGACCTGACCGAGGAGCAGCGCCTGAGGCTCTTGGAGATCGCCAACAAATGCCCGGTGCACAACACTCTGGAGCATGTGTCCAAAGTCGATACGCGTCTCAAGAGCTGACACGGATCAGTCGTCAGGTTTGACCCACTGCATCTCGTTGGTGGTCTTGAAACCGAGCTTGGCGTAGAGGGGTTTGCCCATCTCGGTGGCATGCAGGATGGTGAGACTGAGCTTGCGGATGCGCGCTTCCTGCATGGCGCGTTCCGTGAGCTCTTTCGCGAGTCCCCGGCCGCGATGGCTGGCCTCGGTGTAGACGTTGAGGATATAGCCGCGCATGGGCTCGAGATGCAGGGGGTGTGGCGGCCACGGCAGGGTCATCATGCCGAGACCCGAGACCACTTGGCCCCCCTCTTCCGCAAACCAACCGAAGTATTCGCCGCTCTGTAATCGCGGCTCGAGCCAGGCCTGGAAGGCCGTGCTCATGGCGCGCAGCTTCGCATCGTCAGGTTTGCCCGCATCTACGAACATGCGATGCCGGTGCTCGGTCACCTTGGCGGCGTCCGCCGGGATGATGGCGCGGATGCTGATCATGGCCCCCTGCTCCCCCGATGAATCCGGTTCAGCTGCGCGGCTTGGATTCTTTCTCGATCAGGTTATTGATATAGCGCTGCTGGGCGATGGTGATTATGGAGTTGCAGAGGTAATACAACACCAAGCCCACCGGCAGCACCATGTAGAACACGATCAACACCACGGGCATGACTTTCATCATCATGGCCTGGGTCTTGTCCGCCGGCGCCGGCTGCAGATGCTGCTGGATGAACATGGCCACGCCATAGAGCGCCGGCAGCACGTAGAAGGGATCCGGTGCCGAGAGGTCATGGATCCACAGCATCCAGGGCGCGTGGCGCAACTCGATGCTGTCCACTAGCACGTAGTACAGGGCGAAGAAGATCGGGATCTGGATGACCATCGGCAGACAACTGCTGGCCGGGTTAGCGCCCTCTTTCTTGTACAACTCCATGGTCGCCTGGGCGAGTTTCTGACGATCGTCCTTGTAACGTTCCTGCAGTTGCTTCAGGCGCGGTGCCAGCACGCGCATCTTGGCCATGGAACGGCCGCTGATCTCGTTGAGCTTGTAGGTGACGGCTTTGATCAGCAGGGTCAGGATCACGATGGACCAACCCCAGTTACCGATGAACTTCTCGATGTGCGACAGCAGCCAGAACAGGGGCTGCGCCAGGATGGTGAGCTTGCCGTAATCCACCGTGAGCTCCATGCCCGGCGCCACGGCGGCGAGCTGGGTCTGGAGCTTCGGGCCCACATACAGGGTCGCGGTGTAATCGACGCTCGCGCCGGGCGCTGCAGTCTTGGGCGCACTCACGGTGCCGCTGACGAAGCGCGAGTCGCCGGCGGACTTGCTGTAGATGAGGTTCTTCTGCTGGCCGGCCGGGATGATTGCCGCCATGAAGTAATGCTCGACCACCGCTACCCAACCGCCGTCCTGGGTCTGGGAGACCGGCGTCTCCGCCACCTTGTTGAAATCGATCTGCTGATAGCCCTGGGCGCCATGCATGGCGAAGCGCTGGTATTCGTAGCGGGCGGTGCCGCTGAACAAGCTGGTGTGGGGCGCAGTCCAGCGGTTCTGCCATTGCAGCCAGGCGCTGCCGGCCCAGGGCGCCCTGCCCTGGTTCTGCACTTGGTAATCCACACCGATCTGATAGCTGCCGCGTTTCAGGGTGTACGTCTTGGATACCGTGAGGCCCTGTCCATCGGTCCAGGTGAGCGCCACCGTCAGCGTGTCGCTGCCATCTGTCAGCACATAGTCGGTCTTGGGTGTGGTGAACTGCGCATCGGCGCCGGGAGCCGTGCCTTGGCTCGCCTGCAAGCCGCCCTGCAACACCATCAGCGTGGCATCGGCATCGTCCAGTACCTGCACGGGCGTGCTCGGGTCTTTCAACGTCTCCGGGTATTTGAGCAGGGCGGCATGGCGGATATCGCCGCCGGCGGTATCCAGGGTCAGGTCCAGCACGTCGGTGCGCACATGGATCGCCTGCCCCTTGGGCAGGGTCGCAGCGGCGGTACCGGGAGCCGTGACCACGGCTGCAGGGCTCGCAGCCGCAGGTACGGTGCCGGCCGGCGGCACCACAGTGGATGCTGCCGGCACGCTCTCGGCCTCAGGCTTGGGGCCGTAGTCCAGCATCCAGGTCTGGTAGATGGCGAAGGCCACGATGGCGAGCGCGGCCAGGAGGAAGATGCGGCGGTTATCCATGGCGGTGCTCAGTTAGATGCGGGTGCGAAGGCGGTACCGGGTCATAGCCGCCGTGGTTGAAGGGGTTGCAGCGGCACAGGCGCCAGGCGGCGAGACCACTACCCTTGATGGCGCCATGCTCGCGCAGTGCTTGGATGGCATACATGGAACAGGAAGGTTCGAAGCGGCAACGCTGTCCCAACACCGGGCTCACGGTGTAACGGTATATCTGGATGAGGAAGATCAGGATCCTTTGCATCGCTTGATCAGTTCCTGCCAATGCCGATCGAGACTCGAGCGCAGCCCGGCGTTGTCATGTTGCCGTGCCGCATTGCGTGCCTGCACCACGATGTCCACCGCCGGCAGGAGCGCCCTATTCTGGCGGAAGCTCTCACGCACCGCGCGCTTGATGCGGGTGCGTTTGGCGGCGCTCGCCACGTTCTTCTTCGCCACCGTGATGCCGAGCCGGGCCGAGCCCAAAGCATTGCTACTGGCCAGCACCACGAAACAGGCGTCGCTGCTTCGCGCGCCTGAGCGGAACACATGGTTGAATTCCGAGGGCAGGCGCAGACGCGCCGCGGGCGGGAAGGAAGCGGGACGCACGGTCCCTGCCCCCGATTACGGCGTGAGGCGCTTGCGGCCCTTGGCGCGCCGCGCGTTCACTACCTGCCGGCCACGCTTGGTGGACATGCGGGCACGGAAACCATGGGTCTTCTTACGGCGACCCTTCTTGGGTTGGTACGTTCTTTTCATGACACTCGAATCCGATAAGACGTGCGATAAGGCACGGAAGCCCTTGTCGCACCGGGCAAAAGGGCCGCTATTAGACGTGTGCGGCGCGTCTGTGTCAACTGCTGGAATTTGGTCCAGCAACTTGGCGCGTTACGTGCTTAGGGCATTTCTCGCTGGCGCGGGTGTGGATAACTCCAAGATGCCGGTATAGACTCCCAACCGAAATCTTCGCGCGATGTCGGTTGCGGCATCGCCGCTTCAAAGAGCCTTTTTCGGGGGTCTGTCTAGCCATGCCATCGCTTTGGACGCGGTGCGTCAGTCATTTGGAGAATGAACTCTCCGAACAGGAACTGAACACCTGGATACGCCCCCTCCACGCCCAAGAGGAAGAAGGCGGCACCCTGCGACTGCTCGCTCCCAACCGGTTCGTCATGGACTGGGTCCGGGATCGTTTCCTGCCGCGCATCTCCAACCTGGCCCGGGAACTCGCCGAAGACAAACAGCGCCGGGTCCTTCTGGAGGTCGGCGGCAGCGCCGAGCCTTCCCTGCCCTCCGCCCTGCCCGGCCACGTGCCTTCGGCCCCGCCCATCCCGACCCCTGGTAGCGGCCTGAACCCCCTCTATACCTTCGAGGGCTTCGTCGAGGGCAAGTCCAACCAGTTCGCCGTGGCGGCAGCCCACCAGATCGCCGAGAACCCGGGCAAGGCCTATAACCCGCTGTTCATCTACGGTGGCGTAGGCCTGGGCAAGACGCACCTCATGCACAGCGTCGGCCACCTGATCCTGCAGCGTAACCCCAAGGCCCGCATCGCCTACGTGCACTCGGAACGTTTCGTGAACGACATGGTGCGCGCGCTGCAGCACAACACCATAAATGAGTTCAAACGCCAGTACCGCTCCGTGGACGCCCTCCTCATCGACGACATCCAGTTCTTCGTCGGCAAAGAGCGCTCCCAGGAGGAGTTCTTCCACACCTTCAACGCACTCCTGGAAGGCCAGCAGCAGGTGATACTCACCTGCGACCGGTACCCCAAGGAGGTCGAGGGCCTGGAAGAACGCCTGAAATCCCGCTTCGGCTGGGGCCTCACGGTGCCGGTGGAACCGCCCGAGCTCGAGACCCGGGTGGCCATCCTCATGAAGAAGGCAGTGGCGGAGGGCGTAGATCTCTCCAGCGAAGTCGCTTTCTTCGTCGCCCAGAGGGTCAGTTCCAACATCCGCGAGCTGGAAGGGGCTCTGCGTCGGGTAATCGCCAACGCCCGCTTCACGGGCCGCGCCATCACCATGGATTACGCCAAGGAGTGCCTGCGGGACATCCTGGCGGTGCAGGACCGGCAGGTGACCCTGGAGAACATCCAGAAGACCGTGGCCGATTACTACCGGGTCCGGGTCAACGACATGCTGTCCAAGAAGCGCAGCCGTTCCATCGCCAGGCCGCGGCAGATGGCCATGGCGCTGGCCAAGGAACTGACCAACCACAGCCTGCCCGAGATTGGCGACGCCTTCGGCGGCCGCGACCACACCACGGTGCTGCATGCCTGCCGCAAGATCCTGGAACTGCGTGCCGAGGACGGCAAACTGAACGAAGATTACGCGGCCCTGCACCGGACACTGACCAGCTGAGATCCGGCGCCATGTATAAGAGGGGCGCGCACCTGTGGATTGTTTGTGGGTAAAATCTGGGCCGGGGTTATCCACAATCCACCCACAGCTAGATGGGTTGTGACCAGCGGTCAGTTAACATGGGTGTTATGACTGCATGTGACTGAAATATAAGTATTTTATACGCTTATCCCCAGGGATGGCGGGCTCTATATCTACTACTACTGTTTTGAATACCTCTAAATCAAAGATTAAGAAGACAGGTGGATAAATGAAGTTCGAGGCGCTGCGCGATACCTTGTTGAAACCTGTGCAGGCTGTAGTCGGCGTCGTGGAGCGCCGCCAGACCATGCCGATCCTGGCCAATGTGCTGCTCACGGTCACGGACAAGACCCTGTCGGTCACCGCCACGGATTTGGAAGTGGAGTTGGTCGCAGAGGTCGAAGTGGAGGTCAAGGAGAGGGGCGAGGTCACGGTGCCGGCCCGCAAGCTCCTGGATATCTGCCGCTCCCTGCCGGAAGGCGCCAAGGTCTCCTTGAGCCTGGAACGGGATCGCGTGACCGTGAAGTCCGGTCGCAGCCGTTTCCTCCTGGCCACCCTACCGGCAGCTGAATTCCCTGCAGTCGAAGACATCAAATCCCAGCGTAGCGTGAGCCTGGTGCAGAAGAAACTACGGGAGCTCATCGAGCGCACCCAGTTCTCCATGGCTCAGCAGGATGTGCGTTATTACCTGAACGGCCTCTTGTTCGAGATGAGCACCAATCGCATCCGCGCTGTAGCCACCGATGGTCATCGTCTCGCCATGTGCGACCTCGAGGCGGATGTGGCTGATCTGCCGGCCCAGCAGGTGATTGTCCCCCGCAAGGGCGTGCTGGAACTGCAGCGCCTGCTCACGGATTCTGATGAACCGGCCAAGGTCTCCTTCGGCGCCAACCATGTGCGCGTGGAACTGCCGGGCCTGCGTTTCACCTCCAAGCTCATCGACGGCCGCTTCCCGGATTACGAGCGGGTGGTGCCGAAAGCAGGGGACAAGGACATCATTGCGGACCGCCAGGTTCTGCGGGATGCCTTAGGCCGCACCGCCATCCTTTCCAACGAGAAGTATCGGGGCGTACGTCTGCAGCTCGCCGCCAACCGCCTCAAGGTCATGGCCCATAACCCCGAGCAGGAAGAGGCCGAGGACGAGGTGGAAGTGAAGTACCAGGGTGCCGAGCTCGAGATCGGCTTCAACGTGTCTTACCTCATGGACGCCCTGAGCGCGCTCCACGGGAACGAGGTGCGGATTACCCTCACGGATTCCAACAGCAGCTGCCTCATCCGCCAGCCGGAGAATGACGTCTGCCGCTACGTCGTGATGCCCATGCGGCTGTGATAGTCCATGTCTCTCTCCCGCCTCACGCTGCGGGATTTCCGCTGCTTCGCTGCTCTTGAACTCGACCTTAGTCCCCGGGCTAACCTCATCATCGGTGATAACGCCTCAGGCAAGACAAGCTTGCTGGAGGCGATCTTCTTTCTGAGCCGCGCCCGATCCTTCCGTACCAGCAAAACCGATAACCTGATCCGCCAGGGAGCCCAAGGCTTCCTCATGAGCGGTCTGACCGTGGATTCCTCCGGGACCATGGCCCTGGGGCTTGCCCGGCAAGGTGGGGTGTTGGAGGCCCGCTTGGGCGGCGCTCCGGCCCAGAACCTGGCGGAATTGACGGAACGGCTGCCGGTGCAACTCTTCGACTCCGCGGCTCATCAGCTCCTGGAAGGGGGCCCCCGGCACCGCAGGCAGTTCCTGGACTGGGGAGTGTTCCACGTGGAACAAGGCTTCCTCCCGGCCTGGCGTCGCTATCAGCGGGCCCTGAAGCAGCGCAATACCGCCCTGAAGCAGAAGGCTCCGGAAGCGGTGCTGCGGACCTTTGAGCCGGAGCTTGCTACGGCCGGGACCCTTCTGGATCGGCAGCGGCGGGACTATCTGGAGCAGCTGGCTCCCGTGGCGAGCACCTGGGCCAAGCGGGTCTTGGGACCTATGGACCTTGGCCTGAGGTACCTGCGAGGCTGGGGCGAGGGTAAGACCCTGGAGGAAGCCCTGGCGGCCAACCGCAGTTTCGACCGGGAGCAGGGAGTGACCCGCTCCGGCCCACATCGGGCTGAGATGGCCATTGAGATCGGTGGTATCAGCGCCCAGCAGCAGGTTTCCCGTGGGCAGCAGAAGGTCCTGGCCGGGGCATTACTCCTGGCCCAGGCGGCCTACCTCAAGCAGGCCACCGGCCGGCAATGCTTGCTGCTGGTGGACGATATCGCCGCCGAACTGGATCGAGGGCACCAGGGCCGCTTCCTGGAGTTGGTGCTTGAGACGCAGGCCCAGGTGTTCCTCACCAGCGTGGAAAAGGACCGGCTGCCAGTCTGGCCAGACGCCAATGTGTTCCACGTGGAACACGGGAAAATCGCCAAATTGGTATAATGATAAATAGCTGAAAAAGACCTCTCCCATGGCCGAAACCAAGCGCTACGACTCAAGCAACATCAAGGTCCTGAAGGGCCTGGACGCGGTGCGCAAGCGTCCTGGCATGTACATCGGCGATACCGATGATGGCACCGGCCTGCACCATATGGTCTTCGAGGTGGTGGACAACTCCATCGACGAGGCACTTGCTGGTTATTGCAGCGAAATAGAGGTCATCATCCACGAAGATGAGTCTATCTCCGTTAAAGACAATGGCCGCGGTATCCCAGTGGATTTGCACAAGGAGGAGGGCCGGTCTGCGGCCGAGGTCATCATGACCATCCTCCATGCCGGCGGGAAGTTCGACGACAACTCCTACAAGGTCTCGGGCGGCCTGCACGGCGTGGGTGTGTCCGTGGTGAACGCGTTGTCGGAACACCTGCATCTACTCATCAAGCGCGACGGCAAGCTCTACGAGCAGGAGTACGCGGACGGCGTGCCCCAATACGCCTTACGCGCCATCGGTGACGCCGAGGGCACCGGCACCGAGATACGTTTCAAACCTGCTGCCACGGTGTTCACCCACATCGAGTTCAACGCCGAGATTCTGGAACGGCGCCTGCGGGAGCTGTCGTTCCTCAACTCCGGCGTACGCATCCTGCTGCACGACGAGCGCAACGACCGGCACGAGACTTTCCAGTACGAGGGCGGCATCAAGGCCTTCGTCGAGCACCTGAACCGCAACAAAGAAGCGCTGCACCCCAACGTGTTCCGTTTCATCGCCGAGAAGCAGAAGATCACCGTGGAAGTGGCGCTGCAGTGGAACGACTCCTACCAGGAGACGGTGTACTGCTTCACCAACAACATCCCACAGCGGGATGGCGGCACGCACCTGGCCGGCTTCCGTGCCGCCCTGACGCGCACGCTCAATACCTTCATCGAGGGTTCGCCGGCCTTCAAGAAAGAGAAGATACCCATGACCGGCGACGACGCCCGCGAGGGCTTGACCGCCATCGTCTCGGTGAAGCTGCCTGACCCGAAGTTCTCCAGCCAGACCAAGGACAAGTTGGTCTCCTCGGAAGTGAAGGGCGTGGTGGAATCCCTGATGGCGGAGAAGTTCCAGGAGTTCCTGGAAGAGCGCCCCTCCGAGTCCAAGATCATCGTCGCCAAGATCATCGAGGCGGCTCGCGCCCGCGAGGCGGCGCGCAAGGCCCGCGAGATGACCCGCCGCAAGGGCGTGCTGGATATCGCGGGGCTCCCCGGCAAGCTCGCAGATTGCCAGGAGAAGGACGCCACTCTCTGCGAGATATTTATCGTCGAGGGCGACTCCGCAGGCGGTTCCGCCAAGCAGGGCCGCGACCGCAAGTATCAGGCGATCCTGCCGCTCAAGGGCAAGATCCTCAACGTGGAGAAGGCGCGCTTCGACAAGATGCTCTCGTCCCAGGAAGTGGGCACGCTCATCACCGCCTTGGGCTGCGGTATCGGCAAGGAAGAATTCAACCCGGACAAGCTGCGTTACCACCGCATCATCATCATGACCGACGCAGACGTGGACGGCTCCCACATCCGGACGCTATTGCTCACGTTCTTCTATAGGCAGATGCCGGAGCTCCTGGAGCGCGGTCACATCTATATCGCCCAACCGCCTCTCTACAAGGTGAAGCGCGGCAAGTCCGAGCAGTACGTGAAGGACGATGTCGAGCTCAACACCATGCTATTGGCTTCCGCGCAGGAAGACGCGGCCCTCACGGTGAGGGCCGGCGCCAAACCCCTAAAGGGCCCGGCGCTCGCGACCCTCGCCGCCAAGTACGTGGAAGTCATGGCCATGATGCAGCGCTGGGCGCGCCGTTACGACGCGCTGGTGCTGGAGAAGCTTCTCTACATGCCGGTGCTGACGCCGGAGAGCTTCGATGATGTAGTGGGCCTGAACAAGTGGGCCCAGGAGCTGGATAAGCGCCTCAACATCGACGACGCCAGCGGCACCCGCTACAGCGTCTCGTTGCAGAAAGACCCGGCCCGCGAGGTGCCGAGCCTTAAGGTCACGCGTCTGCACCATGGCCTGTCCACCGACAAGCTCATGCACCGGGAGTTCTTCGGCTCCGGTGAGTACAAGAGCATCGCGGCGCTGGCCGAGCAGCTGGACGGTTTGATGGGCGAAGGCGCAGAAGTCGCACGTGGCGAGCGCAGCATGGAAGTCACCGGCTTCAAGCAGGCCATGCAGTGGCTGCTGGACGAGGCCAAGCGCGGCCAGACCATCCAGCGCTACAAGGGGCTGGGTGAGATGAACCCGGAGCAGCTCTGGGAGACCACCATGGACATGTCGAGCCGGCGCCTGCTCAAGGTGCGGATCGACGACGCCCGCACTGCCGATGACGTGTTCACCACCCTCATGGGCGACCAGGTGGAACCGCGCCGTGAGTTCATCGAGAAGAACGCGCTGGAAGTGGCGAACTTAGACGTGTAGGCGCTCGGTTCAGAACTCCTCCGTCACCCCCAGGGTCAGGCGCCGCCCCTGCATGCGGTAGACCTGGCCGTCACCGATCTCGCTCGCCGCCAACGGATCGCGCCGATCCGTCAGGTTCTCGCCGCTCAAGTACACCGACCATCCGTCGAAACCGTAGCCTAGCTTGCAGTCGTAACTGACGAAGGCTTGTGCCGATAGCTGGTTCTCGGGGTCCAGGTAGCGGCTGCCCCGGTATTCGACTGAGGCTGAGGCGTTGAACCCTTCCGAGCCCCCGTAGACCACGCCGAAGTCGGCGGTGGAGACCGGCGTCAGGGGCAGACGGTTACCAGCCAATTGCTGATTGTCGCCGTCGTCGGTGAGGGCGTTGTAGTCGAGATAGCGGGCCTCCACATACTCGTAGCTGAAACGAACCCGAAGCCGCTCTGACACGCGCAGCTCCAGTTCCAGATCCACATCCCGGAAATAGTCCGAGCCGCCGTTCACGAAGCTCGGAAGCCCGTGCACCTGTTCCGCCACCACCGCGTTACCAAAATCCACCCGTGCGCTCGAGAGCTCCCAGTCGAGGGCGCCGAGCACGCCGCGCACCCCCAGTTGCCAGGAGCGGGCGGTCTCGGGGGCCAGGAAGGCCGCGTCATCCGGGTCAGGACTGAAATCGAACTGCGAGGGTTGGAAGGCGTCGGCATAGGCGATATAGGGGGTCACCGAATCGGCGCCGATATCGAGGGCCTCCCAGCTCAACATCGCTGAGCTGGAGAGACGGCTGTTGCGCTGGGCCTGGCGAGTCGCATCGTCATCGTCGTCATGGTCACTGTCATCATCGCTGCTGCGCCGGTCTTCGTCGGTCACGTTTTCCCGTAGGCCCACGTCCAGGAGCCAGTCTGGCGCGAAGCGCCAATGGATCTGGGTATAGACGCCGAAGAAGTTGCGCGTATCGGCTGCGTAGGATCGGTCGTCCGCCTGTTCTGAGGATGGGGAAGGCGTGGCGCCGCTCATCGGTGCCAAGTAGTCGAAGGCCGTACTGTGGGCCGCGCCGTTGCCGTACATATCGTTGATGCCTACGCTCAGGCTGAAGTCGGCGGCCCATGCCCGTTGCCAATGACTGTCGAGATAGGCCTCGTTCAGGCGCCGGTCCTGTGAGAATCCACTGGCGTTGGTCCCGGGTGTCGCGTCGTCATCGTCCTCCCCGAGGAAGCCCTGCAGCACAGGACTGCTGACATGGGTGAGCGCGGCGGTGCTGCTCCAGGTGCCGCCGCCAAGCGGCAGTACGTAATCGAGGCTGAGCTGCGAACGATATTCATTGATGCGCGCGCCAGCCGGATTCTGGTTGGAGTCGGTCGGTACTGCGGTGCTCAAGCCCTGATCCGTCACTGGCGTGGGCGAGAGGGGTGTCTGCTGCAGGTCCAGGAGTCCTGCATCCAGGCCGAGCACACCGTCTCCGGCTGGAGCCGAGGCCCGGTACAGGAGCTGGTAGCGGTCGGACTTCCCGCGCGGATCGCTGTATCCCTGGTGCGATACCGTCGCGCTCAGGGATTCATCCAGGGCGCCCAAGGACGGGAGCGATATGGCCGCGTCCAACCCGTGACTGCCGTAGGAACCCACGCTTGCGCTGGCACTGTCCGGGGCCTTCCCCGCGCCATAGTGATAGATGTAGATGGCGCCGGCGAAGGCCGCGCTGCCGAAGATCACCGGATCCGGGCCGCGCCGGACTTCGATCCGCTCGACACCGGTGAGCGACACCGATTCGAAGGGCGGCGCGGTGGTCGCGCCTTGGGGGACACCATCCACCACCAGCAAGTAATCGTCCGCTTCCCGCGCGCCCACGAGCCCGGGCATGAGCGCTTCAGGGCCCCCATCACCGCCCCGGGCGGGCGTGGCGCCAACCACCAGGCTCAGCACATCGGCGAGGTCGATGGCGCCCCAGGCTTGCAGCTGCTGGGCGGAGATCACCGTGACCGGGAGGCTAGGCGTCGGTCCCTGAGTACCCATGACCGAGATCTCACCGAGATCGGTGTTGGATGCGACGGCGGCCGGCGTAGCGGCGAGCAGGCCACTGCAGAACAGCGGCACCAGCTTGCGCAGAAAGCAGTGGGCGAGGTGCATCATGGACTGGTTTTTCGGAGTCATGAGTCGAATGGACTATCGACTGGGAGCAAAGGTTCCCGGTGCTCAGCGTTTCCTGCTTGCCTGTAACACCGTCCCCGCATAGCCGGGGCTGATCTCCTTCATCTGCGCCTCGATCCACGCCTGCACTTCCTTGTTCAGGTCCTCCGGTTTCACGCCGTGGGGGTACACGGGCTTGCCGATCCGCACCTGAACCGTGCCTGGATATTTCAGGAAGGCGTTGCGGCGCCAGAAGTCACCGGCGTTGTGAGCCACGGGGATGATGGGCCGGCAGGTCTTCTCCGCCAACAATGCGCCGGAGATGCCGTAGCGGCGGGTACAACCCGGCGGCATTCGGGTGCCTTCCGGGAAGATCATCACCCATAGGTTCTCCTGCTGTAGCCGGTGGCTGCCCATGTTCAGCACCTGGTTCACAGCGGTGTGGCCGGACTTGCGGTCGATGGCGATGGGCTCGATGGCCAAGAGCGCCTGGCCGATGAGCGGTATCCACATGAGCTCACGCTTCAGCACCCAGGATTGCTGGGGGAACACCAGTAGTTGCGCCAGGGTCTCCCAGGCAGACTGATGCTTCCAGTAGGCGATAGCCGGTTCCGCCGGGATGTTCTCCGCGCCTTCCATGTGCCAGTCGATGCGGCAGATGTACTTCAGGGACCAGAACACCACTCGCACCCAGGCAGCAGCGAGCTTCACGCCCAACTCGCGGTCGAAGGGCGCGACGATGGCCACGGCCAGGGCGAAGGGCACCACGCTCACGACGTAGATGATGTTGAACAGCAGGGAGCGCAGGAACAGCATCACGGGTCTCTAGTGATTCTCTTTCATCAACTGCGCTGCAGCTGCAGCCAGATCATCGTAGACCTCTTCCACGTTGTGGTCTTCATCCAGGGTCTTCAGGCCATTGCCGGTCTTCACCAGGATCGGTCGGCCGTCTACCGCCCGGGCCGCCTCCAGGTCACGTTCCGAGTCGCCGATCATGGGCAGGCCCCGCAGGCTCACCTTATAGCGCTTGGCGATCTGCTTGAACAGGCCGGGCTTGGGCTTGCGGCAGTCGCAGAGGTCGCCGGGACCGTGGGGGCAGAAGAAGATGGAGTCGATCTTGCCCCCCACGGCTTCCACTTCCCGGCGCATCCGGCCGTGGATGGCGGCGAGGGTATCCAGGCTGAAGAGATGCCGGGCTACACCCGATTGGTTGCTGGCCACCACCACCGTGTAGCCCGCCTTATATAGACGCGCGATGGCGTCGAGACTCCCAGGGATGGGGATCCACTCCTCAGGCGTCTTTATGAAGGCCTCGGATTCCTGGTTGATAACCCCGTCCCGATCCAGGATCACCAGGCGCATTTAGGCTTGGTCCACTTGTATGAGTGACAGATCAGCGGTCTGCAGGAACAGGGCACTCAAGGAGGCGAGCAGTGCCAGACGGTTGACCTTGATAGCCGCATCCGGGTCCATGACCATCACCTGGTCGAAGAAGGCATCGACCGGTGCATGCAGCGCCGCGAGCTTCTTCAGGGCCTGGGCGTAGTCACCGGCCTTGGCGAGCGAATCCACTTCACCCCGCAACCGACCGATCTGTTCGAACAGGACGTTCTCTGCCGGCAGCTTGAACAGTTCCGGCTTCGCCTCGGCAGCCGGGTTGCCACCCGCCTGGCGCAGGATGTTGGCGATACGCTTGTTGCCGGCGGCGAGGGCCGCAGCCTCCGGTAGCTTCAGGAACTCGTTAACCGCCTGCACCCGGCGCTGGAAATCCAGGGGTCGGCGCGGCTGTTTGGCGCGTACCGCTTCGAAGACGTCGCTACGGATGCCCGCTTCCAGGTAATAGGCTTTGAGGCGCTCCAGCAGGAACTCGTAGATCTCCCCATCCTGGGTCTTGCCATGTACTGGCTGGGCCGCCAGGGCTGCGCGGATCAGGTCCATGAGGTCCAGATCTAACTGCTTCTCCAGCAGGATGCGCATCAAGCCCAAGCCCGCCCGCTTCAGGGCGAAGGGATCCTTGTCGCCGGTGGGCTTCTGGCCCACGGAGAAGATGCCACAGACCGTGTCGAGCTTGTCGGCGATGGCGAGAGCCTGACCGCTCTTGGTCCCCGGCAGCCGGTCTCCGGCGAAGCGCGGCAGATAGTGTTCCTCGATGGCCCGGGCCACTTCTGCCGGCTCACCGTTCACGAGCGCCACCCGGTAACCCACACTGCCCTGTAGTTCCGGGAACTCACCCACCAGGTTCGAAAGCAGATCGCACTTGGCCAAGGTCGCCGCACGGCGCGCCGAACCGACGTCGCCGCCGATACTCCGCGCGATGTCTTCAACCAGCGCACCGACACGCTTCTGCTTGTTGGCATAGGAGCCGAGCTCCTTCTGGAACACCATGGTCTCCAGATCTGCTATCCGCGCATCCAGTTGCGCGCTCTTGTCCAGATCCCAGAAGAACATGGCGTCCGTGAGCCTCGGCACGATGACCCGCTCGTTACCGCGCTTCACCTCCTTCGGGTCCTTGCTCTGCACGTTGCTGACCGTGACGAAATGCGGCAAGAGCTTGCCGTGGGCGTCGCGCAGCGGGAAGTAGCGTTGCTGGCCTTGCAGCACCACCTCGATCACTTCTTCCGGCAGGGCCAGGAATTTTGGGTCGAAGTCACCCACCAGGGGCACCGGCCATTCCACCAGTGCAGCTACTTCTTCCAGCAAAGCATGCTCAAGACGCGCTACGCCTTTGGCCTTGGTGGCAGCCAGTGTCACGAGCGCACCGACTTGTTTCGCCAGACTGCCGTCCCGATCCTCTATTCGCACCTTCCCGGTCTTTTCCAGCAGTCCACGGTAAGCCGCGGACTTCTTCACCGGGATAGCGGCAGGATGGTGGAAGCGGTGGCCGTAGGTCTTATCACCGGCGGCCACGCCCAGGATCTCGGTCTTCAACACCTTGTCGCCTAACAGCATCAGCACCCAGTGCACTGGCCGCACGAACTCGGCGGCGCCGGCACCCCAACGCATGCGCCTGCCGATGGGCAGTTTCGCCAAAGCTTCCTGCACCATGCCGGGCAGCAAGGCAGCAGCGGTCTCACCCTTGATCTCCAGGGTGAAAGCGAGACGTTCGCCCTTGTCGGTCTGCTTGCGGGCGAGCTTGTCCACCGTGGTGTTGCAGGACTTGGCGAAGCCTTCTGCCGCCTTGGTGGGGTTGCCGGCCGCATCATATGCGGCAGCCACGGCGGGACCAAGCTTCTCCTCGCTGCGATCCGGCTGGCGGGGATAGATAGCGGGTGCGTAGATGGCGAGACGGCGCGGTGAGAAGTACACCTCGTCCTTGCTGCCCGCATGCAGGAGACCCTTGGCGACAGCCTGGGCCTCGAACTGTTCAAGGAAGGCAAGAGCCAACTTGCGTAGGCTCTTGGGCGGCAGCTCTTCGGTGCCGATCTCTACTAGGAAGGGTAATGTCGCGGGAATCTTTGCGGCCTTCGCATTCGGGCTCACAGATTTCTTCTTGGCGGCGCTCATGCCTTGGCGCCTTTGAGCATCGGGAAGCCGAGGGCTTCGCGAGTGTTGTAATAGGCTTGGGCCACACCGCGGGCCAGGGTGCGCACTCTCAAGATATAGCGCTGCCGTTCCGTCACGGAGATGGCGCGGCGCGCGTCCAGCAGGTTGAAGGTGTGTGACGCCTTCAGCACCTGTTCATAAGCCGGCAGAGGCAGGCCAAGTTCCAGGAGCCGCGAGCATTCTTTCTCGCAGATGTCGAACCACTTGAAGAGTTCGGCAGTGTTGGCCTGCTCGAAGTTGTACTTGGACTGCTCCACCTCGTTCTGGTGGTAGACGTCGCCGTAAGTCACCTTTCCCAGGGGACCATCGGTCCAGGTGAGCTGGTACATGTTCTCCACGCCTTGCAGGTACATGGCGAGGCGCTCGAGACCGTAGGTGATCTCACCGGAGACGGGTTTGCACTCGAGGCCGCCCACTTGTTGGAAGTAGGTGAACTGGCTGATCTCCATGCCGTTCAGCCACACCTCCCAGCCCAGGCCCCAGGCGCCTAAGGTCGGGGATTCCCAGTTGTCTTCGACGAAGCGGATGTCATGCACCAGGGGATCAATGCCGAGGGCTTTGAGCGAACCTATATAAAGGTCTTGGAAATCCGCCGGTGAAGGTTTGATGATCACCTGGAACTGGTAGTAGTGCTGAGCCCGGTTCGGGTTCTCACCGTAGCGGCCGTCGGTGGGGCGACGTGAAGGCTGCACATAGGCAGCGGACCAGGGCTCGGGGCCGATGGAACGTAGGAAGGTGGCGGGATGGAAGGTGCCGGCGCCCATCTCCATATCGAAGGGCTGCATGAGCACGCAGCCCCGGGCGGACCAATAGCTCTGCAGGGCTAGGATAAGTTCTTGAAAAGCCGCGGGTTTCTTTGAGGGCATGATGTTGCTTTTATGGGCTTTTCGCCCGTTTCCCCGCTGAAGCCGCCAGTATAGCGGCTTCCTCCTACCTCTTCACCGCAGTTCGGCTGCCCAAAGCCAGGATGGCATGCACCAAATTGGTGCAACTTAACCGGCGCCCTTTGCTCCAAACCCCCGGAAATCCAGGCTGCTAGTGTTGGCACGCCGCATGCATGTACATAGGCATCGCCACCCATCTGCCCCGGAGCTCGATCATGGCCACCAAGAATGGAAAAGACGTCCTCGACCTCATCGCCAAAGAGGGGGTCCGTTACGTGGACTTCCGCTTCACCGACACCAAGGGCAAGGAACAGCACGTGACCGTACCGGCCCACGCGGTGGACGATAAGCTGTTCGAAGACGGCAAGATGTTCGATGGCTCCTCCATCGCGGGTTGGAAGGGCATCAACGAATCGGACATGATCCTTATGCCCGACGCCACCACCGCCATCCTCGATCCCTTCTTCGAGGACAAGACCCTCAACCTGCGCTGCGACGTAATCGAGCCCTCCACCATGCAGGGCTATGAACGTGACCCGCGCTCCCTCGCCAAGCGCGCCGAGGCTTACCTCAAGTCTACTGGCATCGCCGACACCGCCTACTTCGGCCCTGAGAACGAGTTCTTCATCTTCGACGACATCCGCTGGGGCTCCGACATCAGCGGCGCCTTCTACAAGATAGATTCACAGGAAGCGGGCTGGAACTCCGAGCGTGCTTATGCGGACGGCAACTTCGGCCATCGTCCCGGCGTGAAGGGCGGCTACTTCCCGGTGCCGCCGGTGGATGCCTTGCAGGACATCCGTTCCGCCATGTGCACCACCCTGGAAGAGATGGGCCTGAAGACCGAGGTGCACCATCACGAGGTGGCGACCGCCGGCCAGTGCGAGATCGGCGTGGCCTTCGGCCACCTGGTGCAGAAGGCTGACGAGGTGCAGATCCTGAAGTACGTGGTCATGAACGTGGCCCACGCCTACGGTAAGACCGCCACCTTCATGCCCAAGCCCCTAGTGGGCGACAACGGCAGTGGCATGCACGTGCATCAGTCCCTGGCGAAGGATGGCAAGAACCTGTTCAGCGGCAACCTCTACGGCGGTCTCTCCGAGACCGCGCTCTATTACATCGGCGGCGTCATCAAGCACGCCAAGGCTCTGAATGCCCTCACCAACCCCGGCACCAACAGCTACAAGCGCTTAGTGCCTGGATTTGAAGCTCCGGTGATGCTGGCCTACTCGGCTCGCAACCGTTCCGCTTCCATCCGTATCCCCTACGTGTCCAATCCCAAGGCACGCCGCATCGAAGTGCGTTTCCCGGACTCCAGCGCCAACCCCTATTTCGCCTTCTCGGCGCTGATGATGGCGGGCCTGGACGGTATCCAGAACAAGATCCATCCGGGCGACGCCATGGACAAAGATCTCTATGATCTGCCGCCGGAAGAAGAGAAGAACATCCCGCAGGTCTGCTACTCCCTGGACATGGCGCTGGATCATCTGAACAAGGACCGGGACTTCCTGAAGAAGGGCGGCGTGTTCACGGACGACGTGTTGGATGCTTACGTCGAACTCAAGATGCAGGAAGTCACGCGCATGCGCATGACCACGCATCCGATCGAATTCGACATGTACTACAGCCTGTGACCGAAGCGGCTGCGCTCGGCAGAGCGTGATCGGGTAAGCGATAGCTCAGCCGCCCTCGGGCGGCTGAGTTTTTAGGGAGTAGGCATGATGGATATCCGGCTCGCGACCCTCGATGACGCATCCGAGATCGCAGCGATCTACCGACCTTACGTCGAAGACAGCACCATCTCCTTCGAGCTGCTGGCTCCCACGGAAGCGGTGATGCGTGAGCGCATGGGCAAGGTACTGGCGAAGTTGCCCTGGCTGGTGTGCGAACAGAGCGGAGTGATGGTGGGTTATGCCTATGCGAGTCCGCACCATGATCGTGCCGCCTACCAGTGGTCCGTGGATGTCTCGGTGTATCTGCGACAGGCCCTGCAGCGGCGCGGGTTCGGCCGCGTGATGTACTCGGAGCTCTTCACGCTGCTGGTGCAGCAGGGTTACTACACCGCCTATGCCGGCATCAGCCTGCCCAATGCAGCCAGCGTGGGGCTGCATCGCAGCTTCGGTTTCGAGCCGGTGGGGATCTATCGCAACGCGGGCTTCAAGTTCGGCGCGTGGCACGACGTGGCTTGGTGGCAGAAACCTCTGCGCAACTATGTGGCGCCCGTGGCTTCGCCATCAGCGCGGATCTGGCACACGTGAAAAAGCCGCCGTGCTTTTGCACGGCGGCTTGGAATAGAAAAGCTGGCGGGCCGCGGGGATGGGGTAAAGAACGACCCGCCAGCAATGGACCGGGAGTGGGGTAGCTCCCGGGTGGTCCCGCAGGGAGGGCGGGACCACAGTCGCGCGCGGGGAGCGCGCGATTCTTGAAACCTGTTCAGTCCTTTACAGTATGGACTAGACCGTCCAGTCCACTTGTTAAATACTATAGTCCCGCACTTGGGTATTTGCAAGCACCAATGACCATAAGTCAGTTAAGTTTGCGGGACCTTCATACTTGGTCTAGGCTCCAAGCCATGCGTTATCTGGCTGGCCTGGTCCTGACACTCTTCCTCATTCCTTCCATGGGGGCGGCTGATACCCTGTACAAGTGGGTGGATGCCCAGGGAAACGTGCATTACTCGGATAAGCCCGCTCCGGGGGCCACCAAGATAAATGTCCCCAAGGCACCTACTTTCACCCCACCCCAGGCGGCTGCGCCCGTCACCACCGATGGCCATGCAGGCGCCCAAGTTGCCCCCGACGGACATGATGCCGGCGTTGTATATACCGCCATCAAGATCAGCACTCCCGAGGACCAAGGGACTCTATGGAATACCACTCAGGTGACTGTGACCGTGGCTCTCACCCCAGGGCTTCAGGCGGGAGACAAGGTCACCATCGCCGTGGATGGCAACAGCCAAGTGGTCCAGGGCACTACGGCCAGCTTCGATAACCTGGACCGGGGCCAGCACACCGCGACCGCTGCAGTGACCAACAAAGGCGGCACTACCCTCGCCGCCAAGGGCATCACCTTCTATATCCAACGGGGCATCCAGAAGCACCCGCCCTGATTTAGTGCGTCTGCACTATAATGGTGCATGGTTCCCAAGCCCACCGGTCTGTCTATACAGACCATCCTCGAAAATCAGACCACCGCAGTCCTTTGGCTGGACGGAGGTCTGCATCTCAGCTATCTCAACCCTGCTGCCGAGACCCTGCTTAAGCTCGACGCCCGCCAGGTCCTGGGCGGCGCCGTCACGGACTGTCTGCCGAAGGCCCATGAGTTCGTCGCCGCCCTCACTCGCGCTGCTGAGACCCGGGAGACCTTCACCCAGCGAGAACTGAAGTTGCTCCTGGCAGATGGTGAGAGCATCACCGTGGACTGCACGGCCACGCCGGTGGAGGAGCGGGAAGGCGAGACACCGCTGTTGGTGGAACTCGCGCCTCTCGACCGGCATCTGCGCATTAGCCGTGACGATGCGTTCATCGCCCAACATGCGGCGAATCGGGTGCTGGCCCGCAACTTGGCTCACGAGATCCGTAATCCTCTGGGCGGACTGCGCGGCGCGGCTCAGCTACTTGAACGGCGCCTGCCGGATGAATCTCTAAAGGAATACACCGGCGTGATCATGCGCGAGGCGGACCGGCTTACGGCGCTGGTAGACGCCATGCTCGGGCCCACGCGGCCCTCACAGCTCGTCCCCGTGAACATCCATGAGCTGCTTGAACACGTGCTGAAGCTCACAGCAGCGGATGCGCCGGAGGGAATCGCCCTGCATCGTGATTACGACCCGAGTCTTCCAGACCTGGAACTGGATCGGGACCAGATGGTGCAGGCCCTGCTTAACATCGCACGCAATGCCCGCGAAGCCTTAGGATCGCGCGGCAACATCACTTTCCGTTCACGCGTGCTACGCCAGTTCACCATCGGTCAGAAGCGCCATCGCCTCGCCGCCTGCGTGGACGTCGCTGACGACGGTCCGGGCATCGAACCGTCCTTATTGCCTCGCATCTTCGCGCCGCTGGTCAGCGGCAAATCCGGCGGCACCGGCCTTGGGCTGTCCATCGCTCAGGAACTGGTGAACCGCCACAGCGGGCTCATCGAATGCGTAAGCGTGCCCGGTTCCACCGTCTTCTCCGTGATACTGCCTCTGGAAGAATCAGCATGAATACCGAGATCTGGGTAGTAGACGATGATCCAACCCTGCGCTGGGTCATGGACAAGGCCCTTACCGAAGCCGGTCATGAGGTGCGACTCTTCGCCAGCGCCGAAGAAGCGCGCCAGGCCCTCACAACATCCGTACCTTCCATACTGGTGTCGGACGTGCGCCTGCCGGGGGAGAGCGGCTTCGACCTCCTCAAGGTCTTGCATCGCGAACATCCCAAGCTGCCGGTGATCGTGGTCACCGCCCATGCGGATCTCGAGAGCGCCGTCATGGCCTATCAGGGCGGCGCTTTCGAATATCTGCCCAAACCTTTCGACGTGGATGAACTCACGGCTCTGGTACAGCGGGCCTTGCAGACACAGCCCGGTACTCAAGCTGCGATGGCCGCGGTAGATGAGGATCGGCTCATCGGCGAAGCCACCTCCATGCAACAGGTGTTCCGCAGCATCGGCCGCCTGACCCGGAGTCACATGACTGCACTCATCACCGGCGAATCCGGTACTGGCAAGGAACTGGTGGCCCGGGCCCTGCACCGCCACAGCCCGCGGGCACGTCAGCCTTTCATCGCGCTCAACACTGCTGCGATCCCGGCGGAGTTATTGGAATCCGAACTCTTCGGCCATGAGCGCGGCGCCTTCACCGGCGCCAACAACCGTCGCCTGGGCCGCTTCGAGCAGGCCCACGAGGGCACTCTGTTCCTGGATGAGATCGGCGACATGTCCCCGGCGCTGCAGACCCGGCTCTTGCGCGTGCTGGCGGAAGGGGAGTTCTATCGAGTCGGCGGTCATGAGGCGATTAAAGTGGACGTGCGCATCATCGCCGCTACCCACCAGGACCTGGGAGCCCGGGTGGAACAAGGTAGCTTCCGGGAGGACTTGTTCCATCGTCTGAACGTGGTGCACGTGCACATGCCGGCCCTGCGGGAACGGCGTGAGGACATTCCACTGCTGGTGGAACACTTCATGGACGCGGCCGCCCGGGAATTGAATGTGGCGGCCAAACGACTCACGGCGGACGCACTACAGACCCTGAGTGACCGGCCCTGGCCCGGCAACGTACGGGAACTCAAGAACTTCTGCCGTCGCCTCATGCTCATGGCGCCGGGCCGTATCGTACACAAGAGCGACCTCGCGGAAGTCAGCGAGAGCCCGCGGCTTGCCCGGGACGAAGGCGGCGATTGGCGCCGGCAGTTGCGCCATTGGGCGGATACGGAACTGGCGGCAGGCAAATCTTTGGCAGGGGCTGAAGCTGAAATGGAGAAGATCCTGCTGGACGCAGCCCTGGCCCGCACCGGCGGCAAGCGACAAGATGCTGCGAAGTTGTTGGGTTGGGGGCGGAATACCCTGACACGGAAGATCAAATCGACAGAATCCCGTTAGCACCTACGGAAGATCGAGGACTGCGCCATGCTCATAGAAGCTTCAGTAGAGAACTGGGATCAGCACCATGCGGCGGTAGTCGCTACCGGCGCTGTGACCCATAGGATTGATATACCCCACAAGGCCAATGGACCCGGCTCCAGTATCAATGGCGGCGAAGCTCTGTGCCTGGCGCTGGCCACCTGCTACTGCAATGACATCTATCGTGAAGCAAAGCAGCGTGGCATCGAAGTGTTGCGGGTCAACGTGGATGTACAGGCGGAGTTCGGCGGCGTGGGCGAACCTGCCAAGTCCATGAGCTATCGCGCCCGGGTCGCAGCCAAGGCGGATGAGCAGACCATACGAGCGCTGATGCTGCACACGGACCGAGTGGCGGAGATCCAGGCCACTCTGCGCAAGGGCATGCCGGTGCATTTCGAAGCGGTTGAGGCGATCACGGAAGGCTGAAGCTAAAGCCGCATTTGAACTAGTACCTACTTAGCCGGTCCTAATGGAGCACTGTGCATTGCACTGCCCATCTGGAGGGTCTATGCGCCGCCTCGCCTATGGATGTTCCCTGTTGCTCTGTGTCTGCTACATGACTGCCGTGACAGCCGCGGACCAAGCCAAGGCCAGTCCCTATCTTACCCTGCGACTCAGTAAGGATCAGTCGTTCGCGGATGTGTTCTCCAAGACGATGGAGATACGCGGTACGGGTTTCGAGAACTATGCCGGGCGCTTCAGTGGGACCGAGTCCTATAAGGTGTTGGATCCGGATCCGGCCAAACCTACCTATGACACCCAGTCACCTGCTTTCGATAAGCCCGATTACCATGCCATCGCCACCCTGGCGGATGGCGGCCAGGATTGGTGCGAGCAGGGCAAATGCAGCATCAACCGCCAGACCAGCGGTCCCAGCTTCAATCCCTTGCTCTGGGGCATGCCCACAGGAGACTTGAAGGTGGGTCAGACCTGGACGGTGAGCGTGAGTGAGCCTTGGGAGATCGGCCCTGCCGGTAGCGAGACCGTGCGTGTGGTGAGCCTCGACCCAGCCGAGGGCATCGTCACACTGGAGCGTGAAGGGTCCGGTACCGGCAAGTCCCAGGATGACGAGCACAAGCTGTCCATTACAGTGAAAGGAAACAAGCTGGAGGCGACCGTGGTAGCGGGGCCTTCCACTTGGAGCGGCCGCACCACCATCCAGCACGGTCTGATATTGAACGATGAGATCCTCATCCGGCGTCCCGTGACCCTGCACACGCAGGCGGGTGACTTCGCCGGTGAAGAGACGGAGTACACGTTGCTGAACCTGATGCCAGTGACAAGCGTCGACTCTACGGCGGACGCGGCCAGCTGAACGAGCGAATCAGCCTGCGGCGCAGGCTTCCTGAGCGACCTTCTTGCCGGGGATATCCAGAGTCCCGGTGAGTTCCGAAACGCTCTTGAGGCCGTGACGGGCCAGATAGTCTGCGATGCCGGTGTTAAGCTTCTTGCACACCAGCGGATCGTAGAAGAGCGCAGTGCCCACGCCCACGGCGCTGGCGCCGGCCAGCAGGAACTCGATGGCATCGTTCACGGTGGTGACGCCGCCCTGACCGATGATGGGGATGTTGTGCTGCTTGGCCACCTGATAGACCTGCTGGGTCTTCAGGAGCGCGATGGGTTTGATGGCCGGCCCCGAGAGGCCGCCCTGGAAGTTGCCGATCACCGCCGAGCGCCTCTCCACATCGATGGCCATGCCCATGAGAGTGTTGATCACTGCGAAGCCATCGGTGCCCGCCTCGATGCAACATTTGGCGTTGAAGGCGATGTCCGTCTGGTTGGGCGAGAGCTTGGTGATGATGGGCTTCTTGGTCACGGCTCGGCAGGCTGCCACCACCCGGGCTGACATGTCCGGATCGTTGCCGAACTGCACGCCGCCTTCCTTCACGTTCGGGCAGGAGATGTTGATCTCCATAGCGTCGATGGGCGAGTCGTCAAACTGACGGGTGACCTCGGCGTATTCCTCGATGGTCGAACCCGAGACGTTGGCGATGAAACGGGTCTCGGAGAAGTCCAGGGTCGGCAGGATGTTCTTCACCACGTGCCCCACGCCCGGGTTCTGCAGGCCGATTGCGTTGAGCATGCCGGAGGGGGTCTCGTAGACCCGGTGCGCCGGGTTGCCGAGACGCGGCTTCAGGGTGGTGCCCTTCAGGCACACGGCGCCGGCATCGCGGTTGGAGAAGCCCGCCACCCGCGTGTATTCTTCGCCGAACCCCACACAGCCCGAGAGCAGCACCAGCGGCGAATCGAACTTCATGCCGCAGAAGCCGAGCTTCAGGGAGCCGGGGAGGGGAGTGAAGGTGTCAGCCATGTTCAGTGTCGTGTTGTACCAGCCAGAAATACCACCCAACGCGGGCAATATCATACGCCTGTGCGCCAACACCGGTTCCGCGCTGCATCTGATCCACCCGCTGGGCTTCGAGCTCACTGAGTCGCGGGTGAGACGCGCGGGGCTCGACTATCACGAGCTGGCGGATGTGCATGAGCACAAGGATTACGATGCCTTCATGCAGGCCGTGATGCCGACACGTCTCTTCGCCCTCTCCACTCGCGGCGCGCGCCGCTACACGGACGTGCAGTACCAGGCCGGCGACGCTTTCCTCTTTGGCCCCGAGACCCGCGGTCTGCCTCAGGCCATGCTCGAAGCTCTGCCCAAGGATCAGATCCTACGTCTGCCCATGCGACCCGATAACCGCAGCCTCAACCTCTCCAACGCCGCGGCGGTCGTGGTATTCGAGGCCTGGCGGCAAGCAGGCTTCGCTGGCGGTAGCTGAATTGACGCCGATTTGTCCCTGAATCGGCTTTACCGGCAAGTCCGACACAGGCCTGGACGCGCCGATAGGACGGCGCATCCCTGCGCCGCCTTGGTATACCTGGGGTCTTCGCCCTGTTGACACCGGTGTCCCATCTGTGTATTTTACCAAAAGGTTAATTAACCTGTTGGTGTAATACCTATGCCCTCTGACCATCTCAGCGCCACTTTCTCCGCCCTAGCGGACCCCACCCGCCGCGCCATCCTGGCTCGGCTGTCTCTGGGGGAGATCTCGGTGACGGAACTCGCCCAGCCCTTCGAGATGAGCCTGCCTGCCGTCACCAAGCATCTGAAGGTGCTGGAGAAAGCCGGCCTCATCACCCGCGGCCGCCACGCCCAGTGGCGCCCTTGCCGCCTCAAGGCGGCGCCCTTGCAAGAGGTCTCAGATTGGGTGGAGCAGTACCGCCGCCATTGGGAAGAAAGACTGGATCGCCTCGGTGAATACCTAAAGGAGTTGCAGGCCCAGGAAGCCGCCACTCCTAGTCCTAAGGAGAAGAAACATGGCCCAAAGAAATAACGCCGTGCCTGCCCAGGCGCTGGAACTCACCCTCACCCGCGTCTATAACGCGCCTTGTTCCCTGGTGTTCGCCTGCTGGACCGAGAACCGCCACCTCAAGGAATGGTCCGCACCCCACGGCTTCACCATGCCTCATGCCGAGGGCAAGGCGGAACCGGGCGGCAGTTACCGCGTCTGCATGAAGAAGCCGGACGGCAGCGAGATCTGGCTGCATGGTATCTACAAGGAAGTGGTGCCGAACCGGAAACTAGTGATGACCCACATCTGGGAACAGGAAGACGGCAAACCCGGCGAAGAGACCTTGGTGACCGCTTTGTTCGAAGATCTCAGCGGCAAGACCCGTGTCACTCTCATCCAGACCGGCTTCGAATCCATGGCATCCCGCGATGGTCACGGCGAGGGTTGGAGCGAATGCTTCGAACGCCTGGAATCCCTACTGTCCAAACTCTCCAATATGGGGATCAAATCATGAGCGCGCATAGGGTCGATCACGCCAGTTTCACACTCGAGCGTCATTATGATGCGCCGGTAGCCCTACTCTATGGAGCCTTCGCGGATGAGAAAGCCAAGAGCCGCTGGTTCGGCGGCGGTGCCGAATGGGACATGCAGTCCCGGAAGTTCGATTTCCGCGTCGGCGGCCACGAGAGCCTCTCCGGCAAGTGGAAGAGCGGTATGGTCTCCAGCTTCGACGCCTATTACCACGACATCGTGCCGGAACAGCGCATCGTCTACGCCTACCACATGCACATAGACGGGAAGCTTATCTCCGTGTCCCTGGCCACGCTCCAGTTCGCGGTGGATGGAGAGGGTTCCAAGCTCACCATCACGGAACAAGGCGCCTTCCTGGATGGTTATGACGATGCCGGTTCTCGCGAGAAAGGTACACGTGGCCTGCTGGAGCGCATTGCCGATTCGCTGAAGGACGGCGCGGTGCGCGACCTGCCCACGCCCGACCCCAAGCTGCAGAGGCACTGAGCGTGCGTCGCGTCATCGTCTCCAACCTAATCTCCTTGGACGGCTACATTGATGCACCGGGCAAGGACATCAGCTGGTTCGGCCCGGGTCCTGAGTTCTTCGCATATGCACAGGACATGCTCCGTAGTGCCGATCTCTTGCTGTTCGGCCGCATCACCTATGAGCTGATGGTCAGCTATTGGCCCCAAGCCGACGCGATGCGCGACGATCCAGTGGTGGCCAAGTTCATGAATGAGATCCCCAAGTGGGTGTTCTCGGAGACGCTGAAAGAAGCCCCCTGGGGCAGCTGGAACAATGCCCAGGTCTCGGCCGATCCGGCGGGTACCGTGCAGAAGCTCAAGCAGCAGCCGGGACGCGACATGGTGATCCTCGGCAGTGGCAGCCTGGTCTCGGCTCTCACGCCCCACGGCCTCATAGATGAATACCGCATCATGGTCGCGCCCGTGATCGTGGGCGGCGGCACGCCCGAGTTCCAGGGTCTGAGCAAGCGCGTGAATCTCAAACTGGTCGGCACCAAGACCTTCGATTCGCGCCTGGTCATGCTCACCTATCATCCGGAGAAAGTCTGATGAGTTCCCTGAAGCATCACTACGATAACCGCTGGCTGGCCATGGGTCTTTTATGCATGGGTGCGCTGATGATCGTGCTCGACGTCACCATCGTGAACGTAGCGCTGCCTTCAATCCGTGCCGATCTCAAGTTCGACGACGTGGCGCTCGCCTGGGTAGTGAACGCCTACATGCTGATCTTCGGCGGATTCCTGCTCTTGGGCGGGCGCCTGGGCGATATCTATGGGCATCGCACCGTCTTCCTGACGGGCCTCGCGGTGTTCACTGCCGCCTCCCTGGCCTGTGGCTTGGCCGGCTCGCAGGCTTTCCTGCTGGTGGCCCGCGGCATCCAGGGTCTCGGCGGTGCGGTGGTGGACGCGGTGTCGCTCTCCCTCATCCTCAACCTCTTCACCGAGAGCAATGACCGCACCAAGGCCATGGGCGTGTACGGTTTCGTCTGCTCCGGCGGCGGCGCCCTCGGCGCGCTGCTGGGCGGCGTGCTCACCGGCACCTTCAATTGGCACTGGGTGTTCCTGGTCAATGTGCCGGTAGGCATCGCGGTGTTCGCGGCTTGTTGGAAGCTCCTGCCAAGCCATGCGGGCGAAGCCGCGGACCGTAAACACCTGGACGTGGGCGGCGCTGTCACTGTCACTCTGGCGTTGCTGCTGGCGGTCTATGCCACCATCAAGGGCAACCAAGTGGGCTGGGTCTCGATACAGACATTGAGCCTACTCGGCGTAGCCGTGCTGGTATTCGGCGTGTTCCTGTTCATCGAGTCTCATGTGAAGAAGCCACTGGTGCCCTTGGCCATGTTCCGGCTGCGCAACCTCGCGGTATCGAGCGTGGCGGGCAGCCTATGGTCCATGGCCATGTTCGCCTGGTTCTTCCTCTCGGCCCTGTACATGCAACTGGTATTGGGCTTCACGCCGCTGCAGATCGGCATGGCCTTCCTGCCCTCCAACCTCATCATGGCCATCATGTCCTTAGGCTTCTCGGCGAAGCTCGTCATGCGCTTCGGCATCAAGCGGCCGCTGTTCGTGGGGCTGATGTTCGCAGCCGGCGGCCTGCTGCTCTTCGCCCGCGCGCCCGTGGACGGCACCCTGGTGCGGGACATCCTGCCCGGCATGTTATTGCTCGGCATCGGCGCCGGCGTCGCCTTCAATCCGATATTGATGGCCGCCATGAGCGAGGTGCCTGAGTCCGAATCCGGCCTCGCCTCCGGCCTAGTGAACACCGCCTTCATGCTGGGTGGTTCACTGGGGCTCGCGGTGCTGGCGAGCGTGGCGGCGGCCCGCAGCGCCGGTCTCGCCGCAGGGGGGGCGGACCACTTCGGCGCTCTCACGGGCGGTTACCAGGCCGCCTTCCTCTGCGGCGCCTGTTTCGCTCTGCTGGCGGCCTTGATGGGTGTATTCCTGTTGCGTATCCCGTCCGCGCCTGCGAACGCGGCCGCACAAGTGGCGCATTGATCGGACGACGAGGAGAAGACCATGGAGACGCAGAAAGCCCACATGCAGGGCGAAGAGTTCATCATCAGCCGGGTGTTCGATGCGCCGCGGGAACTGGTGTTCGACGCCTGGACCCAGGAGAAGCATCTCAAGGAATGGTTCGGGCCTGAGGGCTGCGCCATCGTGGACGTCAAGCTGGACTTCCGGCCCGGCGGCTTCTTCCACTACGGCATGGCCTTCATGAACGGTCAGACCATGTACGGCAAGTGGATCTTCAAGGAGATCCTGCGTCCCGAGAAGCTGGTGCTGATATCGCAGTTCTCCGACGCCAAGGGCGCTCTGACCCGCCATCCAGGCAATAAGGACTGGCCGCGGAAGACCCTCTCCACCACCGCCTTCGAGGCACAGGGCGACAAGACCCTGTTGACTCTGCGTTGGACGCCGTACCAGGCGAGCGATGTGGAGCGGAAGACCTTCCTGGCCGCTGCGGGCTCCATGGAGCAGGGCTGGACCGGCACCTTCCGGCAGCTCGATGCCTACCTGGCCAAGACCGACAAAGGACGCAAGTGATGAATACCTCAAAGGCCTATACACCAGGCGATGCCGAGCGCGAGGTCACACTGAGCCGCGTCTACGACGCACCGCGCGAGATGGTGTTCAAGGCTTGGACCGATCCCAAGCAAGTGGCCCGCTGGTGGGGGCCCAAGATGTTCACCAATCCAGTATGCGAGATGGATGTACGCCCCGGCGGCCACCTGCGCATCGTGATGCACGGGCTGGACGGCAACGATTACCCCATGCGCGGCGAATACCGCGAGGTGGTGGCGTCGGAGCGCTTGAGCTTCACCAACATCGCCGTGGACGCGGACGACAAACCGATCATCGCCGGCTTCACCAGCGTCACCTTCGCCGATGAGAGTGGCAAGACCCGCGTGACCGTGCATACCCGCGGCACGGCCGTGGTGCCCATCGCCATCCAGTACCTGCAGGGCATGGAGATGGGTTGGAGCATGAGCCTGGATAAACTCGAAGACCTGCTTCCGCAGCTTCTGAAGGAGATGCCATGAAGAGCCGACTGCCAGTATTGCTGTTGCTGCTGGTCTGCACCACCGCGGTGGCGGCACCTGTCAGTTATGACATCGCCCCGTGAACCAGGTGGTGATAGGGCCGGATAACTTCGACGCCGCGCCGCCAAGTACCCGACCATGCATTACCGCGGGAGCTTGGGTGGTTTCGTGGATGGCGCGCCTACCACGATGGCCGGCAACCTGAACATGCACGACATCACCAATCCCCTGGTGCTCAAGATACTGTCCTTCGATTGCATGCCTCATCCGCTCTTCAAGCGCGAGGTCTGCGGCGCAGATGCCTACGGGACCCTGAACCGGGACGAGTTCGGCATGGACTCCGGCAAGACCTATGGCTTCAACATGCAGGTGACCCTGCGTATCCAGGTGGAGGCCATCGCCCGGAAAGATTGAGCAGAGTCAGTCGACGGCGGGGCAGGAAGCCCCGCCGCCTTCATATCCAGCCAGTTCCTGGTTGGTAACCAGTCATGTCGATATGTCTTGTGGGCTGCCGACGCTGTCCACTGTCGCCCCGATTAGGCTACGCTGGGCGCCCCGCAGCGATCGCCGCGGCCGGTCTGAGGAATACCTCGACCGCGGATAGGGTCAACGAGAGTAGCCGCGATGAAGACCATCACCAAACGCCGTGAACTATACATAAGCCGTTTCTACGCGGTCTCACGCCAACAGGTGTATCGCGCCTGGACGGACCCCAAACATCTGGCCCGCTGGTGGGGCCCCAAGGATTTCACCAACCCGGTCTGCGAGATCGAAGCGCGTAGCGGCGGCCGAGTGCGAATCGTGATGCGCGGGCCGAACGGGACCGAGTATCCGATGCAGGGCAGCGTCACCGAATTGCGCGCCAACGAGCGTTTCGGCTTCGACTACGAGGCCCTGGACCAGGCCGGCCAGCTGGTGCTCAGCGGTCGGCTCTCGGTGACCTTCGCCGACGAGGATGGCAAGACACGTATGTCCCTCAGCGTCTACGCCGAGGGACAGGGACCGGATGCCGCCGAGAAACTCGAGGGCATGGAGACCGGCTGGAACCAGAGCCTCGACCGGCTCGCACGCTCGCTTCATTCACTAACCCAGGAGAAACCATGAGAACCCGTCTGTTGAGCTTCGTCGCCGTACTGACCTGCGCCGCCATGGGCACTGCCTTGGCCGCACCCCAGGTCTATGACGCGGATCCGGACCATACCCACATCGCCTTCGAGGCGGACCATTTCGGCGGTCTCTCGGTGTGGCGCGGCCTCTTGCCGAAGAACCGCGGCAGCGTCACCCTCGACAAGGCTGCCCAGACCGGTACCGTCGACGTGTACACGGACATGAGCAGCGTAGAGATCGGCCAGGCCAAGCTCGATGAAGAGCTGAAGAGCCCGCAGTTCTTCGACGTCGCCAAGTATCCGGAGGCCCATTACCAGGGCACCCTCGGCAACTTCGTGAAAGGTTCACCCACCACCGTGACAGGTAACCTCACCTTCCACGGCGTCACCAAGCCCGTGAGCCTGAAGATCCTGACCTTCCGCTGCCAACAGCATGCCTTCTACAAGCGCGAGGTCTGCGGTGCGGATGCCATCGGTACCTTCAACCGCGACGAGTTCGGCGTGGACTCCGGCAAGTCCTACGGCTTCAACATGGCCGTGACCCTGCGTATCCAGATCGAAGCCATCGTCCCGAAGTGAAGTAACCGATCCCGATAGGCAAAAAAAGGCCGGGCGCGCGAGCGCCCGGCCTTTTTCATCGCCGGTAGGAGCCTTACTTCTGCAGCAGTGCCGTGGCCTTGTCCAGCTCGGTGCTGAACTTGTTGAGCACTTCCGCGTCGATGGCGATGTACTGGGTGGCCGTATCCCACTGCTCCTGGTCGATGGCCTCACGCACACCGGGTAGGGTCTTTGCGCCGTAGCCCGTATACAGACCCGGGGCGTACATCATGTGCTTGAACCAGGGCCGGCCCGGCAGGCCGCCAGAGTACTTCAGATCCTGCTCCAGGCCCTGCAACTGCTTGTCCAGGGCGCCGCGCTTACTGGCGCTCTGCTTGAACCCGGCGTCGCTGGCCGCCGCGAGAGCCGTGTCATAGGCGGCAGCGCTGGCCTTGAGCTTCACCAGCGCGTTCTGCAGGGGCGCGAAGTCGAGATACGGCACCGGCTGGGCCGCCGACGGCGGCACATAGGTCACGGCCGGATCCGCCGCCAGCTTGAAGGCGTCGGCGCCCACCAGCTTGCGCTGCTCGCTGTTGCGCTCGCGGGTGCCGGCGCTGAGCTTCTGCAGCTGGTCCACGTACTTGGAAATGGTATCGGCGAAGGCGCCGTAGCTATAGGGCAGCACGTCCGCATCGGCGAAGCGCAGCACCGTGTGGCCTGTGACTTCGCTCAAGGCGACGCCGTACTTGAAACCCGGATCGCTGAAGCGGTTGGTGTGATCCCAGGAATCGTACAGGGAATGGTAGTCGCCGCCTTCGCCCTCGCCGAAGAAGCCGGCGTCCAGCGAGGCGATCCCCAGGTGATCGATGAAGACCGTGTAGTCGGAACCGGAGCCTAAGGCCGAGATCGGCAGGTCCTGGTCGGTGGCGGCCAAGCCACCCTGTTCCATGTCCTCACCGGAGGCATCGTGGCTGAAGCCGTTGATGCGCAGGAACGCGCGCTTGCGGGCATCCAAGCTCACGTGGGTCTCGGGGTCCGTGACGCTACGGGACACCTGGTCGAACATCTGTTGCAAGGAGTGTGAGCCGGAGCCGAACAGGAAGCCGTGGCTGTTGTTGTCGGTGTTGAAGTACAGCACCGCCTTCTTCTGCAACTCATCGGCGTGGGTCTCGCCCCACTCGGTGGAACCCAAGAGGCCCGGCTCCTCGCCGTCCCAGCTCGCATACACCAGGGTGCGCTTCGGCTTCCAACCCTGTTTCAGCAGCGTGCCGATGGCCTTGGCCTCGTCCAGCATGGCCACGTTGCCGGTGAGCGGATCATCGGAACCGAACACCCAGCCATCGTGGTGGTTGCCGCGCACGATCCATTCGTCCGGGTACTCGCTGCCCTTGACCATGGCGATCACGTCGTATACCGGTTTCTGCTGCCAGTTGTTGACCACCTTCAGGTGCACTTGGGTCGGGCCGGGACCGAGGTGATAGGTGAAGGGTAGGCCGCCGCGCCAGGCTTCTGGCACCACTTGGCCATCCAGCGCCGCGAGCAGCGGCTTGGCGTCGGCGTAGGAGACGGGCAATACCGGGATCTTAAGCACGGTCTTGGCATCGGCCAGGTTGAAGCTGCCCGGCTTGGAGGGCGAGCCCTTGCCCGGGGTCAGCGGATCACCGGGATAGATCGGCATGTCAGCCACAGAGCCGCGCTGCACGCCTTCCTCGGGACGGAACGCACCCTTTGGGTACACGTCACCCTGCACGTAGCCGTCGTCAGCCGGATCGGAATAGATGATGCAGCCGATGGCACCGTGCTGCCAGGCGAGCTTCGGCTTCAAGCCGCGCCAGCCTTCGCCATAACGGGCGATGACGATCTTGCCCTTCACGTCCACGCCCATGCGTTCCAGCTGCTTGTAGTCGTCCGGCATGCCGTAGTTCACGTACACCAGCGGTGCCGTCACGTCGCCGTCGGCGCCGTAAACGTTATAGGGAGGCAGCACATCCGTAAGAGTGGAGGTGTGGTCGCCCTGCACCGGTGGCTCATGCAGCGTGGCTCTGAACTGGCTCGGCGCCGTCATCTCCAGGAGTTCTTCCTTGGGCGTCGGATACAGTACATAGAAGGTCTCGATGCGCGCGTCCCAACCCCAGGACTGGAACATCTTTAGCATCGTCTCGGCGTTGGCCTTGTCGTGGGGCGTGCCCACGTTGTTGGCCTCCGAAGCCATGTCCTTGTTCCAGTCGCTCTGGTCCTGGGCGCTCAGTTGCGCGTCGAACTTCTGCTCCAGGGCGGACTCCTGGGCGGCATCGGCGCTGGAGAAACCCTGCATGGCGGGTGGGTTGTCACCCGCGGCGAGTGCGCTCAGGGAGAGGGTGCCGGCCAGGGCGGTGCCCAGTACGGTGAGGAATCGGACAGACCAAGGACGACGCATGGGCGACCTCGCGATACGGAAGGGTGGGGGAAAAGGAGTTAGATGATACGACTCCCGAGAGGTTCCCGGGGGAGGGGGGCTGAAGGCCCAGGACGGGGGTTTTTAGATGTTTTCCTGCTTGAGAGACCGCCCCATCAGCGCTTCCACGGCGGTACGGGCTGCCTGGTCCTCATAGAGGATGCGATATATCTGCTCACAGATGGGCATCTCGACCCCCAAACGCCTGGCCAGCACGTGCACCGCCTCGGCGGCATACACGCCTTCCACCACCTGGCCGATGTCTGCGGCCACCTGCTTCACGGACTTGCCTGTGGCAAGCCCCAAGCCCATGCGCCGGTTACGGGATTGGTCGTCGGTGCAGGTGAGCACCAGATCGCCCAGACCCGTGAGGCCCTGGAAGGTCTCGGACTTGGCACCGAGCTTCAGGCCCAGGCGCGTGATCTCGGTGAGGCCGCGGGTGATGAGCGCGGCGCGGGCGTTGGCGCCGAAACCGAGTCCATCGCTGATGCCGCAGCCGATGGCGATGATGTTCTTTACGGTACCACCCACCTCCACGCCCGTGAGGTCGTCGGAGGTATAGGCGCGGAACACCGAACTCGCGATGGCTTGGGCGAACTCGGCGGCGAAGGCCACGTCGTTGGAGGCGATGGTCACGGCAGTGGGCATGCCGCGCGCTACTTCCTTGGCGAAGGTGGGTCCGGAGAGCACGGCGAAGGGGGTCTTGGCGCCCAACACCTCCTTGGCCACTTCGTGGAGCAGCTTGCCGCTCTCCATCTCGAAACCCTTGGTGGCCCAGGCGAGGCGCAGTGCCTTGGGTCCACAGTCCGCGATCTGCTTCAGGGTGGCGCGGAAACCATGGCTCGGCACCACCACCAGGAGATCATCGCAGTCCGCCACCAGCCGCTTCAGGTCGAACTCGATGGCGAGAGAGTCAGGGAAGGGGCACCCCGGTAGGAAGCGCTTGTTCTCCCGATCCTTGGGCAGAGGATCGAGTTCGTTCCGGTCCACGGACCAGAGCCGCACCGCACGGCCGTTCTTCGCCAGGGAGATGGCGAGCGCCGTGCCCCAGGAGCCGGCGCCGACGATACCGATGGGTTTCAGGGCGCTGGCCACGTCTTCACTTGGGACCGGAAGCGGCTTCCGCCATGCTCTGGGCGAACATCATGTCGAAGTTTACCGGCTGCAGCAGCAAGGCCGGCATGCTGCCCTTGATGACCAGGTCCGAGATCACCTCACGGGCATAGGGGAAGAGAATGCTGGGGCAGTAGCTGGCCAGGATCGCCTTGTTCTCCGCTTCATTGAAGCCGGAGATACCGAATAGGCCGGCCTGATGCACTTCCACCAGGAAGGTGGCGCGCTTGTCGCTGTTGGCCTGGACCGTGATGCTGAGCACCACTTCCACTTCGTCGCCTGCGAGCTTGTTGGTGACGGTGCGCATGCTCACTTCCACTTCCGGGTTGACCGGGGCATCGAACACCTCCGGTGAACGGGGCGATTCGAAGGAGCAGTCTTTGACATAGATGCGCTTCAGCATCACCTGTTTGCTGGGGGTCGGGGTCTCGGCCATGGTCTCCCTCTAGATATCTTGTAGTGGTATCGGAAAGTTCAAGAGTTCAGTAACGGATCGAGGCCGCCGCTGCGATCGAGCGCGTAGAGATCGTCGAAGCCGCCCACGTGGTGCGCGCCCACGAAGATCTGCGGCACGGTGCGCCGGCCGCTCTTCTGCATCATCTCGGCACGCTTCTCCGGGTCCAGGTCCACCAGCACCTCGGTGTAGGTCACGTGCTTGCCATCCAGCAGCGACTTGGCGCGGACGCAGTAGGGGCAGACCCGGGTGGAATAGATGACGACCGGTGCGGCCATGTTCAGGCGCGTTCCAGAGGGAACTGTTCCCGTTGCCAGGCGGCGACGCCGCCCTTCAGCACGTTCACGGGAGCGAAGCCGAGCTTGGCCAGGCGCGTGGCGGCATTGCCGGCGTCGGTGCCGTCCTTGCAGCACAACACAAGCGGCTTGCCCTTGAACTTCTCGAGTTCGGCGACGCGACCGTCCAGCTCAGCCAAAGGCAGGTTCTTGGCATTGATGATGTGCCCGGCGGAGAACTCGCTCTGGATCCGCAGGTCCAGCACCGGCGCGCCCTTGTTGATGAGCAATACCGCCTCGGCGGCGCCCACCTCCTTGTACTTGCGCATGCGGCGCAGGGCCTCGTCCACGATCAGGGCGAGGATCACCAGGGCCAGAAGGCCCGTCAGGATGGGGTGGTGTTGAGCGAATTCGGCGAAGCGTTGCATGGGCTCTATATGGGGCCATAAGCCCCTGAAAAAAGGCTGCGTAGTATAGCAGGCAGGGCTCGGGGCCTCGCGCAAGCCCTTGAGCCGCCGCGTGAAAGCGCTTAAGGGTGCCGGGATTGTTTAGAATGCCCGGAACCCGCTGCCGGATGTACCAACGAACGTGTCAGGTCCCGCCTTCCGTCATCGTCTCCTGGGCGCCGCCTTGCTGCTGGCGACGGCGGGTCTGCCGCTGCTGGCGGCGGGGGACGACAGCGCCGCCAAGCAAGAGCAGCTGGACAAGCTCAAGGCCAGACTCAGCCAGGTGCAGCAGGCCCAGGACCAGGCGCTCGCCAAGCGCGATGCGGTGCAGGTCCAACTGCGCGCCAGCGAACGCGCCATCGCCGATGCCAACCATGACTACAACGAATTGGACCACCAGGTGGGTGCAGCCGAAGGCCAGCTCGGCGACCTGCAGCGGCAGAAGGTCGCGCGTCAGTCAGCTTTGGATACGCAGAAGTCGGTGTTGGCCCAGCAGCTGCAGGCCACTTACCGGGAAGGCCAAGACTCACAACTGCGTCTCCTATTGGACGCCCAGGATCCGGAGACCGTGGGCCGTCTGCTCGCCTACTACGATTATGTGAACCAGGCGCGCACCCGACGCATCGGCGAAGTGCGCCAGGAGATCGCGGCACTCGACCAGGTGGATGCCCACATCCAGTTGCAGCTCGGCAACCTCAAGAAGCTGCGTGATAGCCGCGCCGCCTCCCTGGCCGACCTGCAGGCCCGCGGCCACTCGCGGCGCCAGTTGTTGGCCAGCCTGGACGCCGGCATCAAGAGCCGCAGCGCCGAGATCAACCGGCTGAGCAAGGACCAGCAGGCTATGCAGTCCCTAGTGAACAGCCTGAACCAGGCCATGAGCGGCGTGCCGCCGGAACTCATGCAGGGCAGGCGTTTCTCGCTCTTACGCGGCCATCTCTTGTGGCCGGTGGACGGCAAGATGGTGGACCACTTCGGTGAACCCCGGGCTGGCGGACACCTGCACTGGGAGGGGGACCTCATCGCTGCGCCCTTGGGCACGCCGGTGCGCGCCATCTCCCAGGGCCGCATCGTGTATGCGGATTGGATGCCGCACTTCGGCCTGATCGTGATCGTAGATCACGGTGAGGGCTACATGAGCATCTATGCCCACAACCAGAACGTCATCCGCCAGGTGGGCGACTACGTGAAGGCCGGCGAGACCATCGCCGCCCTAGGCGACAGCGGCGGCCAGGACCAGCCGGCCCTGTATTTCGAACTGCGTCACGGCAATGACACCCTCGATCCCAAGCGTTGGTGTCGCGGCCGCCTGCCAGGCGGCTGAGGTGTAACATCTTCGTCCCCGTCTCATCCTGCCTGAGTCTTCGCACAAGGTAAGTCATGAACATCCGTATCCTGCCTGCCCTGCTCTTCACACTTTGTGTCGCCGGCGTCGTTTCGGCCGCTCCCACCCCAGCTCCCGCTGCTACCAGCAAGTCCCAGCCGCCCCTGCCCTGGGATCAGGTGCGCCAGCTTGCGGACGTGATGCAGCTTATCAAGGAGCAGTATGTGGTGCCGGTGGATGACGCGACGCTGCTGCACGGCGCCATCAAGGGAATGCTCGGCAACCTGGACCCGCACTCCGACTTCCTGGAGAAATCCGAATATAGCGACATGGAGGACTTGACCTCCGGCCAGTACAACGGCATCGGCATCGACGTGGGTGTGGACCAGGACGGTAACATCATCGTGGTAGCGCCCATCGACGGTTCACCGGCGGCCAAGGCCGGCGTGCAGTCGGGAGACGCGATCCTGTCTGTGGATGGCACTTCGACGGAAGGCTTGAGCCTGGATCAGGCCAGTGAAATCCTGCGCGGCAAACTTGGCAGCAAGGTGATCCTGGAGCTGCAGGGCCAGGACCAGGACAAACCCTACAGCGTGAAGCTCACCCGTCAGGAGATCAAAGTCGCCTCGGCCCATGGCCAGTTATTGCAGAAAGGTTACGGTTATATGCGCGTCGCGGATTTCGGCGATGACACCGCAGCTGCAGTCGCGAACACCATGAAAGAACTCACGCGGAAGAACGGCGCGCCACTATCGGGTCTGGTGATGGACCTGCGGGACAACCCGGGCGGGCTGTTGGACGCAGCCGTGGAAGTATCCGATGACTTCCTGGACAGCGGCATCATCGTCACCGCCAAGGGCCGCGCTGCGGATGCGACCCTGACTCGCAGCGCCACCCCTGGCGACATGTTGAACGGCGCACCACTGGTGGTACTGGTGGATGGCGGTACCGCTTCCGCCGCCGAGATCACCGCCGGCGCACTCAAGGATAACCATCGTGCTCTGATCGTCGGCACCCTGACCTTCGGCAAGGGTTCGGTGCAGACCGTGATCCCGTTGCCGGAAGGTGATGCCATCAAGCTCACCACCGCGCTCTACTACACACCCTCGGGCCATTCCATCCAGGCGGAAGGCATCACGCCGGATGTAGATGTGGAAGCTCTGCAACTGGCAGAAGATCAGGACAGCGGCAACCCCGGCGAGACGGAATCCAGTCTGCACAGTCATCTCTCCAATCCGGAGGCGGCTCCTGCAGCTGCCACTGGTGCCGCCGCTATCAAGGCTGCGAATGCCCTGGCCGCCAAGGATTTCCAGCTCTACCAGGCCTTCAACATCCTGAAGGGCTTGGCCGCCGTAGCGCACACGGAACACAAGGGATGAGAGGGGCGAGCGCGCTCCTGTTGCTGGGCGGGCTCGTCGCCTCTGGAACTTCGGCCGATGCGCCGCCTCGCAAGGCGCTCGTCGCTATCGTCATCGATGACTTGGGCAACAGCATGGAAGAAGGCAGGCGCGTGGTGGCGCTGCCGGGACCGGTCGCCTGTTCCATCCTTCCCCATACCATCGATGGTCCGCGTATCGCTGACCTCGCCCACGCCGCCTCCAAGGAAGTGCTGCTGCACCTGCCCATGGAATCGGTGGCGGATATGCCTCTCGGTTCCGGCGGCATCACCCTCGAGATGACCGAAGGGGAGATCCGTACCACGGTAGCGGACGATCTGGCCTCCATCCCCCACCTGGCAGGCATGAACAACCACGAAGGCAGTCTCATCACCCAGCATCCGGGGGACATGGCCTGGGTGCTGGAGACCCTGCACACCGCCGGGGCCTTCTATTACATCGATAGCTATACCTCGGCAGACAGCGTCGCCTACCAGATCGCCCGCGAGCAGGGGGTGCCCGCTGCACGGCGCAACGTGTTCCTGGATGATGAGAATACCGACGCTGCAGTGGCGACCCAGTGGCAACGGCTGATCGGCATCGCTCGCCACAAGGGTTTCGCGCTGGCTATCGGTCACCCACGCAGTGCGACCTTGCGGATGTTGGAGGCGGAATTGCCGAAGCTGGCGGATGAGGACATCGAGTTGGTGGCGCCATCTGAGATCGTGAAGATCCAGGAACAACATCCATTGCCGGACACGGCGACTTTAGCCGCGCCTACCGTCAAACGCTGAGAAATCCCCAGAACAGCATTGCGGCGCCGAGAGCTGCCAGCAGCCAGCCGAGCCACGATGCAGAATCGCCGAAGGCCACCAGTACCAGACCGCCTAAGAGCAGTGCACCGCCGGTCGCGGCACGGTAACGGTGCCGTAAGGCGAGCATCGCGGTCTCGCGCTGCATGGCCATCTCCGCCAGGCGTCTCTCCGCCGGATCTTCGTCCACCAGCCGTCGCAGCAGGAGGTTGAGGCGGCCCGGAGATTCCAGCAGGAATTCCCGCACTATCGGCAGGCCCGTCTTGAGGCGTTTGAGGGTGGCCTTGGGGCTGTAACGCTCCCGAGTCCAGTCCTCCAGGAAAGGCTTGGCGGTCTTCCACAGGTCCAGTTCCGGATAGAGCTGGCGCCCCAGTCCCTCGATGTTGAACAGGGTCTTCTGCAGTAGCACCAGCTGCGGCTGGATCTCCATGTCGAAACGTCGCGCCGTCTGGAAGAGGCGTAGCAGCACTTGGGCGAAGGAGATCTCGCTCAGAGGCTTGTTGAAGATCGGCTCGCAGACGCTACGGATGGCCATCTCGAACTCATCGGCGCGGGTTCCGGTGGGTACCCAGCCGGACTCGACGTGCAGCTCGGCGATGCGCTGGTAGTCGCGCTTGAAGAAGGCCAGGAAGTTCTCCGCCAGGTAATGCTGGTCGCTGACGCCCAAGGTGCCGATGATGCCAAAGTCCACCGCCATGTAGACGGGATGGTTGGGATCGCGCACGTCCACGAAGATGTTGCCCGGATGCATGTCTGCGTGGAAGAAGTTGTGCTTGAACACCTGGGTGAAGAAGATCTGCACTCCGTTCTCCGCCAGGCGCTGCATGTCGGTGCCGTGGGCCCGCAGGGTCTTCAGGTCACTGACCGGCACGCCGTGGATGCGCTCCATCACCATCACGTCGCGGCGCGTGAAGTCCCAGAACACTTCCGGCACATACAGGAGTGTCGAGCCCTCGAAGTTGCGCTTGAGTTGGGCGGCATTGGCGGCTTCCCGCACCAGATCCAGCTCATCCAGCACGGTCTTCTCGTATTCCTGCACCACTTCCAGAGGCCGCAGGCGCCGGCCGTCGCGCCAGTAGGCTTCTGCCAGGC
>DASYCJ010000098.1:0-14063 GCA_036500225.1 Gammaproteobacteria bacterium
GTCGGTGTATTCGGGATCCGACAAGGCCGCCAGCACCGCGACGCCGGGGGCCGCCAGATCCGGCTTCACCAGGTCGTCATATTGCGTATCGGTAGGCCCCCGCGAGCTGAACCCCGCCAACTGATCGGCCTGGGTGGTATCTGTGATGGCGGTGGAACCTGATATCGTCGCCGACAAAGTAGTAGCGGTATTGACGTTCAGCCAAGTACGCAAGGTGTCGCCGTCGGCCTGATCCAACAGGGTGCCCGGTATCACGTAAGGTTCAGCCACCAGTTCTTGATTGCTGGTACTGGTGCTGGCAATTACCACGCCACCCGCGCCACCCTTCATGACATTGTAGGCCTTATCCACCAGAGCAGTTGTGAGATCGCGATCACAGACCACTATGTCAGAGCCGCTGAACGTGCCGGCACGGAAAGGATAGATACACGCTCGTGCGTTCGTCGTGAGGCCTTTCGACGAAGGATAAGGCGCACCAGACATAGGTTCCTTCCCCGTCTTCGCAGGGTTATGTCCTGAGAAGTTGGCTGCATAGACGATAGTAACGGGCCCAACGCCATCAGTAATGCCGACACCGGCCATTGGATTGATGGGCGTACCGGTACCACCGGTGAAGTTCATCAGGGAGTTGCTGCTGAAGCTGCCGTCATGGGTGGCGGCGGCGACCGTGGCCACCCAGGGCCCCATGTGCTGAACCTGATAGATATTTGTGGAGTCGCCGGCGACGACGTTGGATGGACCGCCATTGCCGCCGGCGGCAGATACATAGATACCTGCTTCCGTAGCCGAGAGGAAGGCCAGCTCCACCGGATCGTCGTAGGCATCGTCGCTGCCGCCGATGGAGAAGTTCAATACCATGCCTTTGAACCTGCTGCCCCAGGCTCTCTTGATGGTGGCCTGGTCGGTGATCGCCTGCTCCACCGCGGCGACGCTCGCGTCGGTAAGGCATAGGTCCGTAGGATCGCAGACGTCATAGGCGATGATGCTGGCATGGGGCGCCACACCGGATAGCGGCACCGCCGCTCCGGCACCTGGCACGTTCGCAGTAATGAAGTCGCCTACCATGGTACTGGCGGTGTGGGAACCGTGGCCTTCCGAATCCTCGGGAGAGTTCGGATCGTTACCGGTGGACTTTGTATAGCTGTAAGCACCAATCAATTTGTTGTTGCAGAGCAAGGGGCTGCCGTTACTAGAGACGCAGACGCCGAAGCGCTTGTTGCCAGTATCCACTGCCGTATAGCCATCAAGAGGATTTGAATCTTTGAAGGATGAATTCTGATCGTTGATGCCGGTATCCAGATCTGCTACCACGATGCCTTCACCCTCGTTGTCGGTGCCCCCAGGGGTGACTGTCGTCGGCACCGACCAGACTGTAGGGGCGCCGATCCAAGTGCGGCTGGAGTTGGTATCACCGGGTGAGGCCGGGATGGCCACCGAGGTGTCGGGTTTGAAATGCCGCACCGGTTCCACCGCTGCCACGCCCGGCAGCATCGCGAGACGCAGGGCCTCGGAACGGTTGAGCTTCACCGACACGCCATTGAAGGCATAGCGATATTGGAAACGCGGGATCAGGGTACGGCCCAGAGCCTCGCGCGCAGCATCCAGCATCACGCCGCGGCGCTGGTCGAGGTAAGCCGCATAGTCAGCACTGCGACCCATGTCCAGGGTGTGCTCGCCGTTCAAGCGGGGGTTGGTGGCAGCGAAGCCGGGTACCCCGCCCGCATAGGTGGCTACCGGTGCATCCTTGAAGCGCACGATGTAGTAGGTGGATTCGTCCGTCGAGGGCGCCTCTCTGCGCGCCGCGGGATCGATGCGATGCGCTGCGAGGCTGCGCAATACAGGATGCATCGGTTCACCGACGTAAGCAGCACGCGCCAATCCGAGCGCAGCGGACACAGAGAGGACAGCGAAGATGCCTAAGGACAGGCTGCGCATGGAAGACCCCTCGGAGTACGACATTTCCCTATGGAGCCGCGGACGCAGCCCCTGATGGAGATTAGACACGTCGACTAAAAGATGGTCAAGGAAGGCGCCGGGAATACGGCGCGTAGAGTGTGAGTTAGTCGCCTACGCGGACTATCTTCAAGCTATTGGTGCCGCCAGTGATACCACTGAATTCACCTTTGGTGCAGATGACGTAGTCGCCATTGATGACGATGCGCTGACGCTTCAACTCGTCGGCCGCATCTTTCAGCACATGATCCGGGTCCGGATGCATCACGTCGAAGGCTACCGGGTACACGCCGCGGCAGAGGGTCACACGCCGCCGCGTGGTCTCATGGCGGGTCATGGCATAGATGGGGATGCCGGAACTGATGCGTGACATCCACAGGGCTGTAGAGCCGGACTCGGTTAGAGCGATGATGGCCTTCACGTCCATGTGGTTGGCGGTGTACATGACGGCCATGGCGATGGCCTCGTCCACGCTCTTAAATTTGTGGAAAGTACGCGGACCCGAACGCTGGTTGAGACGGTGTTTCTCGGCGCCGATGCAGACCCGCGCCATGGCTTCCACGGTCTTGACCGGGTATTTGCCGGTGGCGGTCTCGCCGGAGAGCATCACCGCATCGGTGCCGTCCATCACGGCGTTGGCCACGTCCAGCACTTCGGCGCGCGTCGGTACGGGGCTGTGGATCATTGATTCCATCATCTGGGTAGCGGTGATCACAGTACGATTGAGGTCCCGCGCCCGGTGCACGATGAGCTTCTGCACGCCCGGCAGCTCCGCGTCGCCGATCTCCACCGCCAGGTCGCCGCGCGCGATCATCACCGCGTCGGAGGCAAGGATGATGGCATCCAGATTGGTGATGGCTTCGGAACGCTCGATCTTGGCCACTATGCCGGCGCGACTGCCGGCGGCGTTCAACAACAGCCGGGTCTGCTCGATGTCGGAGGCATCCCGGGGAAAAGACACCGCCAGATAATCCACGCCGAGCTTGGCGGCGAGGCGGATATCCTCGAAGTCCTTCTCCGTGAGCGCGCCGGCCGAGAGACCGCCGCCTTGGCGGTTGATGCCCTTGTGGTTGGACACCTCGCCGCCGTTCTCCACGGTGCAGATGATGCGCGGCCCGATTACCTCGATGACGTGCATGGAGATCTCGCCGTCTCCCAGCACCAGCTTGTCACCGGTCTTCACGTCCTTGGGCAATTCCTTGTAAGTCAGACCCACTTGGTTCTCATCGCCATCGTCGTCGCCGAGTCCGGCGTCGAAGACAAAGCGCTGACCGTCCTTGAGGGTGACCTTCTTGGTCTTGAACTTCTCGATGCGGATCTTGGGGCCTTGTAGGTCCCCCAGCACGCCCACGTCCTTACCGACCACCATGGCAGCGTGGCGCACCAGTTCAAGGCGACGCTGGTGTTCGCCGGGTTCGCCGTGGGAGAAGTTGAGACGCACCACATCCACGCCTGCGCGGATGAGGGCTTCCATGGTTTCAGCTGTATCTGTAGCGGGACCGAGGGTCGCGACTATCTTTGTTCTGCGCGGCATATGTCCATTATGCGCCAGTACGGGCCATGAAGGGAGTTCAGGCTCGCTTGCGCGCGGCGGCGGCTCGCAGCTCTAGCATTTCTACCGCGGGCAAGGTCTTGCCCTCGAGGAACTCCAGGAACGCGCCACCACCGGTAGACACATAGGAGATGCGGTCCGCTACGCCGTACTTGTCCAGCGCCGCCAGGGTGTCGCCGCCCCCGGCGATGGAGAAGGCCTTGCTGCCAGCGATGGCTTCCGCCAGCACCCGGGTACCTTCACCGAACTGGTCGAACTCGAACACACCCACCGGTCCGTTCCAGACGATGGTGCCGGCTTTCTTGAGGATATCGGCATACCGGGCCGCGGTATCAGGGCCGATGTCCAAGATCATCTCGTCGTTGCCTACCGCATCCACCTTGCGCACGTCCGCTTCCGCATTGGCATCGAAAGCTGTGGCCGTGACCACGTCTGTGGGCAAAGGGATCTCTCCGCCACGGTCCTTAGCCGCAGCCGTCAAACGCTTGGCCTCCGGCACAAGGTCCGCTTCATACAGGGACTTGCCGACCTTATAGCCTTCCGCCGCGATGAAGGTATTGGCGATGCCACCGCCCACGATCAACTGGTCAACCACCTTGGTGAGGGACTCCAGCACCGTGAGCTTGGTGGAGACTTTGGAGCCGGCGACGATGGCCACCAAGGGTCGGGCCGGATTGGCGAGAGCGCGGCCGAGAGCTTCCAGCTCACCTGCCAGCAAAGGACCGGCGCAGGCGATGGGCGCAAACTTGCCCACGCCGTGGGTGGAGGCCTCCGCACGATGCGCGGTACCGAAAGCATCCATCACATAGATGTCGCAGAGGGCCGCCATCTTCTTCGACAGGGCCTCGTCGTCTTTCTTCTCGCCCTTGAGGAAACGCACGTTCTCGCACAGCACCGCGGTGCCGGGCGCCACCTCCACGCCGTCGATCCAATCCTTCACCAGGGGCACCTTGATGCCCAAGAGGCTGGTGAGGCGCTCGGCCACGGGAGCCAGAGATAGGGAGGCGTCGTACCCCCCTTCCTTGGGACGGCCGAGATGGGACACCAGCATCACGCAGGCACCGGCTTGGATGGCGTGCTGCACGGTGGGCAGCGCGGCGCGGATGCGCGCATCGCTGGTCACCTTGCCATCCGTCACGGGCACGTTCAGGTCTTCGCGGATCAGGACCCGCTTACCCTTCAGGTCCAAATCCGTCATCTTCAATATATTCACGCCGCGTATCCTTGCAGAATCCGATTTCAGTTTCGTGAAAACGAAAGCTTATTTTGTATTCCAGAAGGCTACGGTCGTATCCAACATACGATTAGAGAAACCCCACTCATTGTCATACCAGCCGAACACCTTCACCAGACGGCCGATGACCTTGGTCAGAGTGGCGTCGTAGGTGCTGGAGGCCGGGTCGTGGTTGAAGTCCACGGACACCAGCTGCTCATTGGTGTAGTTGAGGATGCCCTTCAGCTCGCCCTGGGAAGCAGCCTTCATCAGGTTATTGATCTCCTCCACGCTGGTATCGCGGCCGGCGATGAAGGATAGGTCCACCAGGGACACGTTGATGGTGGGCACGCGGATGGAGTAGCCATCCAGCTTACCCGCCAGTTCCGGGATCACCAGGCCCATGGCCAGCGCGGCGCCGGTCTTGGTGGGGATCATGGAGTGGGTGGCGGAACGGGCGCGGCGGATGTCCTTGTGATACACGTCCGTCAACACCTGGTCGTTGGTATAGGAATGGATGGTGGTCATCTGACCGCCGACAATGCCCAGGTTCTCGTGCAGCACCTTTGCGAGTGGCGCCAGACAGTTGGTGGTGCAGCTGGCATTGGAGATGACCGTATGGGAACCCTTCAGGGTCTTGTGGTTCACGCCATAGACCACAGTCGCGTCTACGTCTTTGTCGCCGGGAGCAGAGATGATGACCTTCTTGGCACCGCCAGCGAGATGGGCCGAGGCTTTGGCCTTGCTGGTGAAGAGCCCGGTGCACTCCAGCACCACGTCGGCCCCCACGGCGCCCCAGCCGATCTTGGACGGGTCGCGCTCGGCGAACACGCGGATCTTGTCGCCGTTCACCACCATCGAATCATCTTCCACGGACACTTGGCCAGGGAACTTGCCATGGGCGGTGTCGTACTTGGTGAGGTGGGCATTGGTGGCGGCGTCACCCAGGTCGTTGACCGCGACGATCTTGATGTCGCCGCGCTTGGACTCATACAGGGCCCGCAAGATGTTGCGGCCGATGCGCCCGTAGCCGTTGATGCCTACCTTGATCGTCATCGCTTTCTCTCCTCACTCGAACCTGTTTTGAAACTCAGCGACCTAAAGCTGCTTCCACCTGCTTCACCACGTTCTCCACGGTGAAGCCGAAATACGCGAACACGTCCTTCGCCGGAGCGGACTCGCCGTAGCGATCCAAACCCACGACCCGACCTTCCGGACCCACGTAGCGCCACCAGCCGGCGGTCACGCCTGCCTCGATGGCGACTCGGGCCCTCACCTTCGGCGGCAAGACACCGTCACGGTAGGCTTGGTCCTGAGCGTCGAACACGCTGGTGCAGGGCATGGAGACCACACGCGCCTTGATGCCCTTCTCCGTCAGTTGTTTGGCGGCGTTAGCAGCCAGGGATACTTCGGAACCGGTGGCGATCAGGATCGCGTCAGGAGTGCCTGCACAATCCACCAGGGTATAGCCGCCGCGGCGGATGGCCGCAAGCTGCTCGGCGCTACGCGGGAAGTGCGGCAGATTCTGGCGCGACAGGGCCATGGATACGGGGCCGTCACGGCGCTCGATGGCATGCACCCAGGCGGACGCAGTCTCGGTATCGTCCGCCGGACGCCACATCTCCATCTTGGGCATGAGCCTCAGGGACGCGACGTGCTCGACCGACTGATGGGTAGGACCGTCTTCGCCCAGGCCGATGGAGTCGTGGGTATATATATAGATGACCCCCACTCCCATCAGCGATGAGAGGCGCAGGGCGTTGCGGGCGTAATCGGAGAAGGTGAGGAAGGTGCCACCGTAGGGGATGAAGCCGCCATGCAGCACCAAGCCGTTCATGATCGCAGACATGCCGAACTCGCGCACGCCGTAGAAGATGTAATTGCCGGCAAAGTCCTCTTTGCCGAGGGCGCGACTGCCCTTCCACCATGTGAGGTTAGATCCCGTCAGATCCGCGGACCCGCCCAGGAGTTCCGGCAAGAGTGGACCTAAGCCGTTAAGCGCGTTCTCAGACGCCTTGCGGGTGGCGATGTCGGCGCCGCCGCCGGACACCTGCTCCACCAGAGCCTGGGACTTGGCTTTCCAATCCTTGGGCAATTCGCCCTTGATCACGCGGCGCTCGAACTCAGCAGCGAGATCCGGATAGCTCGCGCGGTAACCGGCGAACAGTTTCTCCCAGTTGGACTTGAATGCTGCGCCCCGCGCCTTGGCGTCCCAACCTTTATAGATGTCGGCCGGGATCTCGAAGGGCGGATAGTCCCAGCCCAGCTGCTTGCGGGCCAGGGCTATCTCGTCGGCGCCCAAGGCTGAACCATGCGCGGACTCGGTGCCCTCCTTATTGGGGGAGCCGAAGCCGATGATGGTCTTGCAGCAGATAAGACTCGGCTTGCCGGACTTGCGGGCTTCCTCGATGGCCTGCTTGATGGACTCGGAATTGTGGCCATCCACTTTCGGCACTACGTGCCAGCCATAGGCCTCGAATCGCTTCGGCGTGTCGTCCGTGAACCAGCCATGCACCTCGCCGTCGATGGAGATGCCGTTGTCGTCGTAGAAGGCGATGAGCTTGTTCACGCCGAGAGTGCCCGCAAGCGAGGCAGCCTCGTGGGAGATACCTTCCATCATGCAACCGTCACCCATGAACACATAGGTGTAGTGGTCCACCAGCTTGAAGCCGGGGCGGTTGAAGTACTGCGCCAGAGATTGCTCGGCGATGGCCATGCCGACCGCGTTGGCGAAACCCTGACCCAAGGGACCGGTGGTGGTCTCGACGCCTGGCGTCATGCCGTACTCAGGGTGCCCTGGCGTCTTGGAGTGCAATTGGCGAAAACGCTTCAGCTCATCCATGGGCAGCGCGTAGCCCGTGAGATGCAGTAGGGCGTACTGCAACATAGAGCCGTGGCCATTGGAGAGCAGGAAGCGATCCCGGTCCGGCCACTTCGGGTCGGCGGGGTCATGCTTCAGGTAGTCGTTCCAGAGGACCTCGGCGATATCCGCCATGCCCATGGGCATGCCGGGATGGCCTGAGTTGGCTTTCTGCACCGCGTCCATGGCGAGCGCGCGGATAGCGTTGGCAAGTTCGCGGCGGGAGGGCATGGCGGCTCCTGGAAAGGGCGCGTATTTTCGCGCATGTAGCCCCCTGGGACAACCGCCAGATGTCCGAAGCACGGCTGTACCACCGGGTTAAAATGGTATTACCCGAAGGATTCCACGAGAAAACCGCCATGAGCGTGACCTATACCAAGAGCTTCCCCATCCGCTGGGCGGACCTGGATCCCAATGCCCATATGCGCCACTCCGCGTACGCCGACTACGGCGCCCAGGCCCGCGTGGGCTTCCTCTCGGAGCACGGCTTCACCCTAGGGCAGTTCCAGAAGCTCAGGCTCGGGCCGATCCTGTTCCGGGAGGACCTGCGCTATTTTCGGGAGATCCGCCCCAACGAGACCATTAATGTCACCTGCGAGGCGGTGGGCATCTCTCCCAACCTCAAGCACTGGCGCATCCGTCACCGCATCTACCGCCAGGACGGGGAATTGGCTTGCACTATCGATTGCCAGGGGGCCTGGTTCGATCTGGTGAATCGTAAAGTGGTGCCAGCACCTGCCGAGTTGGCGGAGACCATGGGCAGGATGCCCCAGGCCGACGACTACGCGGAATTCACACCTGAGAAGTGAGCCCCAACAACTCACTCATGCCGCGCCGCAATCCAGTGAAACTCCTCACTTGCCGCGCGGCCAATAATGTCCCGGTGACATAAGGCACATAGCTCGTAGACTCATGCTTGAGTTCGATACGCTCGCCCACAGCACCGAACACCGCCTGCACCGCCGAGTAATAGCCCGGCACCCGCACCGAGTGCAGCTGAGAGCCGTTGAGAGTTGCGCCGCGCGCGTCCTTCATGCCCTTGGTCTCCGCTACCGGTACTTTCCAGTCCGGGTTCGCCACCTTGGCCAGTTGGAATGCGAGTTCCCGAGCCGTGCCGCTGGGTGCATCCGGCTTGGCATCGCTTGCGTAATCGAGTATCTCCCAATGGGGCATCCGTTGCGCCACCAGCATCGCGAAGTGCTGCAGTAGCGCGGCCGTGACTGAGAAGTTGCCGGCGGCGAACACGCCCACGCCCTTGGCGCGGGCCCAGGTGTCTATCTCGCTGTAATCCGCATCCGTCAGGCCCGAAGTGCCCACTACCACGCTGCAGCCCGCTGCGATGGCTTCCCGCACGTGGTTCTTCACCACATCAGGGTGCGTATAGTCGATGACCACATCAGGCCGGGTGCGAGCGAGCGCCGCCTTGAGATCGCTCTCCACCGTCACGCCGCTCAAGACTTCTCCCGCTCCACGCCGGCCGATAGCGGCACAAAGAGTGAGATCATCCGCAGCGGAGATGGCAGAGACCAGTTCGCGGCCTACGTGGCCGGTGGCACCTGCGAGACAGAGTTTGAGATTCATATCTGAGACTATATTGTACCACTGGCGCGCGCATCCCTACCTTTGGGTTTCCTGTCAGAATGCGCGTTCATCAACATGCGGACGCCAGCATGAGCATGGACACACAAGCTGCCATCGAGACCCGCAGCCTCACCAAGACCTACGACGGCGAGGTGGAAGCACTGCGCGGCGTCGACCTCCGGGTGGAGCGCGGTGAGATGTTCGCCTTGCTCGGTCCGAACGGCGCCGGCAAGACCACCTTGTTCTCCATCCTCTCCAGTCTGCGCAAACCCAGCGGTGGCGAAGCCAAGGTGCTGGGGCTGGATGTACTCAAGGAGCGCAACGCCCTGCGCAGGCGCATGGGTATCGTGTTCCAGGAGCCGGCGCTAGAGGCGCGCCTCACGGTGCGCGACAACCTGCTACTCATGGCCTTGTTCTACGGCCTGTCCCTCTCCGCCGCCCGCAAGCGCACCGGCGAGATCATCGACGAGCTGCAGTTGGGCGAAATCTCCCAACGTACGCCGCAGAAACTCTCCGGCGGACAGAAACGCAAACTGGAGCTGGCGCGCTCCATGGTCTCGGACCCGGACATCCTGTTCCTGGATGAAGCGACCCTGGGGCTCGATGTGGACGCGCGCCGCAACTTCTGGGCTCAGGTACGCAAGTTCGCGGCCTCTGGCCGTACCGTGTTCTTCACCACCCACTATATGGAAGAAGCGGAAGTGGCGGACCGCATCGCGCTCATCGACGCAGGCAAGATCATCGCCCTGGGTTCGCCTCAGGAACTCAAGAATCGCATCGGTGGCGGCGTGATCCTCTTGGGCACCGAGGACGACGCCAAGGCCGCGACCTGGCTGGCAGAGAAAGGTTACAAACCCGAGAAGAGCGAGCGCGGCCTGGTGGTGGTGCATTCAGAACCCGCTGCGGTGCTGCCGCGAGTCTTGGCGGAGATGCCGGTGAAGACCTTGCGGGCCGAAGTGCATGAGCCGAGTCTCGAAGACGTGTTCCTCACTCTCACGGGCCGCGGACTCGGTCAGGGCGACGCACCGAAACCCGCCGCCGCGGCTGCAGGAGGTGGCCGATGAGAGGGCTATTTGCAGTCATTCTGTTGGATCTCAAGCGCCTGTGGGTGGATCGGATCCGTCTCGCCGTGAGTCTCATCCAACCGCTGCTATATCTCTTCGTATTGGGCTCGGGGCTCGGCGCCAGTTCGCGACTCGGCACTGGCAGCTACCTGCCCTACATCTTCCCGGGCGTGGTGTCCCTGTCCTTGCTGTTCACCTCAGTGTTCGCTGCGATGCTCATCGTCTTCGACCGACAGACGGGCTTCCTGAGGGCAGTCCTGGTGGCACCGGTATCGCGGTTGGCCATCGCCATCGGCAAGATCCTGTCAGGCGCAATACAGGCGCTGGTGCCGGGCACCATCATCATGATCTTCATGCCGATCATAGGTATCACACCAAGTTGGGGATCCTTCTTCGAGTTCCTGGCAGCGGCGGCCTTCGCCGCCATCGCCTTCTCGTCCCTGGGAGTGGCGGTGGCGGCACGCTTCAAATCCACGACCGTCTTCCCTGTGATCGGAAACGCCATACTGCTGCCCATGTTCTTTCTCTCCGGCGCCCTCTATCCCTTGAGCGCCGCGCCGAAGTGGCTGCAGATCGCCGCCCACGTGGATCCGGTAGCCTATGCGGTGGATCTGATGCGCGGTCCGCTCCTGGGGCAGTTCTTTTTCCCGGTGTGGCTCTCAGTGTTGGTGCTGGCGGTATTCATCATAGTCACCGCTTGGCTAGCGACCCGCATCTTCACTACTGGTGAAGATGCCTAGGCTTTGAGGGACAGCAGGCGCCGGTAGAGCAGCGCCACCAGCAGCATGTCGAACACCACGGAAGCATACTCACCCAGGGAGACCCCGATCCCCCAAGGGAACCAGATACCCGGTATATGCAGGGCGCTGAGTTCCCCAGCGAAGAGCACGGTAGCGATGGCAAGGAGAGCTGGCAGCGCATACAGAGCTTCACGTCTCCGCAGGCGTATCCCTGCATAGGCGATCCAGCCCAGGGTGAATATGAAGGCGTAACGCGTCCAGGTGCCGGCGTAATGCGCCGTGGATGTGAGCCAATGGGGCAGGCTCGTACCCAAAGCCGGGAGATAACCCAGGAACCGAGTCAAGAGCAGCAACAACGTGAGACCGGAGATGGTCCTGAAGAACCAGGCGGGGCGTTCCAAACCGAACCAGTTTCGCCACGCCATCATCCAGGCCCCCAGGCTCAAGCTGCTCACCAGCACTAGGATCACCAGCACGAATCCCTGGATCGTCTCGATCTGCCACCAGAAGAAGAAAGCCTGGTTGCCGCGCTGTACGCCGCTCAGCAGGAGCGCCACTGCGAGCCAAGGGTTTGCGGGACTGGAGCGCTCGAAATACCAGAAGCACACGACCAGCAATGCCATGAGACCGAACAGCAGCGCCGGTATGGTATCCACCACGTAGCCTTCGAAGATCGTGAGCCACTGCAAGCGGTAGCGTGCGTCTATGGCAGCCTGGGTGCCGATGGCCGGAGCCACGTGGATGCCACCGACACCGACTGCCCATGGACCTGACCACACCCGGATCGCCAGCATCGAGCTGCCGCCACTCGCCAAGCTAGATGGCAAAGTGAAGCGCGTCGGATAGTGATTGCCATAGGCCTTAGGGATGCTACCTGAGAAATCCCCCACTCCGCCCAGGAGCACACCGTTCACGTAAATCTGATATGTGCTGTCCACCGCCCAGGGCCCGAGCAGTGCAAGAGTCTCACCCGCAGGTACGTTCGCCGTGATGCGTAGACGGTACCAAGCATAGCCCTGGTAGCGAGGGTGCCCCTTCGTATCCCAGCCGGAGGTATAGGGCGTGATCCCCACATCTCCATCGCTTGCATCGGGCGGAGCCGAGAGGTCCATGTCCTCCCATTTTGAATCGTCGAAGCCGGCCTCGGCCCAGCGCGGGTCGTCGCCTACCTGGAACTTCCAGGGACCGGTGAGCGCCACGTTGTCGTGACCGATGGACACCGTGATGGGGGCAGCCGCGCCATGGGCTACACCCGCAGCGAGTAATAGGGGCAAGAACAGGTACTGACACCAAGGCTTGAACATGGAGCCACCCGGTGAGGAGACTCTTGCTTGGAGTGGGCGTCGCGCGGATTGGTTCCGCCGCTCAGAGCGACAGCGGCAGGTCCAGGAGGAAGAACACCGCGATGAACTGGGTGATACTGCCGGCGAGACAGAATACGTGCCAGATGGCGTGGTTGAAGGGCAGCTTCTCCCAACTATAGAAGGCTACACCCAAGGTGTAACAGACCCCACCCACCAGCACCAAGACGAAAGACGGGAACGGCAACGCGTGATACAGGGGCACGATCACCAGCAGACCCATCCAGCCCTTCACTATATATAGGAGGGTGGAAAGGAACTCGTAGCGGTAAGCCAGCCTCAGCTTGAACACCGTGCCGATGAGAGCCAAAGCCCACAGCACCGCGAACAGCATCCCGCCCAGCATGCCACCGAGCGCAACCAACATGAACGGCGTATAGGTGCCGGCGATCAGGTAATAGATGGTGATGTGATCGGCGCGGCGCAGGATGCGCTTCAATGGGCCCGGTTGCGCGTAGTGATAAAGGGTCGAGACCAGGTACAGCGCCACCAGCGTCGCGCCATAGATGCTGAAGGTCACCACTTCCAGCACCGTACCGTGCTCCGCGGCGAGGGTGATCAGCACGGGCAGCGCAATCAGCACCAGCACCAGACCCGCGAGATGCAGCAAGGTATTCCACAGCTCTTCGCCGGGATGGAACCGGTAGTCGGGTTCTTCGATGAGGACGCTGATATTCACGGTTAAACTCTAGCAGGCATATACGACACTTCGGAAGTGTCGCGGGTCGCAAAATTCAAGATTTCGTTACTTCCTTGCGCATCGTGCCTATCGGCAACTCACTGACCCGGCGCATCTCGGCACCGCTGAATAGGCCGGGGTCCTTCAGGAATTCGAGCATCATCTCCAGAGAATCCTGCCCCCAGAATAGGGTGTCTTCCAAGAGGAAGCTCGGCACGCCGAACACACCACGGGCTATGGCCGCCTCGGTATTGGCCTTGAGCCGCGCCTTCACGGCTTCATCTGTCGCCACCGCCTGTGGGTCTTCTATATGTAGACGCCGGGCCAACTCCTCAAGTTCCTCGGGGTACTGCAGATCACGCCCCTCCTTCCAGGCCATATCGAAGGCCATCTCCACATGTTGGTGGCTGGGTCCGGCCGCGATCAACAGTCGCAGGGCCTGCAGGGAATTGAAAGGATGGGCCGGCGGCATCTTGAAGGGGATGCCTACGCGCTTCGCGTACCAAGTGAGCTGCCGGTACATATAGATACGCTTGGGCGGCACCTCCGCCGGTCCCCGGTTGTCCCAATGCTTGAGCATGGCGGCGAACAACACCGGCACGTATTCGATCTCCATACCGGCCGGCAGCCGATGGAACTGCTTGAGATGCAGATAGGAGAAAGGCGAGATGAGATCGAAATACCACATGGCGCGCATGGCAAAAGCTTAGCACGCTGATTTTTCGGAGCAGCCAATAAAAAAGCCCCGCTTTTCAGCGGGGCCTTTGTGCGTCATCTGAATCGCTTCAGACTTGGCGTCGGCTCACCAACGGCCGCGGTTACCACCGCCGCCGCCACCGCCGTTACCACCGCGGAAGCCACCACCGCCGCCACCGCCGCCGCCAGTGCGGGGCTTGTCGGTCGCGATATTGACCTTCAACGGACGACCGCCGAGATCCTTGCCGTTCTGCTCCAGGGCCTTCTCAGCCGCCGCCTGGGTGGCGAAGGTGATGAAGCCGAAGCCCTTCGGGCGGCCGGTATCGCGGTCCATGATCAGGGCCAGCTGGGAGATCTCGCCGTA
>DASYCJ010000099.1:0-25298 GCA_036500225.1 Gammaproteobacteria bacterium
CATGACCCAGGACCCGCATATGCTGGTGTTCTCGGCCAACGGCTACTATGACTTTGCGACGCCGTTCTTCGAGACCGAGTACACCTTGCATCACATGGGCCTAGACGACTCGCTGCAGAAGAACCTGCGTTTCGGCTACTACGAGTCCGGACACATGATCTATATGCATGAGTCGGCTTTGAAGAAACTGAAAGCCGACCTATCGAAGTTCTACGACGACGCTACTCATCAGTAACTGATTAGCAAAGAAGAAGACCAGACGCCCACCGTAAGGTGGGCGTCTTTTTTGCACATTTAAAGCTAGATATGTAGGAAGCAATTGATTACGAGGACTAATGCCATCACTGCACCGAATGCCAGAGTCTTCACCATCCTGATCTCTTTGTAATAGATGGCTTTCTCACGGGCTGCATGATTGGTGGCATCACTCTCATGCCGCTTTATGAAAGCGATGTGTGACCCAGGCATATACACCCAAGATGATGCCTATCAAGAGACTCGTGGCGGCGAGCATCTCGCATATCAGGGATGTTCCAATTTGACGCTCTGATCTGGCTTATGGAACAGGATCACCACCACGACCGACGAGAGGGCCAGGCCGAACATGAGCCAGAAGGGCGTGTTAAAACTGCCGCTGTCCCCCACCAACCAGCCGGTCACCGTGGGCGCCAGGTAGCCCGCCAGGGCGAACAGCGCATCCATCACACCCAAGGCCGTGCCGGAACGTTCCTTGGCCACATCCACGTTGATGGCGTAGTAGGCACTGTTGGTGCTCATGCCCAATGCCACTGCCAGGGAGATGAAGGTCAGGGCCACACTGAAACTGTGGGTGTAGATGACCGGCAGGATGCACAGCGCCGAGAGCAGCTGCGAGATCCAGATGGGATGGGAACGGGCGATGCGCAGGCTGCCGGTGCGCCTCAGCATGCGGTCCGAGACATAGCCGAAGCTCCACAGGAGCAGCGCCGCCAGGAGCCATGGCAGTACATTGAAGAGACCCACATGCGTCAGGTCCAGGTGATAGACCTGCTGGAAGTAACTCGGCAACCAGGTCATGAAGAAGAACAGGTAATAGCCGAAGACGAAGAAGGCCCAATCGTTGGCGAGCAGCGTGGGATTCGAGAACAGGAATTTCCAGAGTTCCTTGCCGTGGCTGCGGCGAGCCGCGGTCTGGGGAGGCTTGCCGTCTTCGCGGATATGGGCGAGTTCCGCCTTATCCACGTGCCGGCTGTCTTCCGGAAAATCCCGGAAGAACTTCCACCATAGGGGCAGCCACAGGACGCCCAATCCCATCAGCACCAGAAACATGCCACGCCAACCCACATGGATGATGAGCTGGGTCACCACCGGCGCGCCCACGGCCAGAGCCAAGGGCACAGCCACCAGCGAATTTGAAAGGGCGATAGCCCGTTCGCGACTGGAGAGCCAGTCCGCCACGGCGCGATTCAGCGCCGGGAAGTTGGGGCCTTCCGCCAGGCCCAGTCCGATCCGCGCCAGGTACAGCATGGTGAAACCGGTGGCGAGGCCGGTCATGCCGATGGAGACGGACCAGACCAGGGATGCGAAGAACAGAGTCTTGCGGGCACCGTAATGGTCCGCCCAGATACCGCCGAAGAAAGTGGTGAAGATGTAGCCGAGACCGAAGGCACCGAGGATCCGCCCCACCAGGCTCGGGTCCATGCCGAACTCTGTGGCGATATCGTGCACCGCGTAGGACAGGGCCGAGCGGTCTACGTAATTGACCATGGTGATGAAGAAGATGAGGGCGATCACTACCCAACGGAAACGGGTCTGCGCCATGGATCGGTCTCCGTCAGTGTCCGAGCGGAGCCGTCATGGTAACCCGTTGCAGGAAAGTCTTATCTACGCGCGTCTGCGTGGAGCTGTTTTTCGACATGTGCGAGTAGGCTATCGAGGCCATCGCCGGCTTTCTGAAGAGCTTCATGGGAGCCGCGGGGATAGAGCTTGCCCTTGGACTTCAGCCGAAGGCCCTTGCCATTGACCTGCTCTACCACTCCGCTCTCCAGGAGTTCATCCATGATCGCCCGGTAGGGCACGTCGCCGCCGTGGCTGCGGACCAGATGCAGGAAGGAGTCGTTGCCGCCCTTGATGGCCAGGACCCGCGGTGTGCCGCGTCCGTCTACATAAGGCGGCAGCATCCAGCCTGCCACCACTCGCGCGGCGCGGTTGCGTGACAGGAGCTCGCGGCCCTCGCCCGGAGAGGGCTGGCGCGCCAGGCGCATGACTTCCTTGCGTGACAGGCCGGTCAGGATGGCGGCGCGGGATTTGAACTGCTTGCCGCGGCGGTTGAGTGACAACAGGGGATCGTTGAGAGCCACGTCCACGAATACCCAGCGGGCGATGTCCTCGAACTCGAGGCAGGACATGCAGTGACGCAGGGCGATGCGAGCGATGGGCCGCAGCGTACGCACTATCAAAGACACCAGTGCCCTCTGCAGGACTGGTTGTTTCGCTGCCATGCCGGACTCTCCATATCCCTCTGCCGTGAGGACCGTCGCGGCAGCCAGGGAACGCCCGTTTATTGTTTCGTGACAGGGGATATACACCACCCTGTCAGAATGCGAAAGTCCCGGGAATACAGCGGGTTACATATCCCACAAAATTTTTGGGAATTCTGGACCTTACCAGCTGAGAGGCAGATGGCGGGGCTGGGCGGCTACACGCCCGAGCCAGGTACGTAGTGCGGGAAAGCGACCGAGATCGAAGCCGCCTTGGTGAGCGACATGGGTATAAGCATAGAGGGCCACATCGGCCACGGTGTATGTTTCGCACACGAAAAATTGCCGGCTGGCCAGATGCTTCTCCATCACCTCCAGCGCCTGATAGCCCCGTTCCATCTTCTGGGGAAGTGTCGGCTCATCGAGGTTTTTGGCGAAATGACGGATGAAACGCGCCGTCGCGATGTAAGGCTCGTGGCTGTATTGCTCCCAGAACATCCACTCCAGCACCTGCGCCCGCAGCCAACGATCCGCCGGCAGGTACACCGTGCCTTCCGCGAGGTAGCAGAGGATGGCGTTGGACTCGGGGAGGAGACGCCCGTCGTCGAGTTGCAGCAGCGGGATCTTGCCGTTGGCATTGAGCTTCAGGAACTCAGCGGTGCGAGTCTCTTTCTTCAGGGTGCTGGTCTCGATCCATTCGAAAGGATCGCCAAGTTGCGTGAGCAACAGGCGCACCTTGTAGCAGTTTCCCGAACTGCTCATGCCGTAGACGCGATACATCAGTAACCCCCGGAGGGCGGCTTGAAGTTCAGTGTCACGCTGGCGTGCTGCAGGCCCGCCGGCGGAGGTCCATCCAAGGGCTCGAAATACCACTGCTGCAGGGCCACTACAGCCGCGGTGTCAAACACTCCCGGCGGATCGGCGTGCAACACCTTCACATTGCTCGGCACGCCGCTCTGGTCCAGGTCGAAGCTCAAGGTCACTTGCCCTGCCACCGGCGTAGACAGCATCGCATCGGGATAAGGCGGGGTGATGCGATACACGCGCCAGGTCCCCTGGGTGACCATGTCGCAACGGTCGCGCGGTTTGTAGACCTCCGCGGCGTGCTCGCAGAGATAGCGGGTGCGGTCCGGCACCGCATCGGGGCCGAAGAACAGTGGATAGGTGAAAGGATGGCTCATGGCCCTGCCGCCATCCGTGAAGACCTGGAACTTGAGTGCACCGAAGGCGCCCAGCACTGCACTGCTGGTGTCCTCCGGCAGTTCGCTGCTCATGATCTGGGCGCCGTGTACGCTGCCATCCGGTTGCACCGTGAAGCTCAGTAACATGAATGCGTCCTGCTGCACCGGCACCCGGGCCTCGATGGAGGCGGGCGCACTGTCGTTTACCGGCGTCGCGATCAGAGCCGGCACCGCGGGTTTAGCAGCCGGGGTAGCTCCGCTAGCAGGGGCTTTCGGGCCCGTGGCACAGGCTGCCAATAGGGCGCATAGCAGTGGTATTAGGGGCGATTTCAGCTTGAGAAGCATGTCGAGGGCGGCCGGCTCCAGGTCGGCCCGTACCTTATCACGGGGGCTCTAAGGGGCCAAAAACGCGGGGGTAAAATGGGCTATACTGTATATCTGTACAGTATCTCAGCCAGGCAGCCCATGGAACCGAATCCCATCCGCAAAGGCCGCGGTGCCCTCTCCAATCCAGAAGGCCGTTTCGAGAGTCTGCGCAAGGAACGGTCCGATGACGGCTGGAACAGCCTCGTGAATCCGGACGAAGAACTGCCGCCCCTCGAGACCATCGTGAAGGCGGATCCGGCTCGTACCATCATCAGTCGCAACCAGTCGCCGGATATCCCCTTCAACCAGTCCATCAATCCGTACAAGGGCTGCGAGCACGGTTGCATCTACTGCTACGCGCGTCCGACCCACTCCTACCTCAACCTCTCGCCAGGCCTCGACTTCGAGACCAAGCTCTTCTACAAGGCAGACGCTGCGCGCCTGCTGGAAGAAGAACTGCGCAGCCCCTCTTACCGGGTGCAGTCCATCAACATCGGCGCCAACACCGATCCCTATCAGCCCATCGAGAGGAAGCTCAAGATAACCCGAAGCCTCTTGGAGACGCTGCTGCGTTTCAAACATCCCTGCACCATCATCACCAAGAGCACGGCAGTGACCCGTGACATCGATATCCTGGCAGAGATGGCCAAGCTGAACCTGGTGGTGGTGATGATCACCATCACTACCCTGGACGACGACCTCAAGCGCCATCTGGAACCGCGGGCCGGGAGCCCGGCCGGGCGACTCAAGGCGATCCGGCAACTCACGGATGCGGGCATACCGGTGGGGGTGATGACCGCGCCCATCATCCCGGTGGTGAACGACGGCGAGATGGAGACGATCCTGGAGAAGGCTGCGGCAGCGGGCGCCGGTGGCGCGGGCTACACCCTGCTGCGCCTGCCCTATGAACTCAAGGATCTATTCAAGGAATGGCTGGCGGTGCACTACCCGCTCAAGGCCGAGCACGTGATGAGCATCATCCGCCAATCGCGCGGCGGCCAGGAATACGACTCCGGCTTCGGCACCCGCATGCGCGGTACCGGCATGTTCGCGGACTTGATCGCCCAGCGTTTCCAACTCGCGACCAAGAAGCTGAACATGGGCTTCGGCTTTCGCATGCGTCTCGACAGCAGCCACTTCACCGTGCCGCCGGAAGGCGGACAGCAAAGCCTCTTCTGAGGCGCTATTTCTTGTGACTTTGGCCGAATAGCGTCTTGCGCTCCTCATCCGTGAACGTGCGCTTCTGGGTATAGGGCTCGCTCACGCCTTCATAGGCACGCTGCACCGCGGGCCGATCCTTAATGGTCTCGAACCAACGCTTGAGATGCGGGAAGTCCGCCATGTCCTGATGCAGTCCCTTGAACGGCAATACCCAGGGGTAGCAGGCCATGTCTGCCACGGAATACTCGCCGGCCACGAAGGGCCGGTCCGCCAAGCGCTTGTCCAATACGCCGAACAGCCGCCCCACCTCGCGGGTGTAACGGTCTATGGCGTAGGGCAACTCTTCCGGCGCGTAGTAACGGAAGTGACCGTTCTGCCCGGCCATGGGACCCAGACCCGCGTTCTGCCAGAACAGCCATTGCGTGACTTCGGCGCGGCCGCGCACGTCGGGCGGTAGGAAACGCCCGCTCTTCTCGCCGAGATATAGCATGATGGCGCCGGACTCGAACACCGAGATGGGCGCACCGCCATCCTTAGGCTCGTGGTCGACGATGGCAGGCATGCGGTTGTTGGGGGAGATGGCCAGGAACTCGGGTTTGAATTGCTCGCCCTTGCCGATATCCACCTTGATGACGCGGTGCGGGAGGCCGGTCTCCTCGAAGAACAGCCGGATCTTCTGCCCATTGGGAGTCGGCCAATAGTGAAAGTCGATCATGCGATATACCTGCGCCTGGAGTGAACCCAAGACCATATTTCAAAGCCTGGGGGATTGCCAATGCGACGGTCCGCAAAGGCCCCTAACTGCAAGCTTCCCAGGCCCTGCATATTCTGGTACTTAAAGGCACGGGTTATGTTGCATCCGCATGACGGATGCCTCCCTCCATCACATGGGATCCCATATGAACGCCACGGCCGCCGCCAAGACCATGACGCCTTCCAAGACCCTAGGGTTCGTCACCCTGTTCTTGATCGAGATGTGGGAACGCTTCGGTTACTACGGCATGACCGCCGTGATCGTGCTGTACATGGTGCATCAGCTGGGCTACAGCGACGACCGCGCCAACCTCACCTTCGGCGCCTTCACCGCCATGGCCTATGCGGTCCCCGCCGTCGGCGGCTGGATCGGCGACCGCATCCTGGGAAGCAAACGCACCACGGTGCTGGGCGCTACCACCCTCACCATCGGCTACATACTGTTATCGCTGCCGGTGCAGGGCCTGGTGTTCCCGGCGCTGGCCGTTGTCGCCGTAGGCGGTGGAGTATTCAAGGCCAACCCGGCCAACGTGATCTCCAAGCTCTACCAGGGCGAGTCCGCCAAACTCGACAGCGCCTTCACGCTGTACTACATGGCGGTGAACACCGGTGCCACCCTCTCCCAGATACTCACGCCGCTGATCCAAGTATGGGTGGGCTGGCACGCGGCCTTCGCCATCTGCGCCGCGGGACTCGTTATCGGCCAGATCAATTACCACATCATGCAACGCCACTTGGCCCACGTGGGCTCGGAGCCTGACTTCAAACCGTTGGACATGAAGAAGCTGATGCTGGTGATCGTCGGCATGATCCTCGGCATCATCGCAGTGACGTTCATCATCCAGAACCGGGACCTAGCCCGCGGCCTGGTGTGGGCAGCCGGCATCGCCGCCCTAGTGGTGTTCGCCTGGATGTGGTCTATCGGCAATGCCAAGGAGAAGAAAGGCGTGGTGGCGGTGTTCATCCTCACCGTGCAGACCGTGGCTTTCTTCATCTATTACCAGCAGATGTCCACTTCCCTGACGCTGTTCGCCGACCGCAACGTGGATCTCGACTTCTATGGGTACATGGTGCCGGCAGGCCAAGTGCAGGCACTGAATCCCATCTGGATCTTCCTGCTGAGTTTCCCGCTGGCCTGGCTCTATACCCGCTGGGGACAGAGCAAGGGCGGCGACTTCCATATCTCCACCAAGTTCGCCATGGGCTTCGTGATCCTGGCGGCCGGTTTCCTCATCTATGGCGTGAGTGGGCACTTCGCCGTGGCCGGTAAGATCTCCCTGTGGTGGATGATCTGGGGCTACTGCCTACAGTCCCTCGGTGAACTGCTCATCAGCGGCTTAGGCTTGGCCATGGTGGCTCGTTACGTGGGCCCGAAGATGCGCGGCTTCGTCATGGGCCTCTGGTTCCTGGCCACGGGCATCTCCCAGTATCTGGGCGGCATCGTGGCCACTTACGCCAGCGTGCCGGACAACATCACCGATCCGATGCAGTCGCTGCCGCTGTATACCAACCTATGTATGGAACTCGGCTACTGGGCGCTGGGCTTCACGGTGTTAGCCATCGCCATGATCCCGGTGATGAAATGGATCTCCGCCACCGGTGGCGAGGCACTGGACCACTGAGACGACGGGAGACGGATCGTTTAGATGAGAAGGGCCCCGGTGGGCCCTTCTTCTTTTCTCACTTCGTCTGAAGTCTGCGAGTCCAAGTTTCAAGGCTTACCAGCAGATCCCCGATGAACTTGCGGGTGGGTTCGTCAGTGAGGCGGCCGTCTGCATCGAAGAGTTTGGGGGCGCCGGCCAGCATCACCTCTGGGCGGTTCAGAGGCAAGACATTCACGAATACGCAGATCTGGCGCAGATGGTACTGGGCACGGGCGGTGCCGAGTCTGCCGGTGGAAGCACCCATGATGGCGGCCGGCTTGCCGTCCAGAGGCTGATCCGGCGGACGCGAGCACCAATCTATCGCGTTCTTCAGCACGCCCGGCACCGAGTAGTTGTACTCGGGCGTCACGAACAAGAGTGCATCCGCGGCCTTCACCTGCTCCCGTAAACCCTGCACGGTCGGGGGATAACCTGCCTCACGGACATCATCGTCATATAGGGGCAGCGCGCCGATGTCGGCGGTCTCGATCTCCATGCCCGAGGGCTTGAGCTCGATGGCGGCGCGTAGCGCCAGTTTGTTGTAAGAGCCCTTGCGCAGGCTGCCGACCATCGCGAGTACTTTCATCTTGTTTTCTCCAACGCATCATGGGAAGAGCTGCGTCAACCTACCGATATAATAGGCGCTATGGCTGCTAACACCTTCAAAGATCATTTTTCCGGTCACGCGGCGGACTATTCGAAATACCGCCCCGGTGCCTACCCTACTGGCATGTACAAGGCGCTGGCAGCTCTCGCACCGGACCGGAGCTGTGTCTGGGATTGCGCCACCGGCAATGGCCAGGCGGCACTGGGTCTCGCCGAGCTATTCGACCGGGTGGAAGCCACCGATGCCAGCGACAAGCAGATCGCTGCGGCCACGCCTCATCCGAAGATCCGTTACTCCGTGGCGCCGGCAGAAGCTTCAGGCCTGCCGGATTCCAGCGTCGCGCTCGTCACTGTGGCTCAGGCGCTGCACTGGTTCGACCTACCGAAGTTCTATACCGAGGTACGGCGGGTGGCGAAGCCACAAGGCCTCCTGGCTTGTAGCTGCTACATGCGCTGCACTGTGGATGCCGGCGTGGATGAGGTGACCGAGCGGCTCTACGACGGCATCCTGGGAGATGCCTACTGGCCGCCGGAGCGCAAGCACGTGGAACGGGGCTACGCGGACCTGGCCTTCCCTTTCACAGAGATCGAACTGCCCCGTTTCCAGATGGAGGTGCAGTGGACGCTCGAAGGCTACGTTGGCTATCTGCGTAGCTGGTCCGCGACCCAGAACTACCTCAAGAAGAACGGCAAGGATCCGCTGGAACTGGTGGGCGAGGAACTGCTGAGGGCTTGGGGTGGTCCGAAAGAAGCTCGCCCTGTACTCTGGCCTATGACTATACGAGCTGGCTATATCAGCTAAGCGCTGCCACCGCGCGCTGCAACACTTCCTCAGGCGGTAGGGCCGCATCGATACGCACCGCGGTACTCGGCTTCTCGAAACGCGCCGCGACGGCCCGCACCAGATCCGGCGCGCGGTCCCCCGCTACATGTTGCTGGGCGGCCACCCGCTGCACCGCCACTTCCACCGGGCAATCCAGCCACAGGGCCACGAAGCGGAAGCCGTGCTTCACGGCGATGGCGCGCACCGCCTGGCGCTCCGCGCGCTTGCCGAAGGTCATGCCGTCGATAAGCGAACCCTCGCCCAGGTCGCAGTGGGCTCGCAGCCACTTCAGCACCGAGGCGTAGGCAGCCTGCTTCTCCCGGGGAGTGAACTGGCAATCCGGGAACAGCTGCGCGCGAAACGTATCGCGATTGATCTCCGCGAGACCGAAGCGCTGACACAGGGGTGCGGCCAGGGTCGACTTGCCGCTGCCGGGCAGGCCCACCAGCGCCACCACCAGCTTCTCTGACATCAAGCGCGCCGGGCGTGACCGTGCCAGGGCATGAGCTTGCGCCAGCGCAGGTCGGAGAGGATTTCGCGGGCTGCGTTGTGACCCGGCGCGCCAGTGACACCGCCGCCCGGGTGACTGCCGGCACCGCACATGTAGAGCGCGCCGATGGGTGCGCGGTAGGCCGCGTTGCCCAGCACCGGTCGCGCGCTGAACAGTTGGTCCAGGGTGAGCGCGCCATGGAAGATGTCGCCGCCGATGAGACCGAAGCGGCGCTCGAGGTCGAGGGGCGTCAGTACCATGCGGCCCAGTACGCTCTTCTTGAAGTTAGGGGCGAAGCTGTTGACGGTGTCGATGACCGTATCCGCCGCTGCATCGCGCATGTCATCCCAGGTCTTGCCGTTGCTCGGTTCCGGATCGAAGTGTTGGCAGAACAGACTCGCCACGTGTTGGCCCGTGGGCGCCAGGGAATCGTCCACGGTACTGGGGATGAGCATCTCCACGATGGGCCGTTTGGCGAAGCCGTCCTTCTTAGCGTCGAAGTAGGCTTGTTCCATGTACTTGAGCGAAGGCGCCATGATGATGCCGGAGGAATGGTGTACCTGTAGTTGCTTGCCGGGGAGGCAAGTGAAGTCCGGTAGCTCCGAGAGGGCCACGTTCATGCGCAGGGTGCCGGAGCCGCAGCGCCAGCCCTGCATGCGGGTCAGGAAATCGCTGTCCAGATGCCGCTTGTCCATGAGCTTGAGATAGAGCAGCTTCGGGTTGACGTTGGAGACCACGATGTCCGCTTCGATCTCGGTGCCGTCCTTCAAGGCGGCGCCCATGGCACGGCCATCCTTGACCTTCACCTCGACGACTTCGACGCCGGTGCTGATCTCCACGCCACGCGCGAGTGCTTCCTTCTGCATGGCCTGGGTGATGGCGCCCATGCCGCCGATGGCGTGGCCCCAGGCGCCCTTCTCGCCGTTCACTTCGCCGAACACGTGGTGCAGCAGTACGTAGGCAGACTCGGGCGTGTAGGGGCTGGCGAAGTTGCCGACGATGGAATCGAAACCGAACACCGCTTGCGCCGGATCCGATTCGAACCACTGTTCGAGCACTTGACCGGCGCTCTTAGTGAACAGCGCCAGCACGTCACGCTGCACTTCTATCGGCAGCTTCACGAAGCGTCGACTCTGGCGCAGGATCTTCATGAGCTCACCCACACCGCCACCGGCGTTGGGCGGAGTCTGGAGGATCAGATCGCGCAACACGTCCGCAACCCGTTCCAGGCTCTCGTAATAGGGCGGTAGGTTCTCCGCATCCTTCTTGGAGAAGCGAGCGAATTCCCTCTGGGTGGCTTCGAGACCACCACCGACCTTGAGGTAGTCCTTGTCGGAGAGCGGCAGGAAGTTGGCCAGGGGCCGCAGGATCACCTTCAGGCCGTGCTCTTTCAGGCGCAGGTCTGTGATCACCTTGGGGTTCAGCAGGCTCACGGTGTAGCTGGCGGTGGAATTGCGGAAGCCGGGATGGAACTCCTCGGTCACCGCCGCGCCGCCCACGATGTCGCGCCGCTCCAGGATCCGCACCTTGAGACCGGCCTTGGCGAGATAGCAGGCGCAGGTGAGGCCGTTGTGGCCACCGCCGATGATGAGTACGTCGTAACGCATGGGAAGCCCCTATGAAGAGGCGGAGACTTTAGCCGTTAGCTGGGCAGCTTGTCACCAAGTGCCTGTATTCGGCATAGATATCCAAGGCTCTTTGGGGGGTAAAGCCTCCCCCTTCTGTAGCAACTCGATGGAGATATTGTCGGGAGTGCGTATGAAAGCCATGTGGCCATCCCTCGGGGGCCGATTGATAGTGACGCCAGCCTTCATGAGCTTATCGCAGAGTGCATAGACGTCCTCGACCCGGTAAGCGAGGTGGCCGAAGTTACGCCCGCCGGCATAGTCCTTCTCGTCCCAGTTCCAAGTGAGTTCCACCATGGGCGCTTTCTTCTGCCGCGCTGCCTCCGCATCCCCCGGTGCCGCCAGGAACAGCAGGGTGTAACGGCCTTTCTCGTGATCCGCGCGGCTGATCTCCGTGAAACCGAGTTTCTTGCAGAAGAAATCCACGGTCTGCTCAAGGTCGGAGACACGGATCATGCTGTGCAGGTATTGCATGGTTGATCAACCCTCCAAAGCGAAAGGATAAGTGACGTGTGAACCGTGGACTTCGGCGAAGGGGGTCAGTGCATGCTCCGGGGTCTGATCAGGGCTCATGATATGCCGCACTTCCACGCCACGCACCAGCAGAGCATCGCCGATGAGGGAGCGATGGCAACGCCAGGGCACGGCCTCCGCACACATGATGCATACGCAACCCCGCTCCGCCAGGGACTGCAACTCCGCCAACGCCGTCGCGAACTCGGCAGTCTGCATGTAGTCGGCATAGCCACGGAAGCTTTCGTTGCGCCAGCCCATATTGCCGGAATCCTTGCGTGGCTTGCGCAAGCCACCTAGGCCCGGCATGTGGCGGTAGGCGAGACCTACTACCCTCAGGGACCGCGCCAAGGTATCGCTGTTGTATTGCGGGTTGTGGCGCGAGCGCGGCACGGTACGTACATCGGCGAGGAGCATCACCCGATGCTCCTGCAGCAGCGCGAGAAATTCTTCGAAGGACCGGGTCGAGTGGCCGATGGTGAGGATCATGGAATGGATCGGCCGGGAGGCATGTGACGAGCATACGTCCGCGCCGCGGACATGACCAAATCAATTCACCAGCAGGCTCAAGAGATATACGCCCACGGCGAGCCAGGTACCGTAGGCCAAGACCGGCATGAGTCGCGCGGTCCAGCGGTCCATGCGGGTGATGCGCTGCACGTCGCCCCGTGCCAGCTTGCCGCGGGTATGGCCCCAGAGCATGAAGCTTAAGGCCGGCACTCCGCAGACCATGAAACCCACAGTCGCGAGGAACAGGAGCGGCAGATGCGGACCCGCAGTACCGGCTCCCGGGAACCAAGAGAAACGCACCACCGCAGCGAGATAGCTCAAGGTGACGAAGGTCGCCAGCAGCCGCGGCGCCCACCAGTAACGTTCCTGGCTCACCCAGGCGAGGGCGAAACATAGAGCCGAGACCGCGAACACCAGGCACAGGAGTCCCCGCGCCCAGTTCCAGTGACCGGTGAACAGGATCACGAAACCGAAGGCTGCCGCTGCCATGGCTGGTGTCAGCACCCACAACACCGGTCGCGGGATGCGCTGGGCGTTGCGCCCGGCGCTGCGAGGATCGATGCGTTCAGCCGCCCGCAAGATAGCGGTCCTTCATGCGTACGTAGTGCTGCGCCGAATACAGCAGCATGGCGCGCTCCTCGACGGTGAGCGGGCGAATCTTCTGCACCGGACTGCCGCGATAGAGATATCCTGACTCGAGGCGCTTGCCGGGACTCACCAGACTGCCAGCACCCAGGAGCACGTCATCTTCCACCACCGCACCATCCATGACGATGGAGCCCATGCCGATGAGGCAGCGGTCACCGACAGTGCAGCCATGCAGCAGGCACTTGTGGCCGACCGTGACGTCTGCACCGATGATCAGCCCCATGCCGCCGGGGCTGTAAGGTCCGTCATGTGTCACGTGCAGCATGGAAAGGTCCTGGATGTTGCTACGCGCACCCACAGTGATGGTATTCACGTCGCCACGGGCCACGGCCATGGGCCAGAGAGAGGCGTCGTCAGCCAGGGTGACCTTGCCGATCACCACCGCGCTCTCGTCTATATAGACGCGCTGGCCGATGACGGGTCTGATGCCGGTGTAGCTGCGGATGGACATGATAGGTCCCGAAGAAAAGGACCTAGATTCTAACTTGATACCACGCGATTGCGGCCCGCCTGTTTGGCACGCAGCAGCCGCTGATCCGCAGCCGTGAGCAGGGCGCGAGCAGTGGAGCCGTCTTCCGGATAGTTGGCCACGCCGATGCTGACCGTGATCTTGACCGCATGGCCCGCGCCGGCCGGTTTCAGGATCAGCTTGCCCACTGCCTGGCGCAGCGATTCGGCCTTGTCTTGTACTGAACCATCGCCGGTCTCATGCAGCAACAGTAGGAATTCCTCGCCGCCGTAGCGCACCACCACGTCGCTCTGGCGCACACCCAAGCGCAGGGCCCGCGCCAGGGCACGCAAAACCGAGTCTCCGGTGGGATGGCCGTGGGTATCGTTGATGCGCTTGAAATGATCCGCATCCACCATCAGCAAGCCGAAGCGCCGGCCATAGCGGCGCGCACGCTCGATCTCGAAGTCCAGCAGCGTGTCGAAGTAGCCACGGTTGAACAGCCCGGTCATGGGGTCGCGCACTGAGCGATACAGCAGCCGCTCCGAGCGGGCCACGATGGCATAGCTGATCACCACCGCCGCGGCCAGGAACACCAGGCGGGTGAACTCGTCCACGCCGCTGTACATGCCGACCGCGGGATCCTGAATCTCCGGCGCAGTCACATCATAGACGTGTGTGATGAACTCGATGAGGGCGAAGTACTGCAGTACCGTGAAGCTGCCCACCAGCACGCAGATGCGCCGGTCATGGCGCAGGCTCATGGACACCAGCGCCAGGAAATAGATGTCGAAGGTGACCTTGCTGTTGGCGGCGATGAGCGGCGAGCCCACGAACACGAACAGGAACAGCGCGGCGGTGACGAAGCCGGTATCCAGCAGGGTGCTGGCGAAACCCACCCAGGGGCGGTATGGCCAGAGTCGCAGGTATATGTAGATGCTCACCGCGAAGGCCATGGCCACTACGGTGATGATGAGCCCCCAGAAGAACACCGGGTTATCAGGGTAGTAGATGATCTTGTAAATGGGGGTGATGAGCAGCAGCGCCACCACCACCACGCGCACCCGCGCGGTGAGGCGTTCGCCCTCGCCGCCCGCCACCAACAGCGCTGCATCCGGCCCGCGCCAGAACTCGCGCCAGGACCTACCCCAATTTCTGTTCATCCGCCCCTACTCCTGTCGAGCTAGTTTAGCCCGCACCGACCCTTGAATCCCGTCGCGACACCCCCACGGTATACTTGAAGACACAATACCCGCACAGGGAAAGGGGCAAATCATGGGCGTATTCGGCTTCGCTATCTTGGCGTTGATGGTGCTCGGGCTCATCTATCTCGCCATGCTCTATAATGGCTTGGTCTCCCTCAAGAACAATGTGAAGGAGGCCTGGTCCAACATCGACGTGCTGCTCAAGCAGCGCCACGACGAGTTGCCCAAGCTGGTCGAGACCTGCAAACAGTACATGGGCTACGAACAGGCCACCCTAGAGAAGGTGATGCAGGCCCGCGCCGGCGTGCAGCAGGCCATGCAATCCGGCGACGCCGCGGCAGTCGGCCCGGCCGAGGACTCCATGCGCGCCAGCATTGGCAAGCTGTATGCGGTGGCCGAAGCTTATCCGCAGCTCAAGGCTAACGAATCCTTCCAGCAGTTGCAGACGCGCATTACGGGACTCGAGAACGCCATCGCCGATCGGCGCGAGTTCTACAACGACAGCGTCAATCTCTACAACACCCGCCTCCAGCAGTTCCCGGACCTGATCATCGCCAACAACTTCGGCTTCAAGCCCGGCAGCCTGCTCGAGTTCTCCGACGCGGAGAAGAAGGATGTGGACGTGAAGGCGCTGTTCGCCTAAGTCTGTCTCGGGCGAAGTGGTCTCAGAGGGGGCCCAGGGATGTTAGTACTTTTGCTGGCGCTGGCCAGTGTGGCCTGCCTTGCGGCGGGAGTGCATTACCTGCGCCAGGCGCTGGCCGTGACCGGCACCGCCACCTCGTACATCCGCTCTGCGGCCCAAGGCTATGTGGTGTTGGTGGGTGAAGGGATACCGCCGCCGGGGCATCCCATGCTGGCGCCGTTCTCGGGTACGCCCTGCGTCTGGTGGTCTACCCAGGTCGAGACGACCCTGGTGGGCGGCGTCGGTGGCGAGCCTGTGGCTGCGAGTGGGGATGCTTTCAACAAGCATTTCAGCAAAGGACCCTTCCTGCTGCGGGATGGCAGCGGCCAGTGCCTGGTGGATCCCGATAGCGCCGACGTCCAGGTCAAGAGCCGGGATATCTGGTATGGCAGCAGCCTGTCGGGCGGATCCGTGGCGCATAGCCACCGCACCCGCGGTATCGCCGACGACTTGCGCTTCGTGGAGGAACGCATCGAGCTGCATCAGCGGATCATGGTCAGAGGATATTTCCGGACGGCTCATGCGGATACGAGCCCGACAGTAACTCCGACTGCCGCGCCGGGCACGAATGTGCTCGGCCCACCACCCGACGGCAGGCAATTCCTGATCTCCACCGTCTCGGAAGACATATTGGCCAAGGGCCTGCGTCTGCGCGCGGCAGCCATCTTGTTGCTGTGCGTGGCACTGGGCATCTGCGCCGTGCTCGCGGGACGTGCGGTCTAGCGGTAAATTCCGAGGCAGACGTCACCTTCTGCTAAGATTCCTGCCCTGTCTCCAAGGCGCACACGGCCGTCCATGAGCAACCCGCTACTCGAATGGGACTCACTCCCACCCTTCGCCCACATTAAACCTGAACACGTGGAGCCTGCGCTGGACGCAGTGCTGGCCGAGAACCGTGCTGCCGTGGCCGCGCTCAGTTCCCTGAAGGCGCCCGACTGGCAGGACTTCGTGGAACCCCAGGAGACTCTGGGAGACCGGCTGCATCGGGTCTGGGCGCCGGTGGCGCATCTGAATGCCACTATGAGTAGCCCGGAACTGCGCAAGGTCTACAACGCCTGTTTACCCAAGCTCTCTGAATACGGCACCGAACTCGGTCAGAACGGACATCTGCAGCAGGGTTATCAGGCACTCAAGGACAGCTCTGCTTGGAAGAGCTACTCGCCGGCGCAACAGAAACTCATCGACGACGCGCTCCTGGACTTCCGTCTGGCCGGAGTGGATCTACCGCCGGAGAAGAAGGCACGTTTCAAACAGGTCTCCCAGGAACTTTCCAAGCTGGACGCGCGCTTCGAGGAGAACCTGCTGGACGCGACCCAGGGCTGGGTGAAGCAGATAGAAGACGCGGCAGGTCTCGCCGGAATCCCGGAAGACGGTCTCTCCCAGGCGCGCCAAGAAGCGGAATCCCGCAAGCTCTCGGGTTGGGTGTTCACCCTCGACTACCCATCCTATTCCGCGGTCATGACCCATGCAGATGACCGGGAACTGCGCCAGGAACTCTACGCAGCTTTCGCCACCCGCGCCTCGGACCAGGGGCCCATGGCTGGACGCTGGGACAACACTGAGGTGATGCAGGGCGTCCTCACCCTGCGCCAGGAAGAAGCGGCCCTCACCGGCTTCGAGAATTACGCTGCCTATTCCCTGGCAGATAAGATGGCTGCTTCGCCGGCGGACGTGATGCGTTTCCTGGAAGACTTGGTGCAGCGGGTAAAGCCCCTGGCCCAGCACGAACTACTGGAACTCGCGGAGTTCGCTTTGGAGCGGGACGGTCTCGCCAGACTCGAACCCTGGGACATGACTTACTACGGCGAGAAGTTGAAAGAAGCGCGCTATCACGTCTCCGATGAGATGCTGCGCCCTTACTTCCCGGCTCCGCGGGTCACCGAAGGGCTGTTCCTGACCATGCAGAAGCTCTACGGCCTCGCTTTCAGCGAGGTGCCAGGTGCCGAAGTCTGGCATCCGGACGTGAAACTCTTCGCCCTGCATGACGAAGCGGGCGCCCTGCGGGGGCATCTCTATACCGATCTCTACACCCGCACCGGCAAGCGTGGCGGCGCCTGGATGGATGAGACCTTGGGGAGACGCCGCCTGGCCGGGAAACTCCAGACCCCGGTGGCTTTCCTCAACTGCAACTTCCCGCCGCCCTTGAAGGACAAGCATGCGCTGCTCACCCATGATGATGTGGTGACTCTGTTCCATGAGCTCGGCCATTGCCTGCATCACCTGCTGACCCAGGTGGACTACCCCTCCGTGGGCGGCATCAACGGCGTGGCCTGGGACGCGGTAGAGCTGCCCAGCCAATTCCATGAGAACTTCGCCTGGACCCGGATAGGCCTCGATCTCGTGAGCGGTCACTTCGAGAGCGGCGCCAAACTGCCGGAGGATCTGTACCAGAAGATGCTGGGAGCCCGGCACTTCCACAGTGCCCTGTTCCTGCTCAGGCAACTGGAGTTCGCGTTGTTCGACTTCCGGTTGCACATGACACCCGGGGCCGTGGCGCCGGACTTCGTGCAACGCACCCTGGAAGCCACACGCCGGGAAGTCGCAGTGGTGCAGCCGCCGAACTGGAACCGCTTCGCCCACGGCTTCTCACACATCTTCTCAGGCGGCTACGCGGCCGGTTACTACAGCTATCTCTGGGCCGAGGTGTTGGCAGCGGATGCTTACGGCGCCTTCGAGGAAGCAGGCATCTTCGACCGCGCCACCGGCCGGCGCTTCATGCAGTCCATCCTGGAGCAAGGGGGCAGCCGCAAAGCCATGGAATTGTTCGTGGAGTTCCGGGGCCGTGAACCGACGCTGGATGCATTCTTGCGACTCAACGGACTCGCGGCTTGAAGATAGCTAGCTGGAATGTGAATTCACTACGAGCTCGTATGGAGCATGTTGTCGCCTGGCTTGAAGCACAACAGCCGGACGTCTTGGCCTTGCAAGAGATCAAGATGGTGGACGCAGAGTTTCCGGCTCTGGAATTCGATCGACTCGGCTATCAAGCCATCTGCTCCGGCCAACCCTCCTATAACGGCATGGCCCTGCTCACCAAGAAAGATGCGGACGATGTGGTGACAGCCCTCCCGGACTTCGACGATCCGCAGAGACGCGTGCTGGGCGCGAAGGTGGACGGCGTGTTCGTGCTGGACCTGTACGTACCCAACGGCCAGGCGGTGGCCACGGACAAGTACCGCTACAAGCTTGAATGGCTCGCGCAGCTGGATCTATGGGTGAAGCAGCTGGCCCAGGAACATCCGAACCTGCTGCTGCTTGGCGACTTCAACATCGCCCCGGACGACCGAGACGTCTACGATCCGGCAGCCTGGGCGGGTTCAGTGCTCACCAGCGGGCTAGAGCGGGAAGCCTTCCAACGGCTCCTGGGTCACGGCCTCAAGGACAGCTTCCGTCTGCTGCACGACGGCGATGGCAACTTCAGCTGGTGGGATTACCGGAGCGCCGGCTTCCAGCGTAACCAGGGGCTACGCATCGACCACATCCTGCTCTCGGCGCCCCTGGCGGAGCGCTGCAGCGCCGCCTGGATCGACCGGGAACCCCGCAGTTGGGAGCGGCCTTCGGACCACACCCCGGTGGTGGTAGAGCTCAACCTGCCTTGAACGGCGCGGCCGGCGCCGATCTCATTTTGCATACGTAGCATTTTCCGCTGGTTACATAATCAGCGGCTTGGATGACATGACAATTCTGCGTATGCTCCGAAGCGAGCCACATGGGGGAACCGCCGGTGCCAAGGGGATCTTGGGCTGCCGGTAAAAGCCAATGCGAACCGACTTCGCCGCCAGGCGCAGCGATTACGACGTCACCAACCGCGTCCAGGTCAGTGATCCTGCCTCCGTGTCCGCCGCGGTGCAGGCCATCTACTCGGACCTCTATCCGCGCGCCTCGCTGAAACCCCTGCACACCGCCTTCGCCGACTTCAGCCGCATGTATCGCGGCGAAGACCCGCGCTTCCATGGCTGCGAGACCACCTATCACGACATGCAGCATAGCCTGGACGTGACGCTCGCCCTGGCGCGCCACATGGATGGCTTCGAGCGCAGCCAGCGTCCGTCCAAACGACTCGGCGCCAAACGCGCTCTGGTAGGCATCGTCACCGCCCTGTATCACGACGTGGGTTACCTGCGCAGCACCCGCGACCGGCATCACCAGCACGGCGCCGAATATACCCTGACCCACGTGACCCGCAGCGGCCACTTCTTAAGCTACTACCTGAAACGCCTCGGCGTCGGCAGTGAAGCCATGGTCGCCGACGAGATGGTCCAGTACACAGGCTACGAGCGGGACATCAACAAGATCCAGCTGGGCGATGAGGGCTATACCCGCCTCGGCCACCTGCTCGGCACCTCGGACCTCACGGCGCAGATGGCTGACCGCTGCTACCTGGAGAAGGCCCGGGACCGCCTCTATGAAGAGTTCGTGATGGGCGGCATGGCCCGGCGCGTGTTCCCGGATGGCCGGGTGGTGGTCCTGTATTCCTCGCCCCGCGACCTGTTGCTGAAGACCCCGGGTTTCTTCGACAAGACACGTCTCGATCGTCTCGAAGGCACCTTCGGCGGCGCCCACCAGTTCGCCGCCAAACACTTCGGCGGTCAGAGCCTGTACATGGAAGCGGTGCGCCGCAACATGGAACACTTAAGCCGGATCATCCGCGACGACAGTTGGTCATTGCTGCGCCGCCGCCCGCCGCTGTTCACCGCAGAAGAGATGCGCTGGAAACCGCTGCCGGGCCTGCGGTCACAGCGCGCGCAAGCCGCGAATCTGAAGAGAGCGTAAGCTTCATCTCATCCTAAAAGAAGACGGCGCCTCTCGGCGCCGTCTTCGTCTCAACTGCTTAGTCTAATTTACTTGGCAGCCACTTCGCCGTAGGTGGCCGGGAAGCCCGTCGGCGGGCGCGCCAGGGACCACTGACCAGGAGAAGTCTTGCCGAAGCTCAGGTTCAAGAGGTAGCTCGCATAGGCCGGGTCCACCATGAGGCCCGGCACCCAGACGGCGAAGGAGCCGTCGGACCAGTAGGACAGGCCGCAGTTCTGAGCTGAACCGTTGATGGTCATGGCGCATTCCACGCCCGAGATCTTGATCACCACCTTGGTGGCGCTGCCATCGTTGTTAACGAGCATCATGGTCAGGGCCGGGGGCGCCACCGCCCAGACCGGCGGGAACGGATAGTTGTTGCCGAGGTCCGGCGCCTGGGTCGCGGTCATGCCGGCCGGGGTGCCGTCGATCTTGACGGTCTGCTCACCCTTGGGCGCGGTGACGGTGATGGTCATGTGCGCATGCGGATCGCCGAGCGAGTTATCGTCGTCCTGCAGCACCTTGCAGGGGTAGCTCGTGACCGGGGCGTCGGCGGCATAGAAGCCGACCATGGTCACGTACTTGCATTCCTTGCCTTGGATGATGAAGTTACCGGTGTCGGTACCGGAACGCGGCGTAGGCGTACCGCGCAGGGTGTAGGTCGAACCGCCGCCGGAGCAGCCGGCCGCCAGCATCAGTGTCCCCAATAAGGCCAGCACCAAACCCTGTCTCATGGTCTTTCTCCAAGTACGTTTTATATGCATGGAATCCCGCGCTATTTGTTAAACCATCCGCCGCCGTTATGCAACCGGAACCGTCGCGCACACGACGCGATACACATGTGCAGCCTGGGCCGTATTGCGGAATCGTCGCTCTGCGGCTCCCTAAGTATATGATTTAGAGGAAATATATGCGACCTATCCCGCCGGGACTAGGATAAGCGCAGGAACATACGAGGCATCCCAAGATGAAGGCGATCTGGAACGGCAAGGTGGTGGCGGAGAGCGACAAGACCCTGGTGGTGGAGAACAACCACTACTTCCCGCCCTCGGCTCTGAAGTCCGAGTTCTTCAAGGACAGCGACCGCCACACGGTCTGCCCCTGGAAGGGCACTGCCAGCTACAAGGATGTGGTGGTGGACGGCAAGGTCAGCGACGGCGGTGCCTGGTACTACCCGGACCCGAAAGCCGCCGCCGATGACATCCGCGGCTATTACGCGTTTTGGCGTGGCGTGAAAGTCGAAGTCTGAATCTTCACTTACGTAGATAGGCCTTCAGCGCCACAGCGTTGTTGAGCTTCTCTACCTTGGACGAGAACAGTAAGGTCGCGGCCTTGTGTTGCTTGAGCAGCGCCTTCAGTTTCTTCACTGCATCCTTCTCCGTCTTCAACTCCGCGCGATAGCGGCGCTGGAACTCGGTCCAACGTTCCGGATCATGGCCATACCATTTGCGTAAGCGGGTGCTGGGAGCGACGTCCCGCAGCCAATGATCCACTTTGGCTTTCTGCTTGCTCAGGCCACGGGGCCAGAGTCGATCCACCAGGATGCGGCAGCCATCCGTCTTCTCGGGTTTGTCGTATATGCGTTTGATATGCACGGCCATAGGAAGTCCCTGCCTATACTGTGTCACCAAGGCTAGGCTGCTCTCTCATGAAAGTCATCTTGTTCGGCGCCACCGGCATGGTAGGCCAGGGCGTATTGCGGGAATGCCTGCAGGAACCACGGGTGGAGCGAGTGCTGGCGGTGGGGCGCACCGGTACCAACAAGCGTGACCCGAAGCTCAAGGAGCTGGTGCTGCCGGACCTGTTCCAGTACGAATCGGTGAAGTCTGAACTCAAGGGCTACGACGCCTGCTTCTTCTGCTTAGGGATATCCTCCGCCGGCGTAAGCGAGGCGGACTATCGTCGCATCACCTACGACCTGACCCTGGCCGCTGCCAATGAGTTAGTGAAGCTCAACCCGAAGATGACTTTCGTCTACGTCTCAGGCCAGGGCACCGACAGCAGCGAGAAAGGCCGCGTGATGTGGGCACGGGTGAAGGGCGCCACGGAGAATGCGCTCTTGGCGCTGCCCTTCAAAGCAGCCTTCATGTTCCGACCCGGCATCATCCGGCCGCTGCATGGCGTCCGCTCCAAGACCGCGCTATATCGGGGCTTCTACGCGGCCTTCAGGCCACTCCTGGGCCTCATGTCCTGGCTCGCACCGAACAGCCTCACCAGCACGGAACAGATGGGTAAGGCGATGATCAATGCCGCCCAGGATGGCGCACCCCTACGCCATCTGGAGAACAAGGACATCAATCGCCTTTAGAATTCCCTGTGATCAGCGCTGCCGTGAGGGCCTGGTAAGTCGCCAGGTCCCGCACATCCAAGCGGCCGAAGAACTCCGCATCCGCGTTCTCGATACCCATCACCGCCTGAGGGATGAGCTTGCGGCCCTTGGCCGTGAAAGCCACTTCTATGGCACGGCTGTCCTGCTTCGAGGGGCTACGCTTCACCAGCCTTTGAGCTTCCAAGCGGCGTAGAGCCTTGGACAGGGTCATCTTGTCGATGCGGGTGTGCTCGGCCAAGTGCGCCTGGGTGGGCGGCTCCCCCTGCTCCTCGAACCAGCGCAACGACGCGAGTATCGCGTACTGGGTCTGGGTGATGCCGTGAGCGTCCAATACCTCGGCCAGCTTCTGCTGCCACAGGGCCGTGAGCTTCCAGAGCAGGAAACCGGGGCTGTCGTCGGCCTTGGCGTGACGGAAAGGCGACTCAGACACGTCGAGCCTGCTGGATCATGCTCATGGTCTGAACCTCAATGCTGGCAGCCACATCCTCTGCCACCAACTTGCGCCACAGGAACCCAAGTGGCCCGGTCACGGTGAGGGTATTCTTTATCTCGATGCGGTCGCCATGGTCCACGATCTCGTGGGCGTCCAGCATCCTGGCGCCGGGAAAGCGTGTGAGGTCCGCATAACCCGCCAGGGGTCGCACTTCAGTCAGTTCGATGCCGAGCTCAGCCCCGCCCTTAGGGCGGAACTTGAACACCTGCCCCGCCTCGAAGGCCCCTTCCAGGCGTGCATACTCGATGTCGGGCTGCCAGGCATGCCACTGGTTCACGTCCGACCAGACCCTCCAGACCTGCTCGGGCCGCACGTCCGCGAAACTCATGCTATGGGTCTTCTGCCACATGAGATCATCTCCACCAGATTGCCTGAGAGAGATATTAGTAAACAAGTTTACTATAGTCAAGCCCGCCGGGATTCGACTCAGCCGCCCTTCTGCCGGTCACGGAAGCGGCGCACCTTGGAGACGTTGCCGCAGGTCTGCATCGAGCACCATTGCCGTGAGCCGTTCTTGGAGGTGTCCAGGAACAGCCAGCCGCAATCATCGGCGCCACATTCCTTCACCCGACCCAGCGGGCGGTACTCCAGCAGTTCCACGGCGCGCCATACGATGGGTCCGAGTACCGCTACCGGCGGCGCACCCTGGAAGTCCCAACCACAGCTCACCTTGCGGCCCTCGTCATCGCAGGCAGAGATACGCCGCCAGGCGGCGGTCTTCTGCACCAGGTTGTTCAGATGATCCAGGGACTCCTGGGGCAGCGCCTCGTGCCGCGCCGCGGCCCGGAACAGGGTCCCCAGGGTCCGGTTCAGGAGCTGAGATTCCTTGAAAGCTGCAGCCTGGGCCTGGGCGCTTCCAGCCGAGAGGTTCTTGCGGCCGACAGGGCCGATGAGATCAGCCCGCTCTGCCCAGTCCAGCAGATCGTGGTAGCCGTGCAGATGGCTGCTGGGATGGTCGGTCGTGGTCCCGCTCAGGGTATTGGCGAAATCCAGGGCCACATGGCCTCCGACCCAAGCATAGGTCGCCAGGTCGTATTTCGGGCTGGTCTGTAAGGGGGATATGGCTTTTTGCATGTAACCAGCATAGCAGACTTGACAGGTTACGCCACCCGGTCTAGGCTTGTAACCTCTTAAAGAGATTTCACTGGTTACACGGACTGGAGTCTGCCATGCACGACCTGGACCCCAACTTCTTCCTACCCATCTGGCGGAGCGTGGTGAGTTACTTCAGCCATTACCGCCCCTTGGTGCAGGCAGACCAACATCCGTCCGTATCCCACGGACATGAGACCGCTTCCGGAGATAAGACATGAACACCCCGACACTCAGACAGATTTCGTGGACCGCTGTGCTATTGGCCTGGTCCAGGCGTCCGTCTGCGACCAAGCCCGCTGCGGAGCCCAGGCCCAGGGTCCGCATCGCCGGCCTGCGCTGAGATCCGCCCTAACGGGGCTGGGCCTGGTCCTGCCCCACCGCCTGGATGATCCCGGAGCCGGATTGTTTGGAACTGCGGGTCTTGGTGAGGATCACTACGTTACTGCTCATGACGCTGTTGGGCACCACGATCTCCTGGTCATCCTTGTTGTCATGCAGGATGGTGTAACCCAGGGACAGGCTCTTCACGGTGCCGGTGGTGAGACCTTTAGGGGTGGTGAGCTGCACCTCATCACCCACGTGAAAGGGCCGATACATGACCAGCGAGAAGCCCGCTACCAGGTTAGAGAGGGTGCTCTGGGCGGCGATGCCGATCACCACACCCATGACACTCACGCCCGTGAGAAGCGTGGTCCCCAGTTCATGCAGGGCCGGGATCAGGCGCGTATAGACGATGAAGGCCAAGAGGTAGATCAACACCCGCAGCAGCTGGGTGACGAAGCGCAAGGCCGTGAGGTCCGAGAGATGGCTCTCGCCATGACGCGCCAGTACCCGCACTCCCCGCCCGGCGAAGATCGCCAGGAAGAAGAATACGATCGCATAAGTCACCGCCCCCAGCGGATTGGCCGGGTCGAAGAAATCTGAGATGGCGTGATGGAACATGTCGCCTCCTTGAGCCCTACTATGGCCCAGAGACGACATGTGACGACGTTAACTGGCTGGCAGAATCAGAGATGGGCGTTTGTCATAAGCTCTGGGTCCTTGGAATTAAGTATGCAAAGCCGAGTCCATTGAACTCAAGGAGTTACGAGCTATTTGGAATTCGCACCTTAAGTTTAATCTGTTTTTCAACAACTTAACCGCGACGCCTCGTAACTTAGGCGCTGCATAGCCGCAGTGGTGAACATTGACAAACACCTTCGTCGAGCCGGAAGCCGGAAGCCTGCCTGCGGATCCATTTCGAGTACGACGCCCAGCACCGCGTGGTCGTGGTGCACCACGCTGGTCGCCATTTAGATGTGATGCGCAGTTGAAGGTTCGCCGATAGTGATACGCCGTGGTATCGCCGGCCTATGGACTCCTAAGCCCGTTTCGCCTTTTTCTTGTTCCTCGTCGGGACCGGATATAACCGCGGGTCAAACGTATGCGGCTCGCTTCTAACCACTCTCACCTTGGGGAAATCCGGGTGGGATGGGTT
>DASYCJ010000100.1:0-4847 GCA_036500225.1 Gammaproteobacteria bacterium
CTTCATAAACCAGCTTTATTCGAAGATTATGTCCGAATAGCCAAAGTGATGGCTTTACTAAAACGCGAGATTTTGTTTCCAGACAAGGCAAAAATGGTCGAGGCCCGGAGATACTCTTAGTGTACGTGAGGACGCCGAAGAGCCGCTTTTAACGCCGTATGGGAACAAAAGATCCGTTTTAGATGAACTCGTAGCCGATCAGGCCTGCGACTACGACCATAAACGTCAACGAAGCCAGGAACGCCCAATCCGCGATGAGCTGGAATTTCCGCCGGCTTTCCTTGTTCTTGGCTCTCAGGCTGAGATAAGCGAATACACAAGCGATCAGGAAGCCCAGTGCATCCAGGGCGATGAGGCCATCGGATAGCTCATGGGCCTTGCTCAGGCGGAAGATGACGCGGAACAGGCTCAAGACCGTGATGCAGACGCCGACCAGGCCCGCGGACACGGTGAAGATGTGGGAACTCAGGTTCTCCTGCATCTCTTCCCGGTGAGATGAATCGATCGGGGTCTTGGACTTCATGGCGGGATACAGCGCCTTAGTGCTTCTTGCTTTGACGGGCGAGCAATACGGTCTTCGTTTCCAATTCTTGAGCCTCGCCCTGATTCACGTATTCCTTCAGGGTGATCTGGCCCAAAGCTTCATTAGCCTTCTGGTCCAGCTTCTGCATCATCTCTTCCGCCTGGGGGATGGGCTTGATGTGCCGGTCCGGGTCGCCGGTCTTAACCGGGTTGCGGCGCACGGCCATGATGACTTCCCGCAGGGGCATCTTGTCCATGTCATAGGCGGGCATGTAGCGCCGGATCTTGTCTTTCACCACCACGATCAGGCCGCGCTGCTGCAGGCGGTCCAGCACCGTCAGGATGATGTCCGTGGGCAGGTGCAGCCGCCGGGCCAGCTGCTCGCGTGACCAGGGTGTGTGCTTCTCTTCGTAGGCACGGCCGATGAGATACATGATGCTCAAGGCCACCCGTTCCAGGGTGCGGCCGCCGAACTCGTTGTGCTTCAGGCCGTGACGCACCAGCTCGGGGTTCTGCACGTAGAAGGCCACCTGAGCGCCCGCTAGCACGATGATCCAGCTGGTATAGAGCCAGATCATGAACATGACCACGATGGCGAAGCCGGAGTATATGGCCGTCAAGCGCGTGGAGCGCTCCGTGAGTTCCGTGAACACCCAGCCCGCCAGTTCCCAGCTCACGCCCGCCAGGGCGCCGCCAGTGAGGGCGGAGCGGAACTGCACGTGGGTATTGGGCACGAACAGGTAGATGAACGTGAAGGCAGCGATCACGAACACATAGGGCAGGATCTTGGCGCCGGCCACCACCAGCACGCCGATGGGCGCCCAATCGATGATGTGTTGCACGGCGGTCTGGCTGCTCACGGTGGCGGTGAGGCCCAGTGCGGTCACGAACAGCAGGGGGCCGATCATGATGACCGAGAGGTAGTGACCGAAACCCGCTATCAGGTTGCGCGGCTCACGCACGCGCCACACATGGTTGAAGGACGCTTCCACCTTCCGCACCAGGGTGACCACGGTATAGAGCAACATCACGAGACCTAAGGTGCCCAGCACCCCGGCCTTCACGTTGTTGACGAAGTCGATGACCTTGGCGGCGATGGCCGGGCCCTTGTCGCCCAGCGGGTTGAACATGTTCACCAGGATGGGCTGCAGGCGATTCTGCACGCCGAAGCCTTTCAGCACCGCGAAGGCGAAGGCCAGCAATGGCACCAGGGAGAGGATGGAGACATACACTAGGCCCATGGCGCGCAGGCGCAGGTCGCCGGTGAGGATCTCCTCGATGAGCACCTGGAACATGCGTACCCAGAACACCATGACCCGCTTGCTGCGGCTCATGGAGTAGACGTCTTGTTGCCAGACCTCTTGGGAGAATTTGTCGGTGAAGCGCTTCAGCATGGAGTCGGCCCCGGAAAACAGGCTGTCATCGTATCTTAAAACCGAGGCTTTTCCCCCCGGGATTTGACCTATCAGATGCCCAGGGCATCCTCGGAGTCCTCGGGCCCCAGGGCCTTACGCAGGCGCCGGGCGTCGCTCTCATCTTCGTAGTATTCGAGCCAGGTGCCGTGCTGCCGATAGCCCAGCGACTCGTATAGGGCGAAGGCGGCGGGGTTGTCTTCGCGGATCTCCAGGCGCATGTGCAGGGCGCCGCGCTCCAGCACCGCCTGTTCGGCGGCCTTGAGGAGCATCCGGCCCAAGCCCAGCCGCCGTGCCGGCGGATCCACCGCCAGGGATTCTAGGTGTGCCTGCCGGCCGCGCACTCTCAGCAGGGTATAGCCCAGCACCGCGCCGCCTTCTTCCGCCACCAGCAGGATGGCGCTCTTGGCGGCCAGGGCGCGATGGAAGTCCAGGCGCGTGAGGCGGTCGTGATGGAAGCAGCGAAGCTCTATCGGCAAGAGGGTATCGATGTCACGTTCTATGGCAGGACGGATCATTGGGCTGAGCGTCGTGGAAGATGTCTTTATTTTATCCGCCTCGCATGACGGTTTGCCAACCGTGAGGTTCAACTTATCTTTCGGCGCCGCAGCGACCGCCGGACCAGCAGCACCAAGCCAGCCAGGATCAATACCAGCAGCAGGATCGTGAGGGCGATGACCAGATAGGTATGCACCATCACGAACCGCGCCATCGCATACAGGCGGCCGATCTTCCTCAGGGTCGCCTGGTCTTGCACCGTTCCGGTGCTGATATCTGAATTCAGATGGATGAGCTTGTGTTCCGCGCCGGAATACCGGGGCCAGGCCGGCAACCCCACGCCGTTCGGATCGCCGCTCTTGGCGAAGTTGGTCCAATAGGCCGCCATCACGCCGCTCAGCCGCTGGTCCGTGTCGGTCCAGGACGCCGCCTGCGGATCCAGATGCCCGAAGACGTAAGGCATCTCCATGCCATGGGTGGCGCCAAGACCGGCGTAGCGGCTGCCCGCAGGGTAGGGCGGGACCCGGTCGAACTGATAGAGGAATACCTTGCGGTCGGGCCGGCTGGAGACCAGGTTCGCCCAAGTCCACATGTCCCAGCGGAAGCGCATGTCGGTGTTGAACTGGGCCGCCGCCGCCTGGGCTTGCAGGTTCGTGCTGCCCGACGCGGGCGCGAGCAGCTTCACCAGCAGGGGCGGAAATTGCGTCCCCAGCTCTTCCGCGTAGTTGGCGGCGGTGACATGCATGCCACCGAAGAAAATCCGGCCTTCGTCCGCATTGGAGCCGATGAGGATCGAGACGGGGTTCTCACGGCCTTCCCGGTATATATCGTATGGCGCTCGGGGGATCGCATAACCATCTTCGATCAAGGCCGGTCCGAAATCCACTTTCTCCAATTCGGCGGCGGGCTTGGCACGCAGGGCTTGCAGCGAAGCGGCACCGGCACGGGTGGCGAAGCGCAGGCCCTGTTGCTCGGCGCCGGGGAGCAACAATTCCGGCTCAAGTCCCATGGGCTCGAAGAGGCCGCCGCTCTCGCCGATGGCGCGCTGGAAGAGACCGCGCGCGAGAGGCGAGGCGGTGAGTGCGCTGAGGGAGATGGATCCGGAAGACTGACCGAATACCGTGACTTGGCCAGGATCGCCACCGAAGGCAGCGATGTTGCGCTGCACCCATTTCAAGGCCGCGATCTGATCCAGCAGGCCGTAGTCGCCGGAGCTGTGATGGGGCGATTCGCGGCTGAGCTCCGGATGGGCCAGGAAGCCGAACACTCCGAGCCGGTAGTTGAAGCTGACCACGATCACGCCGTATTTCGCCAGCACATCGCCCGCGTAGAGCGGTATGGCGCTGGAACCATTGTCCACGGCCCCGCCATAGATCCAGACCATCACCGGCAAGGGCGCGGCATAGGTCGCCGCGGGCCGCCAGAGGTTGAGATACAGGCAGTCCTCGCTCATGGACTCCGGCGGGGCATCCGGCGGATAGGACCCGGTCTGCATGCACTCCGGCGAGAAATGATCTGCCTGGCGGACACCGGACCAGGGCGTCACCGGCTGGGGGTCGCGCCAGCGCAAGTCGCCGACAGGCGGCGCGGCGAAGGGGATGCCTTTATAGACCATCACGCCGTAATGCTCGCTCCCATCCACCAGGCCGGATTCGACGCGCACCGGTGCCGCAGCCGCGGCTTGGGCGAGGCCGAACAGGAATGCGAGCAGCGATATCCCCAAGGCTCTGGACATGTGACGACTCTTGCTTTCAGCGGTTGCCACCGCCATCGACCTCCAGCGGCGGTTCATCGAGTAGCGGCACCTGCTCGCGGAGAGCCTGTAGATGCTCTTCCCAATAGCGTGGCCCATCGAACCAGGGGAAGGCCCTCGGGAAAGCCGGGTCATCCCAGCGGCGGGCGATCCAGCAGGCGTAATGCATCATGCGCAGGGTGCGCAGGGGTTCCACCAGCCAGAGTTCGGAGGGGTTGAAGTCGGCGAACTGGTTATAGCCTTCCAGCACTGCCGCGAGCTGGATCTGCTGCTCATGGCGCTCGCCTGAGAGCAGCATCCACAGGTCCTGCACCGCGGGGCCTGAGCCGGAATCATCGAAGTCCACGAAGTGAGGGCCGTCGTCGGTCCAGAGCACGTTGCCTGGGTGGCAGTCTCCGTGCAGACGCAGAGGATCCAGTTCACCGGCCCGCTCGTAACAACGGGCGATGCCCGCCAGCAGCAGGTCCGTGACTTCCTTGTAACGGGGTTTCAGGTTGTCCGGGATGAAGGGACTCGCCAACAGCCACTCCCGCGGAGTGCGCCCGTAAGTATCCAGGCCGATGACGTGGCGGTGATGGAAGGGCTTGGTGCGGCCCACCGCATGGATGCGGCCCATGAAGCGGCCCATCCATTCCAGGTTGTCCTCGCTCTCTAGGTCTGGC
>DASYCJ010000101.1:0-11189 GCA_036500225.1 Gammaproteobacteria bacterium
TCGGCTTCAAGCTCTGATCCCCGAGCCGGCCGGCGGTGCTCGTGACCGCCGGCTGCATTTTTGGACACTACTGCCCGGCCACAAGCCGGGCAGTTTCGTATGGAGGAGACGAAGATGCACGTGGGGATGATCGGCCTCGGCCGCATGGGCGCTAACATGACGCGTCGCCTGCTCGCTTCAGGCCACCATTGCGTCGTCTACGACGCGGATCCGGCAGCAGTATGCATGCTGCAAGAAGTCGGCGCAGAGTCCGTTACAGGCCTGCAGGAACTGGTGCAGAAGCTACCAGCGCCCCGGGTGCTGTGGCTGATGCTACCCGCCGCCGTAGTGGAGCGCAGTCTTTCGGAACTGAGCGGATTACTCGAGCCCGGTGACACAGTGGTGGATGGTGGTAACTCCCATTACAAGGAGTCCCGCCGCCGTGCCGAAAGCCTGCGGTCCCGCAGCCTGCACTTCGTGGATGTGGGCACCAGCGGCGGAGTCTGGGGACTCACGGAAGGCTATTGCCTGATGATCGGCGGAGAGACAGATGCGGTCAGGCATCTCACCCCCATCTTCGAGGCGCTGGCGCCCGGAGCGAAAGCCGCGGTACGTACTCCCAATCGCAGCGGCGAACCCGACAGCGCCGAACGAGGTTACCTGCACTGCGGCCCGGCGGGCGCGGGCCACTTCGTGAAGATGGTCCACAACGGCATCGAGTACGGGATGATGCAGGCCTATGCCGAGGGCTTCGACGTGCTGCAGCACGCCTCCAGCGGCAAGCAGACCCGCGCCCAGGATGCGGAGACCGCGCCGCTCACGGGTGCCGATCACTATCAGTACGACTTCAAATTGGAAGCGATCGCCGAGCTCTGGCGCCGGGGCAGCGTGGTGCGCTCCTGGCTGCTGGATCTCAGCGCCCACGCGCTGCAGGCGGACCCGGAGCTGACAGACTTCGGGACAGAGGTTGCGGATTCGGGCGAGGGCCGCTGGACCCTGCAGGCCGCCATCGACACCGGCACACCGGTTCCGGTGTTGAGCGCCGCGCTCTACTCGCGTTTCAGTTCCCGAGGGGAGGGCGGATTCGCCAACCGGCTGCTCTCGGCCCTGCGCCTGGAGTTCGGCGGTCACGGGCAAAAACGCGAAGGCTGAATCAAGTCTGCGCCAATTGATGTGGTTCAATTCCACCGTCAATCTTTTGACGGCGTAAAGAAGCCTAAAAATGGTTAGCTGCTGAACTAGAAAGTGGTGGCCAGAGGTGGAATTGAACCACCGACACGCGGATTTTCAGTCCGCTGCTCTACCAACTGAGCTACCTGGCCATCTGTCTGCTTTCTGACTCTTTCGCCGTCGGCTTCAATATGGCCGATTTTCAGGCAGGAATCGCGTAAATTCCCGGCGAAGGGCGGCTATTAGACCGTCGAAAGCCTGCCCGGTCAAGGGCTTTGTGTCCATTTTGACTTGAGCGCCCGCCGCCTCTACCCTGCCCGTTAAGAGTCCATGAACACCCAGCTTCGCCACTCGGCCGCAACCCCCGCAGGTGCGGCACCGGAAGCACGCTACACCGCGGTGCGAGCGCTGACGGCAGACTTGTGCCAGAGCCTGGGCCCGGAAGACATGGGCCTGCAGAGCATGGCCGATGCCAGCCCCGCCAAATGGCACCTCGCCCATACCACCTGGTTCTTCGAGACCTTCCTGCTGGCCACCGAGCAGCGGGACTATCGGCTCTTCCATCCGGACTTCGCCTACCTCTTCAACTCCTACTATAACGGCGTGGGCGAGATGAACCCGCGCGCGCTGCGCGGGCTCATGTCCCGGCCCACGGTGGCGGAAGTGCTGGCCTATCGGGCGCACGTGGACCAGCACATGCAGTCTCTGCTCCGCGACCGCGGTGATGAACCCGGGATCAGCGCACTCCTCACCCTCGGACTCAACCACGAGCAACAGCATCAAGAGTTGCTGCTCATGGACATCAAGCATCTCTTCTCCCTGAATCCGCTCAAACCCGCTTGGCGACCCTTACCGCGGGTCAGCACTTCATCAGCGGCGCCCTTGAAATATGTCTCGCGTCCCGCGGGTCAGGTATCCATCGGCCACACGGGCACAGGTTTCGCTTTCGACAACGAGACGCCGCGGCATCCGACACTGGTGCCCGCCCATGAGCTGGCGGACCGGTCCGTGAGCAATGCCGAATTCCGTGACTTCGTACGCGACGGCGGTTATCGGAACCCGATATTCTGGATGTCCGACGGCTGGGCCACGGCGCAGCGCGAAGGCTGGCACGGCCCCCTCTATTGGGATGAAGACTTGGAGACTGAATTCAGCTTGGCTGGCTGGCGGGAAATTGCTCCCGGTGCGCCGGTCTGCCACGTGAGCTGGTACGAAGCGGACGCCTTCGCCCGCTGGGCCGGTGCACGCCTGCCCACGGAAGCGGAATGGGAAAGCTTGGCGGTGACGCAGACGCTTGCGGGCAACTTCCTGGACGCGGGCCTGGTGCAACCAGCTCCGGCTGCTGAAGGCGACCTGCAGATGTTCGGCGACGTGTGGGAATGGACCGGCAGCGCCTACAGTCCTTATCCGGGCTTCACGCCCTTGGGCGGTTCCCTGGGCGAGTACAACGGCAAGTTCATGATCAACCAGATGGTGTTGCGGGGCGGCGCCTGCGTGACGCCTGCAGACCACATCCGCGCGAGTTATCGCAACTTCTTCTATCCGCAGCAGCGCTGGCAGTTCGCCGGCTTACGGCTCGCCAAGGACGCATGATGCAGACCTCCGAGATCCTGTCGGTCATCCTCCGTGACTATCACCCGCAGGCGGACGAGATGCGCAGCGAGGTGCTGGCGTCTTTAAGCGAGCCGCAGAAGACCCTACCCTGCAAGTTCTTCTATGACGCCAAGGGTTCGCTGCTCTTCGACGCCATCTGCGAGCTGCCGGAGTATTACCTGACCCGCACCGAGCTCGGCATCATGGAGACCCACCTGGGCGCCATGGCGGCGGCCCTGGGCGAACGCCTGATGCTGGTGGAACCGGGCAGTGGCAGCAGCGTGAAGACGCGCCTCCTGTTGGAACACCTCACGGAGCCGGTAGCCTACGTGCCGGTGGACATCTCCCGCGAGCACCTGATCAATGCCGCGGATCGCCTGAACCGGCAATACCCGCTGCTGGAAGTGCTACCGGTCTGCGCCGACTTCAACCAGCCCTTCGAGGTGCCGACCCCGGCCCGGGCAGCAGCTCGTACTGCGGTGTATTTCCCCGGTTCGACTCTCGGCAACTTCCCGCCGGCTCAAGCCATCGCCCTGCTGCGCCACATGCGCCGGCTGGCGGGCGTGGGCGGGGCTTTGCTGGTGGGCATCGATCTTCGGAAAGACAAAGCTCTCCTGGAACGTGCCTACGACGACGCGGCGGGCGTGACCGCCGTGTTCAACCTGAACCTGCTGGTTCGCATCAATCGTGAATTGGATGCGGACTTCGACCTCAACCGTTTCCACCACCGGGCGGTGTTCAACGAGAAAGAAGGCTGCATCGAGATGCACCTGGTCAGCACCACGCGCCAGACGGTGCGGGTATCGGGCTCGCGCTTCGAGTTCAAGCCCGGCGAGTACATCCTGAGCGAGCGTTCCTACAAGCACACGCCGGAAGGCTTTGCGACCTTGGCGGCCCGTGCCGGGCTTAAGGTGGAACAACAGTGGACTGACGACCGGCGTTACTTCTGCATCGCCTATCTGACATCAGCGGAAGACAAGACTTAGGTCATTCCGGTGGGACGTAACCTTCCGGTTTCGCCAGCTCTCCGCCAAAGAAGAACTTCTCCATCTCCGCTTCCAGGAACTTCCGCGCCTTCGGTTCGATGACCGAGAGCCGATACTCGTTGATGAGCATGGTCTGATGCCCCAGCCACTGCTGCCAGGCCTGTTGGGAGACCTGTTCAAAGATGCGCTGGCCCAGTGGCCCGGGATAAGTCGGCCTGGGCAATCCCGGCAGTTCCTGCTTCAACAAGGCGCATTGCACCATCCGCATCATCTTAAGCATCTCCGTTCAAGGGGTCAGGGAATCCAACAGGCGTTTCACCGGCGCTGCGAGCCCCAGCTTGGGCGCTTTGCCCAGGGGTTGCCAGCGGCTGGCAACCCCTTCTTGCACTGCCGCTGTGGCAGGCAAGTTCAATTCCAGGGGTTCGATGTCCAGGTGGAAGTGGCTGAAGGTATGACGCAGTACCGGCCGCACTTCAGTGCGCTTAGGTATGGCGCCGAAGCGGGCGCGACACCAGCCGTCCACGTCCGAATCCACCGCGAGCTCCGGGAAACCCCACAGGCCGCCCCAGATTCCCGTCGGCGGGCGCTTCTCCAGGAGCACCGCACCATCCGATATGAGTATCAGCATGCAGGTGCGGCGCACCGGCAGTACCTTCTTGGGTCGCGGCGCCGGGAAGCGCGCCTGCTTGCCGCTCAGGCGCGCCTTGCAGTCAGCAGCCACCGGGCACTCCGCGCAGCGCGGCGCGCTACGGGTGCATACCGTGGCGCCCAGATCCATGATGGCTTGGGTGTACTCGGCGACATGCTTCTTGGGCGTGAACGCTTCCGCTAGTGTCCAGAGCTTGGCTTCCACGCGCTTATCGCCGGGCCAGCCTGGGATGGCGCCATGACGCGCCAACACCCGTTTCACGTTGCCGTCCAGGATGGGATGCCGCTCGCCGATGGCGAGGGCCAGGATCGCGCCGGCAGTGGAACGGCCGATGCCGGGCAGCGCCTGCACCGATTCCAAATCCCGCGGGAAGCGGCCACTGTGCGCATCGCGGATCTGTTGCGCGGCCTTCTGCAGGTTACGGGCCCGGGCGTAATAGCCCAGACCGGTCCAGAGATGCAGCACGTCATCCTGGGGCGCATCGGCGAGGCTCTTCACATCCGGGAAGCGCGCGAGGAAGCACGTGTAATACGGGATCACGGTCGAGACCTGGGTCTGCTGCAGCATGATCTCCGAGACCCACACCCGATACGGTGTGCGGCGCTTCTGCCAGGGGAGATCGTGACGGCCGTGATGTGCAGCCCAGGCGAGCAGACGCGCGGCGAAGGGCCTCTCAGCCGCCGTTCGCGCCGCCTTTGCCGGGGTCTTCGTTCTTGCCATGGTTCTCCGTGCTGTCCAGAGGCGGCAGATGAGCCCGTTCCCGGGCCAGTTTCTCCACGCCGGTCGCGGAGCGGCGCCCCTCAGACTTGAGGCTGCGCTCCAGGAGCGGCGGGCCGATCAGGGGCGGCACCCAGAAGCCGGGTTCGAGGCTCAGCTGCCAGTGCAGCAGGGTGCCCTCGCCTTCCGCTTCCATATGCAGCAGCGCGCTGCCGGACTTCACATTGTCGCTCTTCTCGGCCAATACCTGGGAGGTGATATCAGCGGGCGGCGTCGCGGCGATGCGCTGCATCTCTTTCAGGTGCCGGCAGTAGAACAACACGCAGACCCGCGTGTCGGTGTAGACCAAGGCCGTGGCCGGGTCCAATTGCTGTAACTTACGGCTCTCCACCACGCTCGCGGTGATGCGGGTGAAGTGATCGTAATCCGTGAGCACGGCATAGACGGCCTGCGGCGGCGCCGCGAGGTACACCACTGCCTGCACCTGGTAACTATCGCCCTGGCGCGACACGTCCAGGCTGCGGAAGTCCGCGGCGCCGGCATCTGCGGCGATTCCAGCGAGTCCCAAGCCTAAGATCAATGCACGCGACATAAGGCTCCCGACCAGGACCTATACGTCCGTATGACCCGCTTCGGACCCTTGGCTATTCCCCACCGTGACTTGCATCAGCTGACTTCGGCGCGGACGCGGCACCGAACTCCGGCTGCGCGTGCATGTTCCCCAGGGCGCCGGTCAGGTGCAGGGTGAGGGTCGAGCCCCTAAGGCCCCGCACATCGGCGCCTGCGGGCGGCGTGCCGGTGATCCGGCCCCTGAGCCCGTAGTCCAGCGTCAGGTCCGTGAGATCGAGCTTGCCGGCACCGGTGAGTGCCAGGGACTGCAAGGTGGCGCTGAAGCCGCGATCCACCATGATGCCGCGGTTGATGATGCTGCTGCCGCGCGCATCGCTGAACTCGGTGTGGGCCGGGGCCGGCGGCGGCGCACTCAAACCCTGGTTGCGGGCATAGGTGCGGGCGATGGCATCCCAGATGTTCACGCCGTCCAGGGCGCCGTCCTTCACCTCGAAGCTGATGCGACCGTTCAGGGTGCGGCGCATCTCGCCCACCACCCGGCCCTGGGCGCGCACCGCAGCGGTGAGATCCACCGTGCCGGAGAACTTGCTAGTCTTGAACAGATCCTGGGTCAGGCCCGCCATCTGCACGCCGTGCAGGGTCACGGTCTCGTTGACGATGGGCTGATCGGCGTTGGCTTCGCGGGCATCGATGCTGATCTCACCGTCGGCGCTGCCGCCATAGACGGTGGCGCTGAAGGGTTTGATGTCGACCAAGCCGTCCTGGGCGGTGACGCCCATACTGAGGTCCGAGACCTTGGCGTCCAGCAGCGTGAAGTTGCCTACATGCAGGCGGCCCTGCACGTTCAGCAGGCGCAGGGTGCGCAGCGGCAGGCCCACCTTGTCGAGGTCTATCTCCTCACGCGGCTTGTCGGGCGTACCGAGTTGCTGAGGCGGCAGGTAGCGGTCCGCATCCAGCTTGTCCACATCGAGGTCGAAGGTGGCGGCACGGGTCTTGAAGTCCTTGACCGCGGCGCTGCCAGTCATGTGCGTGTCGTCGAGGGTGAAGTCCATGTTGCTCAAGGCCGCCGAGGACGAGCCGGCGACGAAGCCGAAGCTGCCGAAGGCGGCGCTGAAGGCGCCGGTGTCGCGGGCGTTGGCCAGGTCCGGATGGCCGAGAGCCTTCAAGAGGTCCCGTGGCGAGAAGCGCGCCAGCTTGGCGCTGCCGGTGAAGTTTGCATCCTTGCCGATGTTGTTGCCCTGGGCTTCGAGCTGCAGGTTCACGCCATAGGCGCCGGCGGTGAGGCCGTTCACGGCGATGCTGCTCTGCTCGGCGTTGTAGGCCACATGCTGCCAGTGCAGCGAGGCCTTCACCTGCCCGCCCGGCACCGCGTCACCCTGGGCCTGCATGTCGAGCTTGGCGTCATCGGCGGTATAGAGGCGATGTTCCAGGTCGGCGCTGGCGGTGCCGCTGAAGTCCACATGACCCTGCACCGCGGGGTTGGTGCCGGTGAAGTCGAAGCCGGATTCCACCGACAGAGGCTTGGCCGATACGAAGGCACCGAGCTTCAGACTGAAGTCGCTGATGGTGTACTGCTGGTGCTTCTGGGCATCGGTCCAGCGCACCTGGCTGTCGGTGACCGCCACGCCCGCGACGCTGAGGTCGATGTTGCTGCCGCTCTCGCCTTCGGTCTTGGCCGTGGGATGCGCCAGGTGATCGCTGATGTCCTGCCAGTTGTCGTGGCCGTCCGCGTCCTTCTCCAGGTCCAGGTTCAGGCCGTCGAGCTTGACCTCGCCCACCTCCACCTGCCGATGCAGCAGCGGCCAGAACTTCACGTGCACGTCGGTCTCGGTGATGGAGGCAAAGGGCACGCTGCTGAAACCCTTGGCGTTGGACAGTTCGGCGGGGCCGATCTGCATGCCGAGCCAGGGGAAGATCGAGAGCTTGATGTCGCCCTGGATGACGAGTTCGCGGCCGGTCTTGTCCTTGACCAGCTTGGCGATCTCTTCCTTGAAGCTGTTGGGATTGATGAGGAAGGGCAGGGCCACCGCGAGCAGGATGACCAAGAGCACGAGGATTCCCAGGACGATGCCGGTGATCTTCAGCGCTTTCTTCATTGACTTCAGCTGCCTATCCCTCTGGCGCCTCGCGGTGCGCGCGCGATTGGGGCCGATGGGGCGGGCCCACCGGGCGTATGACAGGCATGTTAACAGCTTAGGCCCGACGGGGCCTAGCGCGCGGCGGGGGCGCCCGGGTCAAATCGGGACAAGCCGGGCAGCGCGTGCCGGCCGGGGTCGTTCTCGAGGCGGCGGCGGAACGCGTCTGCGTCCATGGCCCGGCCGGTGAGGTAGCCCTGCATGCGGTCGCAGCCATGCACTTCCAGGAACGCGCGTTGGGCCTCGTGCTCGACGCCCTCCGCCAGCACCTGCATCCCAAGGTTATGTGCCAAGCGGATCACGGTGTCGGTGATGGCTGCGTCCGCCGTAGACTGGGTCACGCCGGTGATGAAGGACTTGTCCACCTTGAGCTCGTCCACCGGGAAGCGCTTCAGGTAGGCGAGCGAAGAATAGCCAGTGCCGAAGTCGTCCAGGGCGATCTTGACGTGGATGTCCTTGAGCCTTTGCAGCATGCGCTCGGCCTCGGCGGGGTCGCGCATCAGCAGGGTCTCGGTGATCTCGAGGGTGATGGACTCGGCGCCGATGTCGTGATGTCTCAAGGTGGCTTCGATGCGCTCCGCCAGTTCCGGTTGCATGAACTGGCGCGCCGAGATGTTGACGGCGATCCGCACCGGCGCGACACCGGCCTGGCGCAGCGCATTGAGGTCACGGCACACCCGGTCCAGCACCCAATCCCCCACCGGCAGGATGAGGCCGGTCTCCTCCAGCAGCGGGATGAACTCGGCCGGTGACACCTCGCCCTGCTCGGGACTGGTCCAGCGCAACAGCGCCTCGGCGCCGTTCAAGGCACCGCCGGCCACCTCGAACTGCGGCTGGTAATGGACCTGGAACTCGCCCCGCTCCATGGCATTACGCAGCTCGCCCAGTAAGGCCACGCGCCGCGCCGCTGGCGCGTTCATGGCCGCGTCGAAGAACAAGAAGCTGTTGCGGCCGCGCTGCTTGGCCCGGTGCAAGGCCACGTCGGCATGCTTGAAGAGCGTATCCGCATCGCTGCCATCCAGGGGCCCGACGCTGACGCCAAGGCTGGCGGTGAGGAACACGGTGCGCCCCTCGATGTCGAGGGGCTGGGTGATGTCTTCCAGGAGAGCCTTTACGGAACCCGGCAGGCCGTCCTCGCGCTCCAATCCCATCAATACCACGCCGAACTCATCGCCGCCGACCCGCGCCAGCATGCCCTGCTGACCCAGGTGCTCGGCGATGCGCGTGGCCATGGCCTGGATGCAGCGGTTGCCGTACTCGTAACCCAGGGTGTCATTGATCTGCTTCATGCTGTCCAGGTTGAACAGCAGCAAGGCGCTCATGTGTGCCGTGTCGCGCAGCAGCACCTCGTCCAGATGGTCCAGCAACAGTGAGCGGTTGGGCAGCCCCGTCAGTCCGTCATAGTGGGTCATGCGCTCGATGGTGCGCTCCGCCTGGTTCTTCTCGATGGCGATGCGCGCGATGTGGGCGAAACGCTCCATGAGCGCTGCGTCCTGCGGCGCCGGCCGCGCCGGTTCATGGGAATAGGCGGCGAAGGTGCCGAGCAGCTTGCCGCGCTGGGACAGGATGGGCAGGGACCAGCCGGCGCGCAGACCGAGGGCCAGGGCGGCATCGCGGGCCTCGCGCCAGCGCGGGTCGGACGCGAAGTCCTCCACCATCACCGGCTGCTTGCTCCAGGCGGCGACGCCGCAGGGGTTGGAATCAGGGCCGACCCGGGTACCCTCCGCATGCGCGGCATAGTCAGGCGGCAGGTTGGGGGCGGCGATGACATCGAGCCGGTCGCCCGCCTCATTGGCGAGCAGCACGGCATATAAGGTGTGATGGCGGGAATGGCGTTCGCAGAGCCGGGCGATCTCTTCCAGCACCGGCTTCAGTTCAGCGCCGGCGGCCATGCGCTCGAATACGCGTTGCTCGCCGTCCAACAGGGCGGCATCGGCCACGACTTCGGCGGCAGATGAAGAGCCGAACGGCCCGCTCGAGACGGATAGCGTCCTGCGTTCCATGCTTACTTCCCTGTATCGCGTCCAGCTCCCTGCTAGACGGCGATGCGTTCCAACAACGGCATCAATTCGTGATAGAGATCGGTCTTGACGAGGTACGCGTCGGCACCGGCCTGCATCGCTTTATCACGATACTCCGGTTCCGCATGGAAGGACATCACCACGACTTTAGGGGGTTTGGGGCCTGCTTTCAGCTTGCGGGTGACCGTGGCACCGTCCATATCGGGCATGCTGAAATCCACCAACACCAGATCCGGCTCATGCTGTTCCGCGAGTTTCAGGCCATCGCTGCCGGTGTTGGCCCGGGCGATGATCTCGACTCCATTGTAGGTGCGCAGCAAGGTCGCCAGCGCCGCAAGCAACGGCGGGTAGTCATCCACCAGGATCGTCCGCATCGGTTTTCTTCCCTCGTTTGCCATGGTACCTCCCGACCCGAAGCTCTCGTGGGTACTTCCATGTTGCGAGGTCCTTTACTTGGGCCGCGCGGAAGCTCCGGGTACGGCGTTACTTTGCGCGTACCGGTCTGCCGGGGGCATTGGGGCTTCCCTGATTGGGTCTCAGGGATTCCCTGAGATAGAGGGGCCGAACAGGCCTGGCCCAGCGGGGTGGGAGGGTCCGGCGGCCCTAATCGGCGGTTATGAGGCCTTTCTTCAGTGCGTAGCGTATGAGGCCGGCCACATCGTGGATGTCCAGCCGGTCCATGAGCTGAGCCCGGTGGGTCTCCACGGTCTTGACCGAGAGATGCAGGGTCTCGGCGATGTCGCGGGTGCCCTTACCCTCGGCGATGAGTTGCAGGATCTCGCGCTGCCGCGGCGTGAGCAGGTCGAGACCAGTGGGGCCGCCGCGCAGGAAGTTGTCCACCACCTGCCGCGAGATGGCGGGGCTGAGATAGAACTGACCCATGGAGACCGACTTTAGCGCCATCTCAAGTTCAGCGGTGGCAGCATCCTTCAAGAGATAGCCAGAAGCGCCGGCCTTCAAGGCCTGCGCCACGTATTCCTCGCTGGCGTGCATGGAGAGGATGATGATCTTGACCTTGGGATGGATGCCGTGGATGCGCTCCGCCGATTCCAGGCCGTTCAGGCCGGGCATGGCGATGTCCATGAGCACGATGTCGGGCTGCAGGTCGCGCACCATGCGCAGGGCCTGGCGGCCATCCGCCGCCTCCGCCACCACCTCCATCTCCGGGAGACGTGCGATCAGCGAAGTGAGCCCCGCGCGTACCAGGGTATGGTCGTCCGCGATCAGGATACGCATGTCGTCACTCCTTGCATCCCAGCTTCAAATGATTCCGTCAACGTTCCTGCGCGGGCAACGAGACGTTGACCTCTGTGCCCCTCCCTGGGGCTGAGGTAAGTGTAAGCTCTCCGCCCGCCAAACGCGCGCGCTC
>DASYCJ010000102.1:0-3238 GCA_036500225.1 Gammaproteobacteria bacterium
ACGAGATCGAGAGCCTGCCAATCCGCGGTGAAAGCCGCGAAACCCGCAGCCTCGAATTCCCTCAAGGCGCCCACCAGGGCTTCGATGAGCGCTGCGGCCAGGGCATTGCGCTCCGGCGGGCTGCCTTCGCTTAAGCCGGCCAGGTCCATCCAGGGTTGGTCTATCTGCTCAGCCGATTGAGCCGGCATGCGCACGTTCAGACCCAAGCCGATGACGGCGCGGGTGGTGCGGGGAGGTTCACCCTGGATGTCTATGAGTACGCCGCCGAGTTTGCGGCCGGCGGCCACGAGATCGTTGGGCCATTTGATGTGCACGCCGCTTAAGCCCAGTTTGCTCAAGGCGCGCACGGCAGCAATGGCGGTGACCATGCCTAGGGCGGTGAAGCCAGCCGGCCACTCTTCGAAGCGCCAGTTCATGGACATATAGAGGTTGGCGCCGAAGGGGGATATCCAGGCCCGGCCCCGGCGGCCGCGGCCGGCGGACTGGAACTCGGCGAAGCAGACTTCCGGGTCGCTGCTGCGGGCGCCGACCCAGACGTTGGTGGAGTCCACGGAATCCAGGACCGTGACGCCCTTGAGCAGGTCGCGGGTGGCTGGACTCAGTGCGCTCGAGATGGTGGCGGCATCCAGGAGTTGCAGCGGGTCCGCCAAACGGTAACCCTTGCCGGGTACACGGAACACCTGCAGGCCGAGTTTCTCCAGGGCGTGTACTTTCTTCCATACAGCGGCGCGGGTGACGCCGAGGCTCTTGGCCAGGGTCTCGCCGGAGTGGAAGTGGCCATCGGCCAGGACTTCGAGGATGGCGTGGTTACGGTCCACGGCGGATGACTAGTGCCGCTTACGCAGCAGCATGACCTTGTGGAAACGGTTCTCGTTGCCTTCACGCAGTCGTTTAATGTTGGCGCGATGGGTGAACATGATGAAACAGGCGGCGGCGAAGGCGAAGTTGGCCACCGGCGAGCCGGCGCTCTGGAAGAGCAGGAAGAACGCGACCGCCCAGGCGGCGAGCATGGTGGAGAGGCCCACGAAGCCCGTGAGGGTAAGGGTGGCGGCGAAGACGATGACGCCCGGGATGAGGGCCACCGGCGCGAGCACGGCAGTGACGCCTACGTAGGTGGCGGCGCCTTTGCCGCCCCGGAAACCGAAGAACAGGGGCCAGACGTGGCCGATGATGCAGAGGATGCCGCAGAGGGCTGCGGTCGGGGGGCCGGTGAGGATCTCGCCGCCAGGGACCGGCAAGGGGATGACGGGCACCAGCCAGGCCGCCGCCACGCCCTTGCCGATGTCGATGATCATGACCCAGAGGGCGAAGACCTTGCCCTGGGTACGCAGTGCGTTGGTGCCGCCGGCGTTGCCGGAGCCCTGGGTGCGGATATCCACCCCGCCATAGAGCTTGCCCACGATGAGGCCGCCCATGAGGGAGCCCAATAGATAAGCTAGGAGGCAGCGGATACCGAGGGCGAGCATGGGGACCTGCTGGACGAGGTTCAGGACGTCATTCTAGCAGCGCAGGTTTACAGGGGGGCTTGATATGAGCGGCCCTCCGGGCCGACACATCATTGGGCGCTCAAGCGGGCTAGGGCCTGACTGGGGGTCAGTGGCTACTTTGTGTCCAATCTATCCGTGTATTGACAGTTATTATGTTATATAACATAATGAGACTGCATCGGTTTTAGGGATTCGAAGTAGATACTGTCAGTAAGGGGGTTCGATGGAATACGACCTCATGAAGGACATCTTCATGGACCTGCGCCGCATCATGCGCGCCATGGATGTCTATAGCCGGCAGCTGGCCGGCAGCCACGGCCTCACCGGCCCGCAGATGCTTTGCCTGCGCGAGATCACTGCGCATGGCTCTCTCACCACCGGCGCCCTGGCGCAGGCGGTGGCGTTGAGCCCCGCCACTCTCACCGGGATCCTGGATCGACTCGAGGCCCGCGGCCTCGTGAGCCGCGAACGGCGCCCGGAAGACAAACGCCGCGTGCTGGTCTCGCTGACGAGCCACGGCCGGCAGATGGCCCAGGAGCTTCCCTCCCCTCTGCAGGACCGCTTCGGCTCCCGCATGACGGAACTCTCCACCGATGAGCAGACGGCGATACGCATCGCGCTCAGCAGCATCGTGCGGATGATGGAGCTGGAAGAACTCGAAGATCTGACGCCGGCGGCTAAAGCTGCCACTGCTTCTCGTAAACGCTAAACCCACTTCTTTCCGATAAGCTAGCGATACCTCAGGGGTGGGGTTCGCATGGTTGCCAAAGCAAAAGCTTTACTCGTAATCAATCCCGAAGCTGGAAGAGGGCTGGGCCGCGAACGCGGCCCAGCCATCGGTCGCTATCTCGCGGAACTCGGTCTCCCCACGCGCATCCTGAATAGCATCGGCCCCGGCGACGTGCAGACCAAGGTGCAGGCGGCACTCGTGGAACGCCCCAGCGTGGTGATCGCCGCGGGCGGTGATGGCACGGTGCACGAGGCGGTGAACGGCTGGATGAAGGCCGGCGGCGGCGCGCCGCTCGGCGTGGTGCCGGTGGGCACCGGCAACGACTTCGCCAAGATGCTGGACGCAAGCCATGACTGGCGTGAGGCCTGCTGGCGCATCGTGCGGGGCGATACCCGGCGCGTGGATGTGGGACGCTGCAACGACTACTACTTCGCCAATAGCCTAGGCATCGGCTTCGACGCGCAGGTGGCGCTGGAAGCCAATAAGATCCGCTGGATCCGCGGCAACGCGGTCTACGGCCTGGCCCTGGCCAAGATCCTGACCCTTATGCATTCCACGCCGGAAGTGCGTATCCGCCACGACGGCCAGAAGCTCACGACCCCCATCACGCTCCTCACCATCAACAACGGTAAGGTGGAAGGCGGCGCTTTCGTGATGGCGCCGGACGCGGAGATCGACGACGGCCTATTCGACGTGGTGGTGGCCAAGGGCATGGGGCGCATCGGTATCCTGCAGCTCCTGCCGCAGGTGCTGAAGGGTCAGCACATGTCCCACCCAAAGGTGGTCAAATTCCGCACTGGGAGACTGTCGGTGGAGGCGGATGTGCCCCTGCCCATCCACGCAGATGGCGAATTGACCTATACCGGAGCAATGAAGCTAGAAATTGAAGTCTTACCAAAGGTACTTGAGGTTATTTGCTAAATCAGGCTGCTTTTCTCTGGAAAGGCGTGCCTTTCAAAGAACCCATATAGATAGCGGCCAGTGCCAGGATGGCCCCCGTCAATTCCGGCGGGCTGAAATG
>DASYCJ010000103.1:0-1687 GCA_036500225.1 Gammaproteobacteria bacterium
GGCGCCAAGGAGCTGACCAGCATCGCCGGCCGCCAGGCGGCGCTGAAGCCCGAACACGTGGTGATCTTCGGTGTGCGCCAGGTGGACGCCAAGGAAGCCAAGCTCGTGAAAGAGATGGGCGTACGGGTCTACACCATGAGCGAGATCGATGCGCGCGGCGCCTCCGCCTGCCTCGAGGAAGCCATGGAGATCCTGAGCAAGGCGTCCGGCGGCATCCACCTCTCCTATGACCTGGACGGCTCGGACCCCATGGTGGCCCCGGGCGTCGGCACCCCGGTGCCGGGTGGTCTCAACTTCCGCGAATCGCACCTGGTGTGCGAGGTGCTGGCCCGCAGCAACCGACTGGTGGGTATGGAAGTGGTGGAGTTGAATCCCACCATGGATACGGAAAACAAGACGGGCAAGTTTGCGGTTTGGCTGATCCAGTCAGCCCTCGGCCGGACCATCATGTAAGGGGCTTTCCGTGGGCAAGCGCGTCGAGGAGTTCAATGCTTTCCGGGCCAAGATGAATGAGCGCATCCTCGCTGAGGACAATCGCGTGATCAAGCGCGTGTTCTCGGTGGACAGCCTCACTTACCAGGAAGGCGCGTTGTCGAAGAAGACCAAGGAGCTCCTGGGGCTCTCCACTTCCATGGTGCTGCGCTGCGATGACTGCGTGAGCTACCACATCGGCCAATGCATCGAGTCCGGTTGCAGCAAGGAAGAGATCGTGGAAGCCATGAGCGTGTCGCTGGTGGTGGGCGGGACGATCGTGATCCCCCACATGCGCCGGGCGATCGCATTTATGGACGAGATGCTGGAAGAAAAAGCCGGCTGAGCCTGATTTAGCCGAAATCACGAGATAAAAAAGAAGGGCCGCATCGCGGCCCTTCTGCATCTCAGGGTATCCGAAGGCTTATTTCTTGGCGGCGGGCTTCTTCTTGGCTTTGGCTTCGGCCACCAGCTGCTTCACCACGGCTTCGAAGCGGTCCTGGCCTTCGGCTTGCTTGCCGAACCGGCCCATGCGCCCGGCATCCATGGAAGCCGAGAGAGCGGCGATGCGATCGTCCGGTGAGGGATGGGTGGCGAGCAGGAGCTGCATGCTGCTGCTCTTGGGGTCCACGGCCGCCAGGGTCTGCAATACGGCCATGAGGCCGTAAGGGTCATAACCGGCGCGGGCGGCCAGCACCACGCCCATGCGGTCTGCGTCCAGCTCGTCATCCTTGTCCAAGCCCTTGGAATACAGGTTGCGGGTGGCGCCGGAGACCTGGTCCATGAGCTTGTTGTCGAGGTCGCTGTCATAGCCCTCTTGCGCAGCGCCCTGCTGGGCCGCCTGACCGGCGAGGTCCAGCTTCGCGGCGCGCTGCAGTTCATTCAGGTGGTGTTTCAGGACCACGTGGGTGATCTCATGGCCCAGCACGCCTGCCAGCTCCGCTTCGTTGTGCATGTGCAGCAGGAGACCGCGGGTGATGAACACGAACCCGCCGGGGGCGGCGAAAGCATCGATGTCATCGGAGTCCACCACCGCGAAGCGCCAGGGCAGGCCCGGACGGTCACTCTGCAGGGCGACCCAGAGACCGACCTTGTTCACGTAGTCCTGCACCATAGCGTTGTCGATGGGCTTGGAGGCGCCGAGCAGGGTCGCGGCGGCATCCTGGCCGATGGTGAGCTCCTGGTTCACATCCGCCGGCTTCACCGCCTGCTTGAT
>DASYCJ010000104.1:0-11348 GCA_036500225.1 Gammaproteobacteria bacterium
ACGCCGGAACAGATCGTCGATGAGATGAAGGCTTCCGGCCTGCGCGGCCGCGGCGGTGCGGGTTTCCCTACCGGCGTGAAGTGGAGCTTCATGCCCAAGGCGCCCACGGGCCCTTCGTATGTGGTCTGCAACTCCGACGAGTCCGAACCCGGTACCTGCAAGGACCGGGATATCCTGCGTTTCAACCCGCATGCGCTGGTGGAGGGCATGGCCATCGCCGGCTACGCCATGCGCTGTAAGACCGGCTACAACTACATCCGCGGCGAGTTCATGGACGAGCCCTACGAGCGCGCCGAACAAGCCGTGCAAGAAGCCTATAAAGAGGGCCTGCTGGGCAAAGACGTCCTGGGTTCCGGGATCGACTTCGATCTGCACAACCACCTCGGCGCCGGTGCTTATATATGTGGCGAGGAGACGGCACTGCTGGAATCGTTGGAAGGCAAGAAAGGCATGCCGCGCTTCAAGCCGCCGTTCCCGGCTAACTTTGGCGCTTTCGGCCGTCCGACTACAGTCAACAACACCGAGACCTTCGCTTCCGCCCCCAGCATCATCCTGAATGGCGGCAAGTGGTTCGCGGATCTCGGCAAGCCCAACAACGGCGGCACCAAGATCTTCTCGGTGTCCGGTCACGTGGCAAAGCCCGGCAACTTCGAGGTGCCCTTAGGACTCCCGTTCCAGGAACTGCTGGCGCTGGCCGGCGGCGTATGGAAGGGCCACAAGCTCAAGGCCGTGATCCCGGGCGGTTCCTCCGCGCCGGTGCTGCCGGCGGAAGCCATGCTCAACTGCACAATGGACTTCGACTCGCTGAAGAACGCGGGCTCCATGCTGGGTTCCGGTGCCGTGGTGGTGATGGACGAGACCACCTGCATGGTGCGCATGCTGGAGCGCATCGCGCGCTTCTACTATTCCGAATCCTGCGGCCAGTGCACCCCGTGCCGTGAAGGCACTGGCTGGATGTACCGCGTCATCAAGCGCATCGAGGAAGGCCAGGGCCGGCAGGAAGACCTGGACATGCTGGTGGACGTATCGAAGAAGATCGAAGGTCACACCATCTGTGCCTTCGGCGACGCGGCAGCCTGGCCGGTGCAGAGCTTCATCAAGCACTACCGCCAGGAATTCCAGTACCACATCGACAACGGCTGTTGCATGGTGGGCCCCGGCGCCCGTCGCAACGCAGCGGCCTGATACAGAGCGGATATGGCAGACGAACTGGTCAACATCGAGCTGGACGGCAAACCGGTCAAGGCGCGCAAGGGTGAGATGATCATCCAGACCGCGGACCGGGAGGGGGTCTACATCCCGCGCTTCTGCTACCACGAGAAGCTGACGGTGGCGGCCAACTGTCGCATGTGCCTGGTAGAAGCCGAGAAGTCGCCGAAGCCGCTGCCGGCCTGCGCTACGCCGGTGATGGAAGGCATGAAGGTGTTCACGCGTTCGGTGCGCGCCATCGCCGCGCAGCGCGCCACCATGGAATTCCTGCTCATCAACCATCCGCTGGACTGCCCGATCTGCGATCAGGGCGGCGAGTGCGAACTGCAGGACCTGGCCATGGGCTACGGCCGCGACATCTCGCGCTACAGCGAGAAGAAGCGCGTCGTCAAAGACGAAGATATCGGTCCGTTGGTCTCCACCGACATGACCCGCTGCATCCATTGCACCCGTTGCGTGCGCTTCGGCCAGGAGATCGCCGGCATCCAGGAGCTGGGCGGCACCGGCCGCGGCGAGCATCTGCGCATTGGCACCTATATCGGCAAGGCCGTGGACCACGAACTTTCCGGCAACATCATCGACCTCTGCCCAGTGGGTGCCCTCAACTCCAAGCCTTTCCGTAACCGCGGCCGTGGCTGGGAGATGACCCAGGTGGCGACCGTGGCGCCCCACGACTGCGTGGGTTCCAACATGTTCGCCCACGTGCTGCGCGGCCAGTTCATGCGCGCGGTGCCGAAGGCCACCGAAGAGGTGAACGAGACCTGGCTCTCGGATCGCGACCGCTTCAGTTACACCGGCGTTTTGAGCGAAGAACGCCTCGCCAAGCCCATGATCAAGAAGTCGGGCAAGTGGCAGGAGACGGATTGGGAGACGGCGCTCGAAGCCGCGGTGAACGGCCTCAAGGAGACCGTGACCGTGAAGGGCGGCGATGCCGCCGGCGTGCTGGCGTCCCCGAGCTCCACCACCGAAGAACTGTATCTGTTGCAGAAACTGGCCCGCGGTCTGGGCATCCCCCACATCGACGTGCGTCTGCGCCAAGCGGATTTCCGCGATGACATGGTGGAACCGCTGTTCCCCTGGCTCGGTCAGGACGTGCAGGATATCGAGAAATTAGAGTCTGCCCTCATCGTCGGTTCCCACATCCGCAAGGAAGTGCCGCTCCTGGCGCACCGCCTGCGCAAGGCTGCCTTGAAAGGCGCCGGGGTGATGTTCCTGAACCCACGACGCTATCCTATGTTGTTCCCGGTGCGCGCTTACATCACGTCGGCCGCCCAGGACATGGTGGATTCTTTGGCAGCGGTGCTGAAGGCCACGGGCAAGCCCATGCCGGCATCCTTGAAGGACATGGTGGGCGGGCAGAAGCCCGCTGCCGAACATACGCAGGTCGCCGCGGAACTCGCTAAGGGTGAGCGCAAGGCCATCCTGCTCGGACACTTGGCCCTGAGCCATCCGGCCTATGCGGACATCCGCGCCCTGGCGGCGGCCCTGGCGGATGCCACCGGCGCCAAGCTCGGTTACATCAGCGAAGGTGCCAACAGTGCCGGCGCCTGGCTCGCGGGTGCCGTACCCATGCGTGCCGCCGGTGGGCGTCATCTGGATGCGCCGGGTCGTAGTGTCGCCGCCATGCTGGCGGAACCGCGTTCGGCGTACCTCTTGCTCGGCACCGAGCCGGAATTGGATTGTTGGGACGGTGCCCAGGCCCTGAAGGCTCTCAAGGGCGCCAAGCACGTGGTCGCCATCACGCCTTACGTGACCGAAACCATGAAGCAATACGCCCACGTGTTGTTGCCCGCCGGCGCTTACGGCGAGACTTCCGGTACTTACGTGAACGCGGAAGGCCGCTGGCAGAGTTTCACGGGCTTCACCCAGCCTCACGGCGAGTCGCGTCCCGCCTGGAAGATCCTCCGGGTCATGGGCAACCTGTGCGAGCTGAAAGGCTTCGAGCAGGAGTCTTCGGAAGAAATATTGAAAGAAGTGCGCGTCACCGTGGGTGAGGTGCATGCGGACAACCGCTTCACCGGCAGCCGCAATCTGACGGCACCGACTGCCACCAAGGGCTTCCTGCGGGTGGGCGAGACGCCCATGTACGCCGTAGATGGCTTAGTGCGCCGCGCGCCGCCGCTGCAACAGACCAAGGACGCGGACGTGGCCTATGCCCAGTTCTCGCCGGATGACGCCAAACGTCTGAAGCTGGAAGCGGGCGATGCGGTGAGCCTCAAGTCCAACGGCACCCGCGTGATCCTGCCGGTCAAGTTCGACGATAGCATCGCTGTGGGTGAGGTGTGGGTACCGAGCGGTCTCGCCGCCACCGTGGCTCTCGGCCCCTTGAGCGGCGCCATCGAAGTGGAGAAAGCCTGATGTTGGCCTTCTGGCATGACATCGTGACCTTCTGGGACGGTCTGCCCATGGCCTGGCAGCTGGTGCTGCGTTCAGTCCTTTACATCCTCTGCATCATGGTGCCCCTGATCATCTCCGTTGCCATGCTCACGCTCGCGGAGCGTCGCGTCATTGGCGCCATGCAGGTGCGCATCGGACCGAACCGCGTGGGTCCCTGGGGCCTGCTGCAACCCTTCGCCGACGTGCTCAAGCTGGTCTTCAAGGAGATCGTGCTGCCGGAGAAGGCCAACAAGTTCATCTTCTTCCTGGCGCCGGTGATCTCCATCGGCACGGCCTTCGCCGCCTGGGCGGTGATCCCGTTCAACCACGATTGGGTGCTCGCGAACATCAACGCGGGACTCCTCTATATATTGGCGCTCACGTCCTTCGGCGTGTATGGCGTGATCCTCTCGGGTTGGGCTTCCAACTCCAAGTATGCCTTTCTCGGCGCCATGCGCTCCGCCGCGCAGATGGTGGCCTACGAGATCGCCATGGGCTTCGCCCTGGTGGGCGTGCTGATGGTGAGCCAGAGCCTCAACCTCAACGACATCGTGTTGGGTCAGGCAGGTGGGGCAGGGCACTGGTTCATCTGGCCGCTGCTTCCGCTGTTCGTCATCTATTTCATCGCCGGCGTGGCGGAGACCAACCGTGCGCCCTTCGACGTGGCGGAAGGCGAGTCCGAGATCGTGGCGGGCTTCCACGTGGAATACTCCGGCACTGCCTTCGCGGCCTTCTTCCTCGCCGAATACGCCAACATGATACTGATCGCCGTACTGGCGAGCGTCATGTTCCTGGGCGGCTGGATGTCGCCGTTCCCGGATACCTGGGGCTTCTTGGGTACGCCGAGCTTCTTCTGGCTGTTCATCAAGATGTGCTTCTTCCTGTATCTGTACCTGTGGTTCCGTGCCACCTTTCCGCGCTACCGCTATGACCAGATTATGCGTCTCGGCTGGAAGGTGTTCATCCCGCTCACCATCCTCTGGCTCGCCATCCTGGGCGGGGTGATCGTGACCGGCATACCGCTCACCGCCTTCGGCGCCTGGACCGTGGCGGCCATGTTCGCCTTCCTTTTGATCAACTTCCTGCTGTCCCGGCGCGTGAGGACCCCATGAAGACCCTGCGCACCTGGATCAAGAGCCTGTTGCTGGCCGAGCTGGCACAAGGCATGGCGCTGACCCTGAGCTTCTTCTTCAAGCCCAAGTTCACCATCCATTACCCGGAAGAGCGCACGCCGAAGTCGCCGCGCTACCGCGGTCTGCATGCCCAGCGCCGTTACGCCAACGGTGAGGAACGCTGTATCGCCTGCAAGCTCTGCGAGGCGGTGTGCCCGGCGCTGGCCATCACTATCGATTCCGAGATGCGCGCCGACGGCAGCCGCCGCACCACGCGCTACGATATCGACCTGTTCAAGTGCATCTACTGCGGTTTCTGCGAGGAAGCCTGCCCGGTGGACGCCATCGTGGAGACCAGCATCACCGACTTTCACTTCGAGAAGGCCGGCGAGCAGATCATGACCAAGGAGAAGCTCCTGGCCGTGGGTGACAAGTTCGAACCGCAGATCGCCGCGGCCCGCGCGGCTGACGCGCGCTACCGCTGAGGTCAGGCATGGCACAAGAGATCATCTTCAGCGTGCTGGCGGCCCTGGTGGTGGGTTCCGCCCTGGGCGTGATAACCGCCCGTAACCCGGTGCATGCAGTGCTGTGCCTGGTGCTGGCGTTCGTCGGCAGCGCTGGCCTATGGCTACTCATGGAAGCCGAGTTCCTCGGCATCGTGCTGGTGCTGGTGTACGTCGGCGCGGTCATGGTGCTGTTCCTGTTCGTGGTGATGATGCTGGACATCAACGTCGCCTCCATGCGCTCCGGCCTCGCGCGTTACGCGCCCATCGGTCTGATCGTGGCGGTGGTGATGCTGGGCGAGATCGGCTACGTGGTGTGGTCGCGCAAGCTCGGCGTCACGTTCGGTACGCCGCTGGATCACGGCCCGGACTACAGCAATACCCGTGAGCTGGGCGATATCATCTATACCAATTACGCCTACCCTTTCGAGATCGCCGCGGTGATCCTGCTGGTAGGTATCGTCGCGGCCATCGCGCTCACCCTGCGCCGCCGTGAGAACACCCGCAGCCAGGACCCGGGCAAGCAGGTCCAGGCGAGCCCGGTGGGCCGCGTGCGCCTGGTCAAGATGCCTTCCGACAGCGCCAAGCGGCAGGGGAAGTGACATGATCACACTGTTCCACTTCCTGGCCTTGAGCGGCACGCTGTTCGCCATCAGCGCTGCGGGCATCTTCCTCAACCGCAAGAACGTGATCCTGCTGCTGATGTGCATCGAGCTGATGCTCCTGGCGGTGAACTTCAACTTCATCGCCTTCTCGCGCTATCTCAACGATACCGCCGGTCAGGTGTTCGTGTTCTTCATCCTGACGGTGGCGGCGGCAGAGGCGGCCATCGGCCTCGCCATCCTGGTGGTGTTGTTCCGTAACCGCCGCAGCATCGAAGTCGAAGACCTGGACCGGTTGAAGGGCTGATATGGACCTGCAGAGCACCTTACTCATCATCGTCCTGGCGCCGCTGGTCGCGGCCCTGGTCACGGGTCTCGGCATGCGCTTCGTGCCGCGCGCCGCTGCGCATTGGTTGACCATCGCCGGTGTGGGCCTGTCGTTCCTGCTCTCTGCTTGGGTGCTGGTGGGGATGATGCAGGGCAGCATCGCGGATTCGAACGTCAATCTCTATCAATGGGGCTTGTCAGATGGCGTGGCCTTCGAGGTGGGTTTCCTGGTGGACCATCTGACGGCGCTGATGATGGTGGTGGTGACCTTCGTCTCGCTGATGGTGCACGTCTACACCGTCGGCTACATGGCGGAAGACCCCGGCTACAAGCGTTTCTTCGCCTACATCTCGCTGTTCACCTTCTCCATGCTGATGCTGGTGACCGCCAACAACTTCCTGCAGCTATTCTTCGGCTGGGAAGCGGTAGGCCTGGTCTCTTACCTGCTGATCGGCTTCTGGTACACGCGTTCCACAGCGATCTTCGCAAACTTGAAAGCCTTCCTGGTGAACCGGGTGGGTGACTTCGGCTTCCTGCTCGGCATCGCGCTGGTGCTGTATTACACCGGCAGCCTGGATTACGCGACCGTATTCGCCAAGGCCCCGCAGTTGGTGGGGCAGGGCATCGAACTCTTCCACGGTTATGTGTGGGCGGTGCCAACGGTGATCTGCATCCTCTTGTTCGTGGGCGCCATGGGTAAATCCGCCCAGGTGCCGCTGCACATCTGGCTGCCGGATTCCATGGAAGGCCCGACTCCCATCTCGGCCTTGATCCATGCCGCCACCATGGTGACCGCGGGCATCTTCATGGTCTCGCGCATGTCGCCCCTGTTTGAGCTCTCGGACACGGCGCTCTCGGTGGTGCTGGTGATCGGCGCCACGACGGCCTTCTTCATGGGCCTCATCGGCATCGTCAACAACGACATCAAGCGGGTGATCGCGTATTCCACGCTCTCGCAGCTGGGCTACATGGCGACGGCTCTCGGCGCTTCGGCTTACAGCGCCGGCATGTTCCACCTCATGACCCACGCCTTCTTCAAGGCGCTGCTGTTCCTGGCGGCGGGTTCCGTGATCATGGCCATGCACCATGAGCAGGACATGCGTTACATGGGCGGGCTCAAGAAATACCTGCCCATCACCTATTGGACCTGCCTGATCGGTTCCCTGGCGCTGATCGCATTCCCTGGATTTGCCGGCTTCTTCTCCAAGGACACGATCATCGAAGCGGTGCATGCTTCGAGCCGCACCGGTTCTACTTATGCTTATTGGTGCGTGCTCCTGGGTGCCTTCGTCACGGCGCTCTATACCTTCCGCATGTTGTTCATGACCTTCCATGGCAAGGAACGCTTCAAGGTGGTGAAGCAGCACCATGACGGCCATGACGAGGATCACGAGCATCACGAACCCGGTATGCTGGCCCACGCGCCTCACGAATCGCCCTGGGTGGTGACGGTGCCGTTGATCCTACTGGCCATCCCGTCGGTGATCATCGGCTGGATCACCGTGGAGCCGATCCTGTACGGCGGCTGGTTGGGCGATGCCATCCACGTTGCGACTGCCAACGATGTGCTGGTGCGCATGGGCGAGGAGTTCGGCAGCCCGCTGCATGCCGTGCTCGTGAGCGTGCTTTCGCCGACGCTGTATCTGGCGCTCGCCGGCGTAGCCCTGGCTTGGTTCCTGTACGTCTATCGCACAGATCTTCCGGCCAAGCTCGCCGAGCGCGCCAAACCGCTGTATCTGTTGCTGGTCAACAAGTTCTACTTCGACGAAGTGTTCTATTTCGTGTTCGCCGGCGGCACCCGCGCCCTGGGCCGTCTCTTGTGGCAAGTGGGCGATGTGACCTTGATCGACACGGTGGCCATCAACGGCACCGCCAACGGCATCGGCCGTCTGGCCAGCTTGCTGCGCCGTGGTCAGTCAGGCTTCCTGTACCACTATGCTTTCGCCATGATCATCGGCCTGTGCGTCCTGCTCGGCTGGCTCATAACACGGTGATGGGAAAACAACGATGACTGGTCATTCCCCCATCCTGAGTCTCTTGCTGTGGTTGCCGATCATCGGCGGCATCTTGGTGCTGGTGGCAGGGCGGGTCGCGCCCCAGATAGTGCGTTACCTGGCGCTGTTCATCTCGGTGTCGGTGTTCGCCGTGAGCGTGCCGCTCTGGACGCTGTTCGATCCCACCACCGCAGCCATGCAGTTCACCGAGAAACTGCCCTGGATCCCCACTTTCAACGTGTTCTACTCCCTGGGCGTGGACGGCATCTCCATGCCGCTGATCCTGCTCACCACCTTTGTCACGGTGTTGGTGGTGATCGCGGGTTGGGAAGTGGTCCAGTACAAGGTCGCCCAGTACTTCGCGGCTTTCCTGATCCTGGAAGGGCTCATGAACGGCGTGTTCTCCGCCGTGGACGGCATGCTGTTCTACGTGCTGTGGGAAGCCATGCTGATCCCGATGTTCCTGATCATCGGCATCTGGGGCGGCCCGCGCCGGGTCTACGCCACAATCAAATTCTTCCTATATACCTTCTTGGGCTCCGTCTTCATGCTGGTGGCCCTCATCTACATGTACCTGAAGTCTGGCAGCTTCGACATCCTGGGTTTCCAGGCGCTGCAGCTCGGCCTGCAGCCGCAGATACTGATCTTCATCGCCTTCCTGCTAGCCTTCGCCGTGAAGGTGCCCATGTGGCCGGTGCACACCTGGTTACCGGATGCGCACGTGGAAGCGCCCACTGGCGGTTCCGTGATCCTGGCGGCCATCATGCTGAAGATGGGCGGTTACGGTTTCCTGCGTTTCAGCCTGCCCATCACGCCTGACGCGAGCCATGCACTCACCTGGTTGGTGGTGGGGCTCTCGCTCACCGCCATCGTGTACATCGGCTTCGTGGCGGTGGTGCAGACCGACATGAAGAAGCTCGTCGCCTATTCATCCGTGGCGCACATGGGCTTCGTCACCTTGGGGTTCTTCCTGCTGTTCGCCATCGTGGAGAAGACCGGCGGCCTCGCCGGCACCGTGATGGGCATCGAAGGTGGGTTGGTGCAGATGATCTCCCACGGCTTCATCTCCGGCGCCTTGTTCCTCTGCGTCGGCGTGCTCTACGACCGGATGCATACCCGCGACATTGGCGCTTACGGAGGCGTCGTCAATGTGATGCCGGCCTTCGCCTTCTTCATGGTGTTGTTCGCCATGGCCAACTGCGGCCTGCCGGGCACCTCCGGGTTCGTCGGCGAGTGGATGGTGATCCTCGCGGCCATGCGCGCCAACTTCTGGATCGCGTTCCTGGCTGCCTTCACCCTGTTCCTGGGCGCGGCTTACTCCCTGTGGCTGGTGAAGCGCGTCATCTACGGCGACATCGGTAACGATCACGTGCGCGAGATGAAAGACATCAACCAGCGTGAGTTCCTGGTGCTGGGTCTCTGCGCCGTCCCAGTGATAGTGATCGGCTGCTGGCCGGCACCACTCCTGGATGTGATGCATGCCACGGTCGCCAACCTGGTGCACCAGGTGGCCCAGACCAAACTCATAGGCGGATGACCTCATGACTTTCGAGATACCGCAGTTCCTACCCGCCGTCCCGGAGCTGTTCCTGCTGGGGATGATCTGCTTCATCCTGGTGGTGGATGTGTTCCTGCCCGACGCGTACCGCATGGCGACCCACTGGTTGTCCCTGGCCACGGTGGCGGCCACGGCCTGGCTCACGGTCGCGGTGGCGCAGCAGGGGAGCCTGCTCACCTTCAGCGGCATGTTCGTCAATGATGCCATGGGCAACGTGCTGAAGCTCTTCACCTATCTCGTGGTCGCTATCGTCTTCATCTATTCCCGCGACTACCTGCGGGACCGGGGCCTCTTCAAGGGCGAATTCTATATCCTCGGCCTGACTGCGCTGCTCGGCATGATGATCATGATCTCGGCCCACAACATGCTGGTGGTGTATCTGGGGCTCGAGCTCAACTCGCTCTCGCTCTACGCGATGGTGGCCCTGGACCGTGAATCCCCGGTGGCATCGGAAGCCGCCATGAAATACTTCGTGCTGGGGGCTATCGCCTCCGGCATCTTGCTCTATGGCATGTCGCTGCTATACGGCGCTACCGGCACCTTGGACATCACAGGTCTGGGCGTGCACATCGCTGCTAACCCAGGTACCAACATCGCCACGCTGTTCGCCTTGGGCTTCATCGTGGTGGGCCTGTGTTTCAAGTTCGGCGCGGTACCGTTCCACATGTGGGTGCCGGATGTGTACGAGGGCGCTCCGACTTCCGTGACCCTGTTCGTGGGTACGGCGCCTGAGATCGCATCCTTCGCGCTGTTCATGCGTCTCCTGGTGGAAGGCTTGGGCGGCCTGCATGGGCAGTGGCAGCCGCTACTGATCGCGGTGTCGGTGCTCTCCATGGGCGTCGGTAGCATCGTCGCCATCGCCCAGACCAACCTCAAGCGCATGCTGGCGTATTCCACCATCGGCCACGTGGGCTTCATCCTGCTCGGCATCCTCGCCGGCACCAGCGGCGGTTACCAGGCCGCGATGTTCTACACCCTGAGCTACGTGGTGATGGCCACCTGCGCCTTCGGTATGATCATCCTGCTGGCCCGCAAGGGTTTCGAGGCGGAGCGCATCGAGGACTTCAAGGGCCTGAACGAACGCAGCCCCTGGTTCGCGGCCATGATGCTGGTGGTGATGTTCAGCCTGGCGGGCGTGCCACCCTTCGTGGGCTTCTTCGCCAAGCTCTATGTGCTTCGCTCAGTCATCGACGTGGGCCTCACCTGGCTCGCGGTGACGGCAGTGATCTTCTCCATCATCAGTGCCTTCTACTACCTGCGCATCGTGAAACTCATGTATTTCGATCGGGCCCCTGCCAATGCCAAGCCTCTGAAAGCCGAGTTCGACATGCGCTGGCTCCTATCGGGGAACGGCCTCGCCATCCTGCTCTTGGGTGTGATGCCGGGACCCTTGATGGCTCTCTGTGCGCGGGTGATCGCCTTCTGATCGGCCGCTCTTTGCGTCGCTCGATTGATCGCGCTTCCAGTGCCAGATCCTGTGTGCCTCCGGCACAACGTGTCATTTCCGCCACAAAACCTTGATATACCGGGGCTTTTGCTATATATTTCCCGTCCGCCGGGTGCGGGGTGGAGCAGTCTGGCAGCTCGTCGGGCTCATAACCCGAAGGTCGTAGGTTCAAATCCTACCCCCGCTACCAATAAATCAATGACTTAGGTAGCATAGCTAC
>DASYCJ010000105.1:0-31284 GCA_036500225.1 Gammaproteobacteria bacterium
GCGCCTGGTGGACCTGCCGGGCTATGGCTATGCCAAGGTGCCTGAAGCGGAGCGCCTCAAGTGGGGCGAGATGGTGGAGAGCTACCTCGGGGACCGGGAGAGTCTGGCGGGCCTGATGCTGGTCATGGACATCCGCCATCCTCTCACGGATTTCGACCGGCAGATGCTGGACTTCGCCGCTGAGCTGCAGATACCGGTGCACGTGCTGCTTTCGAAGGCTGACAAGCTCTCGCGGGGCGCGGCTGCCTCCACCCGACAACAAGTGCAGCGGGACCTGCGAGGCTGGGGCACGGCCCAGCTCTTCTCGGCGCACTCGGGCCAGGGCGTGGAAGACGCGCAGAAGCAATTGGCGGGATGGCTGATGCCGACGTGAATGACGGCGGGTGAGCAAAAAATAACCCCGGCGCCAAAAGGGGAAAACGCCGGGGTTATGAAGTACTGCATCCGGCTTGGGGAGACCGGCTGCAGGTCCGCCCATGGGAGATGGGCGGAGCGAGCTCCATTGCGGGGCTCAGGGATTAAGACTCTTGAGGGGCGGATTTCGTTCCGGCGGGAGGCCCAGAATTTTGTAACCCCTTGTAACAGCAAGGACGTTGGGCAATAAAGATACTAATCAACCGATTGATTAATTAATAGCGCACAAGATATCCACAAGCAGATTTGCTCGCTATTTGCTCATCCCAAGAGAGTTCAAATCAGCCTGCCTGACACGGGCATATGAAGACACTAGTGGGCTTCCTGCCAATTACTTCCGGTACCCACATCGACGACTAAAGGCACTTTCAACTTCGCCGCCGCCGACATGAGCAGCGGCACTTCTTTCTCGACCACCGCGAGGGCGCCCTTCTCTACCTCGAACACCAGCTCGTCATGCACCTGCATGACCATGCGCGCCTTGACGCCGCTCTTGTCCAGCCAGCGCTGCACGTTGATCATGGCGCGCTTGATGATGTCGGCTGCGGTGCCCTGCATGGGCGCGTTGATGGCGGTGCGTTCCGCGTACTGGCGTAACTGCGAGTTCTTGGACTTGATCTCCGGCAGGTAAAGGCGCCGGCCGAACACCGTCTCCACGTAGCCCTGGTCGCGCGCCAGCAAGCGCGTCTCGTCCATGAAACGCTTCACGCCTGGGTAGCGGCTGAAGTACAGATCCACGTAGTCCTGGGCTTCGTCGCGGCCGATGCCGAGCTGCTTGGCAAGGCCGAAGGCGGACATGCCGTAGATGAGACCGAAGTTGATGGCCTTGGCAGCGCGGCGGCGGTCATCGCTCACCGCATCCGGTTTCAGTCCAAACACTTCCGCGGCGGTGGCGCGGTGGATGTCCATGCCCTGCTCGAAGGCCTTGAGCAGGCCGGCGTCGGCCGAGAGGTGCGCCATGATGCGCAGTTCGATCTGGGAGTAGTCCGCCGCCAGCAGCACGCCGCCCTTGGGCGCGATGAAGGCTTGACGGATGCGCCGGCCTTCTTCGGTACGCACCGGGATGTTCTGCAGGTTGGGATCCGTGGAGGAGAGCCGGCCGGTGGCGGCCACTGCTTGATGATAGGAAGTGTGCACGCGACCCGTGGCCGGGTTCACCTGCTCCGGCAGCCGGTCCGTGTAAGTGGATTTGAGCTTGGTGAGGCCGCGATATTCCAGGATCACCCGCGGCAGTTCGTGTTCGTCCGCGAGTTCCTCCAGCACGTCTTCTGCCGTGGAGGGCTGGCCGCTGGCGGTCTTGCGCACCACCGGTATGCCCATCTTCTCAAACAGGATGGCCTGCAGCTGCTTGGGCGAATCCAGGTTGAATGGGCCGCCGGCGAGGCTCTGGGCCTTGATCTGCAGCTCAGCGCATTTCTTGGTGATCTCGTCGCTCTGCTTCTTCAGCATGTCCATGTCGATGAGCACGCCCTCGTGCTCCATCTTGAGCAGCACCGGCACCAGCGGCATCTCAATCTCGTCGAAGACTTTCTTCAGGGCCGGTACCGAGCGCAGGCGGGGCCATAGTGCCTGGTGCAGACGCAGGGTCACGTCCGCGTCCTCCGCGGCGTAGCGGGTGGCCTCGTCCACGTGCACCTGGTCGAAGCCGATCTGCTTCGCACCCTTGCCGGCCACGTCTTCGTAGTGGATGGTCTTGTAGTCGAGGTATTTCTCGGCCAGGGAATCCATGTCATGGCGGCTGGCCACGCTGTCCAGTACGTAGGATTCCAACATGGAGTCGTAACGCATGCCGGCGAGTGTGATGCCGTAATTCAGGAGCACGTGGGCGTCGTATTTGATGTGGTGTCCGAGCTTCAGCTTCTTCGGGTCTTCAAACAGCGGCTTCAGGCGCTTCAGCACCTGGTCACGGTCCAACTGCACGGGGGCATCCATATAACGGTGTGCCAGGGGGATGTAGACCGCCTCGCCGGACTTCACGGCGAAGGACATGCCGACGATCTCGGCCTTCATGTACTCGAGGCTGGTGGTCTCGCTGTCGTAGGCGATGAGTTCCGCCGCTTCGAGTGTCTTCAGCCAGGCGTCGAAGCTCGCTTGGTCCAATATCGCCGTGTATTCGCCGGCCTTGGCAGGCACGGCAGGTTTCGCGGAGGCAGGCGTGGGTGCAGGCCCCGCCTTGGGTGCTGGTGCTGCATCATCCCCTTCATCCAGCTGCCGCCCCCAGGTCTTGAAGCCGAAGCGTGAGTACAGGGCCTTGAGCTTTGCTTTGTCCGGCGTGCGCATGGCCAGATCGCGGGGACCCAGGGCCAAATCCACCGCGCAATGGATGGTAGCCAGGCGCTTGGAGAGGAAGGCGGATTCCTTGTGTTCAGCGAGCTTGGGGCCGAGGGTCTTGGCTCCGCGCACCTGCACCTGGGACACTTCAGCGATGCGCTCATATAAGGCTTCCAGCGTACCGAAGTGCGCCAAGAGCGGCGCCGCGGTCTTGGGTCCCACGCCCGGTACGCCCGGGATGTTGTCGGAGCTGTCGCCCACCAGCGCCAGATAGTCGATGATCTGTTCTGGCCAGACGTCGAACTTCTCCTTCACGCCCTCGCGGTTCAAGCGCGTATCGCTCATGGTGTTGATGAGCGTCACCTGATCGCCATCCACGAGCTGCGCCATGTCCTTGTCGCCGGTCGATATCACGACGCGCATGCCTTCTTCCATGCCGCGCTTGGCGAGGGTGCCAATCACGTCGTCCGCCTCCACGCCGTTCACGATCAGCATCGGGAAGCCGAGGGCTTCCACCAGTTCGTTGAGGGGTTCCACTTGGGCGCGCAGGTCATCCGGCATGGGGTCGCGGGTGGCCTTGTACTCCTCGAAGATCTCGTCACGGAAGGTCTTGCCGCTGGCATCGAACACCACTGCCACGTGCTCGGGCGAGAAGTCCGTCATCAGCTTCTTCAACATGTTGGTCACGCCATAGATGGCGCCGGTGGGTTCACCGGAAGGGGAGGTGAGGGGCGGCAGGCCGAAGAAGGCGCGGTACAGATAGGACGAACCGTCCACCAACACCAACGGAGCTTTTTCTGACTTGCTCATGGATGGGTAGACGCGGCCGGTGCCGCATGGGTGCCGGCCGCCGGCAGTACGGTGGCACTGACGGGCACCGGCAGGGTCACGCCCTCCGGCAGGAATATCTTCGTGGGCGTGCCCACTTGGAAGGGCGCCTGTTCGGGGAATTCCACGTCCGGCATACGCAGGAACAACGGCCCCACCTGGCCGCAGCCGCTGAGGCAGAGCATCAGCAGCAGGGGCGGCAGAGCGAGGGCAGAGCGGCGGAGAGCGGGTGAGCGTGGCATCCGGCCAGTATAAACGTTGAGGTCATGGAGGCGCAGCGCCGCGGTGCTAGAGTGAAGCCTCCGGCCCTGCAAGGGTGATGACATGCATCTCGCGTTATGGGGTTTCTGCGCCGCCGTGGTGCTGGTGGGGCTCTTGGGTCTCACCTTGTTCTTCGGCGGCTTCATGCGCCTGTTCCGCGGGCGCTTCGGCAGCGGGGGACTGCGCATCCTCTTCGGCCTGGTGTTCATATTGGGTTTCGCGCTGGTGGCGGCGGTGGCGCTGGATCTGCGCACCTATCTGCGCCTCACCTATGAACAGCCGGTGGCGACCTTGAGTTTCGCGGCCATCGGTCCCCAGGACTTCCGCGCCACCCTCACGGATGGCGAAGGCCGGGTGCGCAATGCCGAGTTGCGGGGCGATGACTGGCAGCTGGATGCGCGGTTCCTGAAATGGAAAGGATACGCCACGGTGTTGGGCCTGGATCCGGTGTACCGGCTGGAACGCCTTGAAGGCCGCTACCGGAACGCGGGGCAGGAGAGTCACGATTACCACAGCGTGGTGGATCTCTCCCAGGACATCGGCCTGGACTTCTGGGCCTTGGTGCAGCGCAACAGCGACTGGCTGCCCATGGCGGACAGCACCTACGGCAGCGCCACCTACCTGCCCATGGCCGATGGCGCCCAATACCAGGTCTCTCTTAGCCCCACGGGCCTCCTGGCCCGGCCCAGCAATGACGCAGCCAAGGCAGCTATGACCCATTGGTAGGACACTTGAAACCTCCGATATTATGTTATATATACTCAGGTACATATCCGGTTGAGGGACCGGACAGGGGGGTCCATGGGTCAGATCAGGGGTTCCGAGACGTCGGACATGCTGCCGAGCTACGTGCACGACATAGGCACGTCCACGTCGTTGTTCTGTCCTTACGGCGCCGGGGCTAAGACCGGCGACCGTCTCTATATCTACGACGAGAAGACCGTGTTCGGCCGTCAGCAGCGTGAGCGGCTGGTGGAGGTGACCGGGGTCAAACCGTTCCGCTCCACCGGCCGGGTGGTGATGCTGGATTTGGTCATGATCTCGCCGGAAGAGACTGCGCGCATCGCCGAGAACAGCGAACTCTCGGTGGAGGCTTTGCTGGAGCACCGGCCGGGCAACCCGACCTACGATGAGAAGCGTCAGCCCGTGGTGGTGTACTTCGAACCCTGCGACGAGGACGACACCACTGGTTCACACACGCGACCCGGTGCCGCTCTGAGTCTCGACAGCCGTCCGCAGAACCAGCACGCCTCAGCCATGGAACGCGTATTCGGCAAGTTGTTCACCTGGAATAAGAAGCCCCACTAACCTCAAAAGCTACTGCGCTCGCCGGGGCCTTGTTGTACCTCGGACTCGCAGTCGGTCATGCACATAAGAGTGCACTCCCTCCTGCGCGCCTAGTACGTCTAACCCCGCCTTCGCTTGCCACGCTTTTGAGATATCTTCTTTGATAGTCGAATCACTCACTTCTTCATCATGGCGCGATCTAACACGGCCATGGTGATCCGCGATATGCAGACCAACTTGTCGCTGTTGTCGCTGATCTTGATCTCCCACACCTGAGTGCTGGCGCCGATGTGCAGCGGACGCGCGGTACCGCTGACTTCGCCTTCGCGCATGGAACGCACGTGGTTGGCGTTGATCTCCAGACCCACACACAGGAACTTGTCCCGGTCCACCACCAGGTTGGCGCCGGTGCTGCCGAGCGTCTCAGCCAGTGATACCGAGGCGCCGCCGTGCAGGATGCCCGCCGGTTGTTTGGTGCGTTCGTCCACCGGCATGGTGGCTGAAAGGAAATCCTCTCCCACCTCCGTATAGCGGATACCCAAGTGGCTCACCAGCGTCTGCTGTTGATAGGAGTTGAGGTCATCCACGCTGAACGGTTTGAACCAGATGCTCATGTCGTCTCTCCATCACGTTGCGTCGCAAGCCTACACGACCGCACTTAGTTCGGCGCGGATGCCTTTGTAACGAACATAACTCAGATTTGACTTAATGCCCAAGATAAATCATCAAGGAAACCGCTGCATTTACAGGAACAAACGCCATAATCAAGCGGTTTTTCATGCAGGCCAACACATAAGGCCATCGCTCCGTCACCGGCGGAGCGGAGACAACAAGGGAGAACTTCGATGCGCACCCTCCGTGTATGGAACATCCTTGGCTATGTTTCCCTGCTGGCGGCATTTCTAGCCGTACCTGCCGTCTGGGCCGCGGATCCCGCGCCGGGTGCCGCTACTGCAGCCCCACCAGCCCTCGGCACGACCACCACGACTACCAGAACCGCGCCCCAGCACACCGCGCAGCTCGGCAAGATCGAGGTCACGGGTTCGGCGATCCCGCGCACCAGCATCGAGACCGAGGCGCCGGTGACGCAGATCACCGCGCGCCAGATACAGGAGAGTGGCCTCACCACCGTGGCAGACGTGGTGCGTTCCATCACTTCGGACAACAGCGGCACCATCCCCACCGCCTTCACCGCCGGCTTCGCCGCCGGTTCCTCCGGCATCGCCCTGCGCGGCCTGACGGTGAATTCCACGCTGGTGCTGATTGACGGTCGTCGCACCGCGGCCTACGCCCTGGCGGATGACGGCCAGCGTTCCTTCACGGACCTGAACTCCATCCCGCTGAATGCGGTGGAGCGCATCGAAGTGCTGAAGGACGGCGCTTCGTCCATCTACGGCGCCGATGCCATCGCCGGCGTGGTCAACATCATCCTCTACAAGACCTTCGACCATTCCGAGGTGGCCGCCGAAGTGGGCACTTCCCAGCACGGGGGCGGCACCACCCGCCGCGTCACCTTCCTGAGCGGTACCGGCGACCTCGATCAGGATAAGTACAACGCCTACATGAACTTCGAGTATGAGAAGGACGATCCGATCCACGACAGCCAGCGTGACTTCCCCTACAACACCAACGACCTGCGCTCCATCGGTGGTGTGGACGATAACGTCGGCAATCCCTTCTTCGCCGGCTCCAACATAGGCGCCGTGGCGCCCGGCACCGTGACCGGCGGCAACCTGCTGACCGGCGTGCAGGACCAGAACTCCCTCTACCAGCCTCTCAACAGCTGCGGTGCCGGTTCCACGCTCGTATCCCAGGGCGGTACCGGCCGATACTGCGAACAGAACTTCGTGTCCATGTACAGCGAGATCGTGCCGGAAGTGGACCGAGTCGGCCTCTCCGGCCGCATCACCCTCAAGCTGAGTGATGCGACCACGGCGACCACCGACTTGAGCTTCTTCCAGGATCGGGTGGTGGCGACCGCGGCGCCCTCCCAGATCCAGACCACCGTACCGAACAACACCGACGCCATCGCACTGCCGCCGACGCTGTTGGATGGCCGGCAGAATCCCAATGATCCCTTCGCTGCCCAGGGCAAATATGCCCTCATCAGCTATTCCTTCGGCGATATCCCCGGCGGCTCGACTAATGTGAACCATGTCATGCGCATGGTGGAGGACGTTAAGGGCTCGTTCGGTGACAGTGGCTGGGATTGGGACGGCGCCCTGGACCTGAACCACACCTGGCTGAACGTGAACAACTACGGCTTCTTGAGCTTCAACCAGTTGCTCACCGACATCAACACCGGTGCCTACAACTTCGTGAATCCCTCCAAGAACTCTGCCGCCACGCTCACGGCGTTGTCGCCGGTTCTCTCCAAGACCTCCACCAGCGACATGGACTCCCTGGACTTCAGCGCCAACCGCTCGCTCATGGACCTGTCGGGCGGCTCGCTGGGACTGGCGATCGGTGCCCAGTACCGTTACGAGGCCCAGGACGATCCAGACCTGAACCCCAGTGATGCCTTCCAGGGCCTGGGCATCGCCCACACCATCGGCCAGCGCACCGTGACGGCGGTGTATGCGGAGTTGGATGCGCCGGTGCTGACTAGCCTGGACCTGAACCTCGCCGCGCGTGAGGACCACTACTCCGACTTCGGCAGCGCCTTCAGCCCCAAGTTCGGCTTCAAGTACACGCCGGTCGATTCCTTCGCCCTGCGCGGTACTTATTCGAAAGGTTTCCGTGCGCCGAGCTTCGCTGAAAACGGCTCCAGCGCCTCGGAAGGCTTCATAACCGAGGACCTGCCGTCGGCCTTCGTCGCCGCCCATGGCCATGATCCCTACACGCAGCCCTATAGCCTGGGGCTGCTCACCTCCGGCAACGCCAGCATCCAGCCGGAGCGGTCCCGTAACTACACCTTCGGTACCATCTTCCAACCCACCGACGACTTCAGCGGCACGCTGGACTACTACAACATCGAGAAGACCGGTGTGATCAGCGCTGCCGACCCCTCGCTGGCCCTGAACGCCTACTTCGCCGGCCAGCCGATCCCGGCGGGCTACACCCTGACCTCGGACCTGCCGGACCCGAACGACCGCACCGGGCTCGCCCGTCCGGTGCTGGTGTCTTCGCCCTACGTGAACGCCAGTGAACTCAAGACCAGCGGCCTCGATTTGGGGTTGAAATACCGAGAGGATTTCGGCAGCTTCGACTGGAGCAGCGACTTCGAGGCCACCGACATCCTGACCTTCGCCCAGACCGCCGGTGACGGGTCGCTGGTGTCCTATGTGGGTACCCAGGCCCCGTACATCCTGTCTTCCGGAGCGGGCACGCCCAAGTATCGCGCTAGTTGGGCCAACAGCTTCACCTTCGGTGCCTTCACCATCACGCCCACGTTCTACTACGTGAGCGGGATATTCATGAGCGCGGATGATGCTACCGGGCCCGGCACGGAGCACGAGTGCTTCTCCACCAATACGCCCACCGGCGCCAACCAGCCCGCAGACTGCCGTGTGCCGTCCTTCACCTATATGGACCTGACTGCCGAGTTCCATGCCACCGATGACTTATCGGTGAACGCAGGTATCTTGAACTTCTTCGACCGCAAGGCGCCCTTCGATCCCATCGACTACGCGGGCGTGAACTACAACCCCACCTTCGAGCAGACTGGCGCAGTGGGTCGGTTCTTCACCCTGGGCCTGAAGTACAAGTTCTGACCACGACGCGCGCCTCCGGCTGTAAGCCGGAGGCGCGTGCTCCTAAGGGAGGTCCCATGTCACGTCCTGCATCGCCCACGGCGAACGCTCTGCTGTCCCTATCCCTCTGCTCGTTCATGGCTGCCTGTGCTTCCGCGCCAACAACCCCACCCGCGGGTCCGGCCTCGGTGGCCCAAGCCGAACAGGAATTGAAGGCAGGCGGCACCACACCCACCAAGCTCACACAGTCCTCCCTGGATCGCATCGCTGCGATAGACGAGTCGGGGCCCGCCCTGAACTCCGTGATCCAGGTGAACCCGGATGCCTGGAGCATCGCCACGGGCCTGGAGCAAGGCGCCGATCACTCGGGTCTCCTGTACGGCATCCCGGTGCTCATCAAGGACAACATCGACACCGGCGACAAGATGCTGACCACCGCCGGCTCCCTGGCCCTCGCCGGCGCACCGGCGCCTGAGGATTCCACCGTGGCACGCAAGCTGCGCGCCGCCGGTGCGGTGATCCTGGGCAAGACCAACTTGAGCGAATGGGCCAACTTCCGTTCCGGCCACTCCATCAGCGGCTGGAGCGGTCGCGGCGGACTCACCCGCAACCCCTATGCTCTGGACCGCAACGCCTGCGGATCCAGTTCCGGTTCCGGCGCCGCGGTGGCGGCGGGCCTCACGCTCATCGCCGTGGGTAGCGAGACCGACGGCTCCATCGTCTGTCCTTCCGCCACCAACGGTGTGGTGGGTATCAAGCCGACACTGGGTCTCGTCAGCCGCGCCGGCATCATCCCCATCTCCCACAGCCAGGACACCGCCGGGCCCATCGCTTCCAATGTCTCGGATGCAGCATTGCTGCTCACGGTATTGGCGGGCAGCGATCCCAAGGATCCCGCCACCATCGATGCGGATAAGCACGCCACGGATTACCGGCGCTTCTTGGATGCAGGCGCCTTGAAGGGCAAACGCATCGGTGTGGTGCGCAAACTCGCAGGCTTCAATCCAGGCGTGGATGCCTTGCTCGACCACACCATCGCCTTGTTGAAAGCCCAGGGCGCCGTGATCGTTGATCCGGTGGACATCCCACATCTCACAGACTACGGCGATGATGAACAGAACGTGCTGCTCTACGAGTTCAAGCACGATCTCGACGCCTACCTCACCGGTCGCAAGGGTCTGGCGGTCCACGGTCTCGCGGACCTGATCGCTTTCGACAAGGCCCACGCCGCGGAGGAGATGCCCTGGTTCGGTCAGGATCTCTTCGAGCAAGCAGAGGCGAAGGGTCCGCTCACGGACAGGACCTATCTCGACGCTTTGGAGAAATCCAAGCGCCAGGCTGGGCCTGAGGGCATCGACGCAGCCCTGGCTCACGATCATCTGGATGCGCTGCTGGCACCCACCGGCGGTGCCGCCTGGGTGACGGACCTCGTGACCGGTGACCACACCGAAGGCGGCAGTTCCTCGCCGGCGGCAGTGGCGGGATATCCGGACATCACCGTGCCGGCGGGCTTCCTGCATTGCCTGCCCATCGGCATGAGTTTCTTCGGCGCGAAGTGGAGCGAACCCACCCTCATCGGCATCGCCTATGCCTATGAACAGGCGAGCCATGCCCGCCGGCCGCCCAAGTTCCTGGCCAGCATCACCGATCCCGGCTGCCAGCCTTAGAAGCCCGTAAGGCAGGGCTGAAGCAGCCCGGAACCCTGGACCTGGACCTGGGCCTTGACCTTGTCAGATACCCTTGTCAAAGCCGTATCACTGTTGTATATATGTATAACACCTAGGCTAAGGGGTGGCGGTGGATTAGGAAGACCCGCCGTGCGCCCGAGTCAGGGTCCCGGCCTTTACCAAGGCGGGGCGCAATCCAACCAATTCCAGAGGAAACTTCCATGAAATCCAAGTCCCTGATGCTGGGCGTGGCCCTGGGCCTGTCCGGCACCATGGCAGCCGGCAACGCCGCTGCCCCGCATGTCCCGGCCTGGGTGGCCGAGAGCAACCAAGACGCCCAGATCGTGCTCAAGACCTTGGCCCAGTTCTCGCCGGAATCAGCTCAGCAGCTCGGCGTGGATGGCCTCGATGAGCAGGCCACCACTCTGCCCCTCGACATCGTGGCCCAGACGGACAGCGCCGTGGACAGCGATGTGGCCCAGTTGAATGCGCTCATGGCCAAGGCCACAGACCCGCATCTCAAGCAGGACCTGCAGATCCTCATCGACGCCATCGGCAACGCCAAACGCGACAACGACCTGCAACAGAAGTATCTGTTGAACTTCACCGACGTGCCGCAGTTGGTGTTCAACGGCGTGCAGAGCCTCATCGATCCGCAGATCCCAGCTGAGCGCCAGCAGGCGGTGGTGAAGCGTCTCGAATCCTATGCCGGCATGTTGCCGGGCCGTCCCTCCATCAGCGACCAGGCCAAGGCGCTGTTCGAGGCGGACCTGAAGCGCGATCCCAACCTGCTCGGGCCTTATAAGGGCGAGATCGAACAGGACCTGCAGGATCAGCCGCAGTACCTCGCCGGCATCAAGGAGCTGCTCTCCAAGAGCAAGGTCACCGACTGGCAAGACGTCTGGGCCAAACTCGAGCCGCAGCTCCAGGACTACATCGCCTGGGAGAAGAGCGACGTGGTGCCCCATGCCCGGCCCACCAGCCATCTCCCGGAAGAGATGTACGCCAACAACCTGCATGATCTCGGCGTGGATGAAGATCCGCGCGCGCTAATCCAGGAGGCCGAGTTCTCCTTCAGCGAGATCCAGCACCAGATGGTGTTCATGGCCGACCTTGTGGCCAAGCAACATCACTACAAGAGCGACGACTATCGTGACGTCATCCGTGAACTGAAGAAGAAACAACTCAAGGGCACCGAGATCCTGCCGCTGTATAAGAAGCGCCTGGCAGCCATCGAAGCCATCATCCGCAAGGAGCACATCGTCACTCTGCCGCAGCGCGCCATGGTGATCCGCCTGGGTTCCGTGGCCGAGACCGCCCAGCAGCCGGCGCCACACATGAACGCGCCGCGGCTCATCGGCAACACCGGCCAGTACGGCGAGTTCGTGCTGCCGAATAACTCCGGGAAGCCGGGTGGCATGGACGATGACACCTTCGATGCGGCCGCCTGGACCCTGACTTCCCACGAGGGACGCCCCGGTCATGAGCTGCAGTTCGCCAGCATGATCGAAAACGGCACTTCCATCGCCCGCGGCGTGTTCGCTTTCAACAGTGCCAACGTCGAAGGCTGGGCCCTGTACTCCGAAGCCGAGATGCAGCCCTATGAGCCGGCGGACGGCCAGCTCATCGCGCTGCAGGATCGCTTGTTGCGTGCGGCCCGCGCCTTCCTGGATCCGATGGTGAACTTAGGGATGATCACACCGGATGACGCCAAGGCCTTCCTGGAACGTGAAGTGGTGCTGTCCCCGGCTTTCGCCAAGGAAGAGGCGGATCGCTTTGCCTTCCGCGCCCCCGGTCAGGCGACCAGCTACTACTACGGCTATCACAACTTCATGACCATGCGGGCCCAGGCCGAAGTGGCGCTGGGTGCCAAGTTCGACCGCCAGAAATTCAACGACTTCATCCTGAGCCAGGGGCTGCTGCCCCCGACCTTGATGAGCCAGGCGGTCAACGAAGAGTTCATCCCGAGCCAGAAGTAACTAGATAGAGTTGGAACGTAGGCCCCGCTGCGCAAGCAGCGGGGCTTTTTATTGGATGGGCAAATAGTGCGGTTTATTAACTGCGCAGATATGAAGCGCCGTTGAGATCCAGGATGCACCCGGTGGCGGCCATCATACCGTCGGCGGCGAGTCTCACGATGGCCTGAGCCACCTCCTCCGGCGTCGTCACCCGGTTCAGCGGACTTTGCTTGCGGATGCCGTCTCCGGCAGGGCTCTCCAATATCTCCTTCGCCATGTCGGTGCTGACGAAGCCCGGTGCCACCACACCCACGAAGATGTTGTCGGGCGCGACCGCCTGGGCCAAGGACTGGGACATCTGGTTCAAGCCTGCTTTGCTCGCGCCATAGGCGATCGCATCCGGCTCACCGCGGAAAGCGCCACGTGACGAGACGTTGATGATCTTGCCGCCACCCTGGCGCTGCATCACCTGGGCCGCGAGGAAACAGAGGTTGGCGGGCGCCGCGAGGTTCACGCTGAGCGTCTTCTGCCAGGCTGATTGCCAGTCGGCATAGCTCAGACCCTTGAGTGGATGCAGCTGATAGATGCCGGCGTTGTTCACCAGCACATCGATGCGGCCGTAGTGGGTCGCCACGTCCTGTATCAGCCGCTCGCATTGGGCAGGGTCCGCGAGTTCGGCAGCGAAGGCTTTGTGACCGCTGCCGGGCAAGCCTTTAGTCGCCTCATCTCCCGGTTTGCGCTGATGGGCTGCCACCTGTGCCCCCGCGGCGGCAAAAGTCTTTGCGCTGGCGCGGCCGATGCCCCGGCCGGCGCCCGTGATCAGCACCGTCTGACCCTTGAAGTCCATGGTCATGCTGCCTGTCGTGAAGTATTCGCCGGATGATAACAAAGCCACTGCTACAATCGACCATGAGCGATCTATTGCCAGCAGTCGAGATGGAGACCGGTCCAAACCCGACGGGGAGCGTCATCTGGCTGCACGGCCTGGGCGCGGACGGTCATGACTTCGAGCCCATCGTGCCGGAGCTCAGGCTGCCGCCGCAACTGCCGTTGCGTTTCATCTTCCCCCATGCGCCGGTGCGGCCCGTGACCATGAACGGCGGCCGACCCATGCCTGCCTGGTTCGATATCGTGCGCATCGGTGTGAACCAGCCGCGGGACCTGGAAGGCATGCGTACTGCGCGCGCCTGGATAGAGGATCTCATCGCACAGGAGAATGAGCGGGGCGTGCCCACGGCGCGCATCGTGCTGGCGGGTTTCTCCCAGGGTGGAGCGGTGGCGCTATTCACGGGCCTACAGCATCGGGACAAACTCGCCGGCATCATGGCCCTCTCTACCTGGCTGCCGGCGGAGGAGGGGCTGGATGTGGAACTGAGTTCCGCCAACGGCGCCACGCCTATCTTGTACTGCCACGGCACCCAGGATCCGGTGGTGCCGCTCTTGCTCGGCGCCCAGACCCGCAACTGGCTGACGCAACACGGCTGCGCCGTCACCTGGCACACCTATCCCATGCCGCATTCCGTCTGTGCCGATGAGATTGCGCATATCCGCGCTTGGCTTATCTCTGTCCTGGGCTAGTACGCCAAAGCTACTGCGCTCGGTATAACTTCGTTGCGGTCCGGCTCACCGTCCTCATATGCATAAGAGCCCGCTCCGGGGGCTCGCCTCCCGCGCCTCGCTCTACCTTCGCTCGCTACGCTTTAGCGCGTCTATTAGCAGAGCGCGCCGAGAATTTAATGTTCTATGGTGTAGAAAATATCGGCGCTGCTAGCCGTGCCAGATTGAGCCTGCACCATCCATCGGGTGCTCATCTGGTAGATGATCTGCAACACGTTATAAGTCTGGTCCGTGGCCTGGCCGTAACGCACGTACAGATTCGAAGCCAACTCCTTGCCGATGAACACGCCGTTCGCCAAGGTGCCGTTGGCGGTCTGGATGCTCTGGTAACTCACGTCCAGGGCTAGCGGATTGCCACCGCCGAGATGCAGGCTCACATCCTGGTTGCTCTGGGCGCTGGTGCCGGAGAGGCTGCTGGCGGTGACCACACCGGGCGTGCCGTTGTTGAAAGCGTTGCCGCCGCCGCCCTCCAGGTTATTGGGCCGGCCCGTGAGCAGATACGCCACCAACTGCGATTGGGGCAGCGGCGGATCGGCCCACAGGGTGATGTTCGGCGCAGTCAGCAAGCCACGCACCAGCACGCCGACTTTCTGTTCCACTTGGCCGAACTGCACCATCTCCGGGTGGGCGTTGGCGCGGGAAGCGCGCATATCCAGGGCCGGATCCGTGATCGGACCACCGGTGAACAGGAGCCGCCCATAGTCGATGGTGAGTTTCTGTTGCAGTGCACCGTATAGCTTCTGGTAGAAGTCGTTACGCAGAAACTGCGGTGCGTAGAAGCCATTCTTGACGTTGAGTTCGCCGTTGCCGGTGGTGATGTGTCCCGGTTCGCTGACCGCCATCACGCTACCGGTGATGTCACCGGTCAGGCCGAAGCCGTCAAAGTACACGTCGTCACCCAGCACCACGTCCAGCTTGGAATGCAGGTGCCAGCGTTCCTTGGGCGGGCCGCCTTCCTCACCCACTAGTACCTGGTCCGGCGAGACCTGCGCACTGGCGCTCAAGTCGCGCGGCTTCAGCACCGCGTGGGGCACCGTCAGTGTGCCGCTCACCCTCATGTCGCGACCGTCCAGTGCGAAGCTCAAGTCCGGCGAGAGATCCAACTGGGCTTCGAGGATATCGATGCTGCGGAAGTCCTGACCCTGCAACTGGCCCTTGGCATGCCATATACCCGCATCCCGATCGGCACTGCCCTTCAGGTCCAGTTCGCCCTTTCCTGAATGCACGCTCCCCGCCACATCCAGGTGCTGACCGCTGCCGGCCACCGTGAGTTGCAGGCCCGCGAGCTTGAGACCGAGGCGCGGGATGCTGAGCGTCCCGTCACTCAAGGTCGTGGTCCCGCTGAACAGTGGATCCGTGGGTGTGCCGGAGAGGCCGACGTCGAGCGCCAACCGGCCACTGGCCTCGGTCACTTGCGGGATCAAGGCCGGCAGCAGGGCGAAGTCGCGGATGTCGCCGCGGATGCGGCCGCTCAGGGCGGACTGGGTACCGAAGCTCATGCGCGTGTCCACCTGCAGGCTACCGCCGTCCGCCAGCGCCCAGGCCATGTGTCCTACCGTGATCTTAGGGTCCGAGCGCATATGCGCTTCGCCGCCGCTGTAGGAGAGGAGTGTCAGTGGTTTGGTGCCGCTCAAGTCCCGCACGCTGCCGGGGGCGAGCAGGGCATCCACGGCGATGCGATGGCCCGCGGCATCGCCGCCGGCCTTGAGGTCTGCATCCACGCTGCCGGAATACTCGAGGCCCTGGGGCAAGACCGTCTGCAAGGCGCTGATGGGCAGTGCCTTAAGCGTGCCCTGCAGTTGCCAGCGTTTGGCATCCGCATCCAGGCTGGCACAGGCGCGGGACTTCTCGCGGGCGAGGCAGGCGTCCTGGAGGTTCAGCAGATGCGGCGCCACCAAGAGCGACCAGGGCGCCACCGCCTGCCACTCACCGCCACCCTCCGGCGTCACGTCCACTCGCGGGAGTTGTGCCTGCCAATGCTCGTCGCTGTAGCCCGCCTCGCCCGCGAGGTGTACGTCGCCGCGGTCGGAACTCATGTCCAGTTGCAGGCTGTGGTGTTCGAGCTTGCCTTCCGCGTGGCCATCCAGTTTCGATACGTGCAGGCCCGGCACATCCAGCTCCGTGCCATGCAACACCGCGGTGCCGTTGCCGTCGCTGCCGGCGCGGGCTACGATTTGCAGGCTGTCCGCTGCCCAGGCACGCCAGGCGAGATGCGTGGCTTCCACGTCTATGTCCATCAAGGCCAGGTGCGAGCCGGCCTCTAGGGAGCCGTGGCTGTGCAGATCGCCGGAAGCGTCGGGCCAGGCCTGGGCCAGGTTCGGTGCATCCAGCTGCCAATGCAGCACGTCCCGGTCCCCTTGGTCTGTGTCCACGTGCAGGGTGTCATCGCCCAGTTTGGCGTCGAGGTCGAGTTGTTGCCAGGCCCTGCCGATGAAGATGGCCTGGCCGTGGGCATCCAAGGGGCTGCCGCGCAGGGTGCCGGTCGCGGATTCCAGGATCACTTGGCTGTGAGGCGTGGTACCTCCACCGAAAGTCCCGTCGCCGTCCAGCACTCCGTCCAGTTTGCTGGTCCAGCCATGCGCCAACCGGCCGATGCTGGCTTGTCGCACCACGGCGTGGGCGCGCCAGCTATCTTGTCTGCCGCGCTGATAGAGACCACTCAAAGCCACGCTGCCGCCCAGCCAACCGCCGCTGAGGGTATCCAGCGTCGCTTGGTTGCGGTCGCCGTGGGCTGCGAGTTGCCAGTCGCCGCTCGGCAACAGTGCCTGCTCCCATTGCTTCGTCACGAGCTTCTCACCTTTAAGGTTCTGCGCCTTGCCCTGCAAGGTCCAACCGTATTTACCATCGCGGGATATCTGCAGGGTCGCCTGCACCGTCGCTTGCGGCGCGATGGCGCCGTACAGATCCGCGCGCCAGCGGTCGCGATCACCTTGCAGCCTGAAGCTGCCAGAAGGCGATTCCAGTTCCGGCGCGTTCCGGGGCCAGGCCAGATCCTGCCAACTGCCCGTGACGGCGGAGCGGGTGGCCGCGTCGAATCCGAGACTGCCCTTGGCCTGCAGGTGGCCACCGCCGACCAAGTCAATCGCGAGGCTGCGTATGTACACGTGATGGGCCTGCAGCGTCGCATCGAAGCGTCCGGCCATGGCACCCACCGGCAAGCCCCGCAGGTCCGCATCGCCCTTGAACGCGGTGCCCCGCGGATCGCCGTGGAACTGACTGCGGGCACCGCCACGGTAGTCCGGCCAATCCGCATGTATCTCTGCGAGGGCGGCATGTGTGAGTGCGAGCCGGCCCTCCCAACGGGGCGCCGCGAATGCGTCCTTCAGTGTCCCTTCCAGCGTCGCGCCGTAAGGTGCCGCGAGGGTCTGGTGCACCGCCAGGGAGCGGTCATCGCCTTTGATCTCCGTGTGGCCCCGCATCGGTGCCCAGTCCGCGATCGCGTAACGCCAATCCAGACTCGCATCCACGGTGTAGTCCTGATGTGGCGCGAGGCTGAGGGAACCATGCAGCGAGAGGTCCGGGCCGTATGCCTTGAGCTCGCGCACCACGATGGCATCGTTGTCCACCCGCGCGGCGAAGCGGGCCTCATCCACCTGCACCGGCGACAGCGTGCCGATGACCACGCTGAGGTCCTTGATCTGCACGTCTTCCAGTACCACCCGCACCGGCAAGCTCGGCATCGCCGGGAGTTCCAGCGGGAAGGTGAGCGGCTTGTCGCTGGAGCGCCAGGTGAGGCGCACATGTTCGGCACCCACCACGCTCAATTGGGCGCGACCGATGAGCGAAGCCAAGGGCCGCCATTGCAGCCTGAGGGTATCCACGTGGACCCCCAACGGTCCCGAGTCCCACTCCACATCCTTGAGAAGTACCGGCCGCGTGAGGCTGCCTTCGCTGGAGCCGATCTTGAGGGCGCCACCACTCCGGCTCTGGGCCTGTTGCAGAGCCCAGTGCAGGGCGGACTCACTGCGTAGCCACAGACCGAAACTCGCGAGCGTCGCCACCAGCAGCAGGGCCAGGATCAGCAGGGCGCGGCGCAGGTGCTTCACAGGTCCGGCCCGATGCTGATGTGCAGCCGTACCCGGTCCAGGTCCGGCCGCTTCACCGGGTGGGCAACATCCACCCGCACCATGCCCACCGGCGTGCGCCAGCGCAGGCCGCCACCGATGCCTTTCTCCAACGAACTGGTGAAACTGTTGTTGGCGTCACCTGCATCGATGAAGGCATCGATACCGAAGATCTTGCCGAAGAAGTGGTCTATCTCGACGCTGCCGACCGTGAGGTCCTTGCCGCCCAGGTTGTCGCCCTGAGCATCGCGCACGCCCAGGCTGTTGTACTCGAAGCCACGCACGCTCTGGTCGCCACCGGCGAAGAAGCGCTGGGTGGCCGGCAGCTCGTTGAAGCTCTTCACTGCGGTGGCAGCCACTTCGCCGCGGAGCAGCAGGCTGGTGTCATCGCCCAGGGGCAAGATCAGCTTGCCGCTCAGGTGCATCTGCAGGAACGTGGTGTCGGAGAAGAACGCATTGCTGGCGCCGTGCATATCCGCCGAGATGCGGTAGCCGCGGGTCGGCAGCACCAGGTCGTCGGAATCCAACCGCGACAACGCGAGGCCAGGCATCAAGAGTGTGCTGTTGGTGGCGCTGTTGCCGAGGTCGCTGCGGTCATGCTCCAGTTGCAGGTACTGGCTGTCGTTCCAGCTGCCCAGCGTCACCGCCCGGCTCACCCCCAGCATGGTGGTGTAGCTCACGAAGCTACCCAACTGGGTCTGACGCAGGTTGCCCAAGCTATAGATGAGCCGGTCCGAGGCCGGGTCCGAGAGCGGCACCGTGTAGTTCAGCAGCACCGTCTCCATTACATGGGAGATCTGGGTCTGGGCCGAGAAGGTATGGCCCTCTTCGTTCACGCGCCGATCGGCCCAGCCCAGGGTCGCGCGTGGACCGGTGTCGGTACCGTACCCCAGGCCGAAGGTATAGGCGTTGGGCGGACGCTTGCTGAGGCTGACCCGCACCGGGATGCGGTGGTCATCGTTGGGGCGGCGCTGCGATTCCACGTTCACGGTGCTGAAGTAGCCTGAATCGTTGAGCGCGTATTGCAGTTTGAGCAGTGCCTCGTTGTCGAAGGGATCGCCGGGTTTGAACTTCACGTAACGCGCCAGGAACGCGGGATCCATGAAGTCCTGGACGAAGGTCACCTCGCCGAAGTAATAACGCGGGCCGGTGCTCAGACGCACGCCGATGTCGGCCCAGTGATCCTGCGGGTTTACTGCCAGGCGGGTCTCGGTGAAGCGCGCATCCACGTAGCCGCGTGAGGCCGCGAGCTGCAGGAGGTTGCGTTTGCTGTCTTCGTAATACTTCTGGTCTAGCTGGTCACCCACCTTGTAGGGGAGTGCTGCGATGAAGCTGTCATAGGCGGCGTCCTGGTTGCCCTCGCCGGTGATCACGATGTCGATGTGGCGGATGCGCACTGGCGGCGGCAGGGTGACCAGGTAGTGCGCGGTCCAGCTATCGCCATCCTGGGTGAGGGTCGCGTCGACCTTGCTGTTGTAGTAGCCGAAGGGTTGCAGCGCCCGCTGGATCTCATCCGGCGCCCGGGCGTGCAGCCTCTCCAGCAGGCTCTGGGTTAGATCAGGCGAGTCCTCATAGGTGACGATGCTGAGGTAAGCGGTGACGTTCTTGAGCAGGGGGCCGGTGATACCTTCCACCTGCACCGTCACGTGGGGCGCAGCCTCAGCGCGGCCGGCCAGTGCGAGACCGAGTACCAGCCAGAGGAGCAGTCCCCAGCGGCGCATCAGGCTGGAGCCCCGAGGTCGAGAGGCGTAAGCGCGTCGGCAGGCGTGAGACCGAATGCCCGGGAGTAGAAACTGAGTTCAGCCGTGAGCACCGCACGCAGGGTGTCGGCGCGGCGGAAGCCATGGCCTTCCTCCGGGAAAGTGAGACAGGCAGTGGGCACCTTATTGGCGCGCAGGGCTGCCAGCATGCGCTCCGTCTGATCCGGCAACACCACCTTGTCCTTCAGTCCTTGGAAGAAGATCACCGGCGCGCGGATGGCGGCGGCTGAATACAACGGCGAGCGCGCACGGTACAGTTCACGCGCTGCGGGCCAGGGTCCCAGCAACGTGTCGCCGTAGCGCGCCTCGAAGCGATGGGTGTCGGTCATGGCGGTCTCGAGTTCGCTGATCCCGTATTGGACTGAGCAGGCGCGGAATACCTGGCGAAAGGCGACCGCCGCCAGCGCCGTGAATCCGCCGGCGCTGGATCCGCTCACAGCGGCGCGCTGCCAGTCCGCGAGGCCGAGCGCAGCCAATTGGCTCACTGCCCGCACGCAGTCCTCCACATCCTTCACGCCCCACTGGCCGGTGAGACTCTGGCGGTAGGCGCGGCCGAAACCGGTGCTGCCGCGGTAGTTCAGGTCCGCCACCGCGAAACCGCGACTGGTCCAGAACTGGATGCGCGGATCCAGGGCATCGCCATTCATGGATGTGGGCCCGCCATGGCAGCGCAGGATCAGGGGCGGCAACTCGCCCGTCGGCACCATGCAGTCCGCATGCACCGGTGGGTAATACCAAAGATGAGCCTCCTCACCCTCGGAGCTGGGGAAGCGGACAGCCTGGCCCCGGCTGAGATAAGCCGCATCCCAGGCGAAGTCGCCCTCGCTCAACGTCTCGAAGCTCAGGCCATCGCCCGCGACGATGGCCGGCATCGCATCGGCCGCGCCTGCCAGCATGGCGATGCGCCCATCCGCTGCATCCAGGTGTTCGATATGGCTATAACGCGCGACCAGGGGGGTACGCCGACCGGTGCCGGCCTCGATATGCACCGGATGGCTGCGACCGGCCTCGACCCGCACCGCCACGAGATCGCCCCCGGGCAGGAAGCCGTAGCTCGACATGCCGAATACCCACTGCGCGTATCCGTAGTCGGCGCTGTCCGGGCAGACCTCGTGGCAGTCGCCGCCGGCGTAGCGATACAGGTTCCAGTAACCGGTGCGATCAGATACGAGGTACAGCACGCCTTCCGGCGACCAGCGGGGCTGAAAGATGGACTCGGCCGTGCCTCCGGCGATGCTGCGGGGCGCGTGCAACGTACCGTCCGTTCCGATCTCCGCCAACCACAGCTCACAACCATCCCAAGGCATCTGCGGTGCATCCCAGGCGAGCCAAGCGAGAGCGCTGCCATCCGGTGACAATGCCGGCGAACTCAAGAACTCGAAGTCCTGCGCCAACGGTGTGACAGTGCCGTCCAGTAGCGACACTACAGCCAGATAGTCACGTGGCGTGCCTTGCATGTCTTCACAGACGCATATCAACCGGTCTCGGGTGAGATCAGGCGTCAGGTCCGAGTAGCGGCGGGGTCCCGGCTCAGTGAGCCGCTGCGGCGGGCAATCCTGCACTCTATAGATACATTGGTCCGCGTCGTTGCAGAAGAACACACCTGCTTCCGACACCGTATAGGCCCCACCGCCATACTCGTGGGCGCGGGTGCGTACTTTGAAGGGACGTGGTGTGATGTCCTCGCGTCGGCCATCCCGGTGGCGCACCAGCACCACCCGGCCGCCTTCCTCCGGTCGGCCTTCCAGCCAATAAACCGCGTCGCCGAACACCCGCGGTTGCATGAGGCGCTTCTGTGCGCCCGTCGTCTGCTCCACCGAGAGAGGCGAGGGCCAGCTGCCGCAGGGCAGGACGCGCTTCACGGTGCGCTGATCCAGAATCGGCGGGTCTCCAATGCTTCACCAGCCGCATCGAAGCGCCTTTCCGAGAAAGTCAGGCCGCCGTCTTTATGCAGCATCACGATCGTCGAGCAGCGGGTGCCGTACACCGGGTCTTGTACGAAAGCGGCGGACACGCGCCGCTCCAGTTCTGGGCCGATGCCGGTATCCGGCAGGCCCGCCTCAGCCGGTCTGCGATCCGCCAGTATCCACAGCAGGGTCTCCACGCTCACGGCGTCCGTGTCCAACAACAGCTTCAGCTGCGCCTTGGCGTTCTGGACCTTTGGCCAGGGTGTGTCCAGCAGATGGTTGCTCAAGGAATGGATGCCGGGAACGATAGGTGTCGGTTCGCCGCCGCGGTTCGAGAAATACCAGAGCGAGTCCCGATCACCGCCCACCAGGCTGAAGGCGCCGTAGTCGGCGGCGTGGGGCTGCACCGTCTGCATATAGTCCGCCGTCGGCATCGTGCTAAGCAGAAACTCCGAGGTGAGACCACCACGGGAGCGGGGTGCCTTGCGGGGATTCAGTCCTTCTCTATAGTTCGTGACCACCGCGTAGCGACCAGCCGTGGTGACGCCGAGCCAGGTGCCGCCTGCTTCCAGATCGCGGCCCGCCAACACCTCGGGCGCATCAGACCAGAGCCCGGCGGCAGCGGAAGCACGGGCGTGACGCTCGTCACGGTTGCCGGCGAGGATCAGCGGGTAGTCGGGATGAACTTTCCAGGCGAAGGCTAAGAGGCACATGCCCGCATTATATATAGAGGGTGCGGACCGACCTGTTTTAACGGCGCGCTCAGGGCCGGCTTGGTCTAGCGGCGTTTGGCGCCGACAGCCAGCAATCCCAAAGCCACGAATATCAGCAGCATGCCGCTGAGTTCCGCTTCGCTGGGGCGCTCCCCCAGTTGCAACCAGCCCGCGAGCACACCCACCACGGGACCGGCGAGGGAGGCCAAGCCGCTGAAAGTGGCGGACAGGCGGCCCACCACGAACAGCCACATAGCCCAACCTATGGCGGTGGATGGGATGACGTTGTAGAACAGCGTCCAGTCGAAAGTCCAGGTCCATTGCACCGGCTGCGAGGGCACCAGGCACGCGACGATCACCAGCGGGATGGATCCGAGGACCATCTGCCATGCGGTGAGGGAGAGCAGGTCCCAGGATCCGTATACCGGCGTGCGCTTGGCGATGATCACCGAGATGCCCCAGGCTATCCCCGCTGCCAGCGCCAGGATGCTGCTGGACAAGTCTGGCGTGTGCTGCCAGGGGGAGAAGATCAACAGCAAGCCGCAGAAGGCCAGACCCACCGCGGCCCATTGCAGGCCCTTGAGGCGCTCGCCCAGGAAGAATGGCGCCAGCAGGATCACCCAGAAAGGCATGGTGTAACCCAACACCGCACTCTTGCCGGCGCTGCCGGACACGAGGGCCCAGCATATGAGGCCGATGAAGAGCGTGGTCTGGAACAGGCCGAGCCAGAACGCGCGCACCGGGTGCCGGGGCCAGAAGGGCTTGCGCATGATGAGCAGGAGCAACAACAGCGCGACCCCACCCAGCGAGGTGCGCAGAGCGGCGAACACGAAGGGCCCCGCGTACTGCAAGGCGAGTTTCATCGCCACCCAGTTGTAGCCCCAGATGAGCGTCAGTATCGCCAGCGAAGCGAGTGCTGCCTGGTCCGGCTTGGGCTGAGGCGTCGCTGTATTCATCGTCCCGCCCGGTTGGGATCCGTATGTTTCAGGTCGGCGAAGGAACGCCCCGTTTCCTCCTCATACCAGGTCTTTATCAACCTGTAAGAGATGGACCGGGTGGGCGGCATCATGAGTCCAGCGTCCACCGAATCCGCGATGTCCTGCCGCGTGAACCAGGCAGCGTGTTCCAGTTCGTCATCGTTGCAGCGGATGGCGGTGCTCACCGCCTCGGCACGGAAGCCTAGCATCAATGAGGATGGGTAAGGCCAGGGTTGGGAGCTCATGTAGCGGGGCTCGCGGATCTGGATGTCGGTCTCCTCGCGCACCTCGCGTATCACGGCCGCTTCCAGGGTCTCGCCGTGCTCGACGAAGCCGGCGATGGTGGAGTAGCGGCCTTTCGGCCAGACCGCCTGCCGACCGAGCAGGCAACGCTCGCCATCGGTCACCAGCACGATGATGGCGGGATCGATGCGCGGGAACCAGCGGGTGCCACAATACTTGCAGGACCGCTCGTGGCCGGCGCGCTCGCTCAGCATGAAGCTGCCGCAGCGACCGCAGAAGCGGTGTTGGTCGTGCCAATGCACCATCGCCCGCGCATACCCTAGGAGTGCCAGATCATCGTCAGACAGGAGCGCGCTAACGGAACGCAGGTCGTCGAGACGCGCATCCGGCAGCATCGCGCCCTCTTCGAGCCCAAGCGCGAAGCAGGGCTTGCCGCCGACCTCGCCCAGCAGCACGCAGCAGAAGGCCACGGGCTTCAGGATCTCCGCATAGGCCGCATCCAACAGCAGCGCCCGCGGCACGCCGTCGTTCCATATATAGGAGTTCTTGCCGCCGCACACCGGTACGTAACGCGTGTCCTTGTCCGCCAGCGCAGCCTCGAGCCAGGCCGGCTCATGACGGCGCCCTGCCAGGCGTTCGGTGGAGAGATGGAACGGGACCGGATCCTGCATCGGCGTGGCGTCGTTCACGGTGCCTGCAGGGCCACGCCGAGCAGTGAGCGCATCAGCGCGCGCAGCTTCTCGATCTCGGCGGCGTAGTAGGGTTTCGCCGGCAGGTTGCCCCACACTGGTTGCGGCCAGGCTGCATCGTGCCGGTAACGCACGATGTGATGCACGTGCAACTGTGGGACCTGGTTGCCGAGGGCGGCGATGTTGAGTTTGTCTGGCGCGAAGCCTTTCATCAGCACACGGGAAAGGAGCGCTGACTCATCCCAGAGTTGGGCACGATCGGCATCGTCCAGCGCGTGGATCTCGGTCACATCTTCCCGTTCCGGCACCAGGATGAACCAGGGGTAATTGGCGTCGTCCATGAGCAGCAGGCGGCTAAGCCCCAAGCGGCCCAGGTCACGGCAATCTTTGGCTAGTTGCGGGTGAAGTTGGAACATTCGGCTCTCGGTGAGAGTATATGTTGAGTGGGGCCCCGCCGGGCCTCCATCACAAGCGTGTTAAGCTTGTGACATTATTCCCTAAAATCTGTCGCGCCGGGGGAACAACGCGCGTCATGCGGGCTCTGCAGAAAGCGTTGTTCTATGTCGCGGCAGCCGTGGCGCTGACGGCGCTCTATGGCCTATGCAACTATTACGCCGGCCTCTATCTCAAGATCCATTACGAAGGACTCTCTCCGCTCTGGCCTACTGCCGGTCTCGGCGTCACCTTGCTCTGGCTGTATGGCCTGCGCTGGTGGCCGGTGCTGGTGGTCGGCGAACTCCTAAGTACCCATCATATCGGCCGTAGCTGGCTGGTCGGCGGCGCCGATTCAGTCGCGCAGTTGGGCGAGGCCCTGCTCGCCGTAGGTGTACTGCGTTACTTCGACGTGGATCCACAGTTCCGCCGCACCCGCGATGTCTTGCTGTTCGTGTTCCTGGCAGCCCTGCCGGCAGCAGCCTTCGGCGCGCTCCTGGGTGCCGTCGGCCAGGCACTAGGCGGTCTGGTGACGCAGGCTGATGTGCTCATGCCCGCCGGGAACTGGGCCTTGGGTGATGCCATGGGCATCCTGGTGGTGGCGCCGTTCATCGCGCACTGGCGGCGGTGGCCGCTCGCCAGCATGCACATCTTCATGGAATGGCTGCTCTACCTGTTGCTGATGGTGGCGGCGGTATTCGCTATCTCGTTCCTGCCGAACGACGTGGAATCCAGCTTCTACTTCCTGCTCCTCCCCATCACGGTGCTGGTCTCCGCGCGCGCCGGCGCCGCCGGTGCCAGCAGCGCGGCAGTGCTGATGTCGCTCTGCGTACTGATGTTCAACCTGAACGACATCCACGACCCGTTCTTGGCTGCCATGCGCATTGCCTTCGTCGCGGCCAGCGCTTTCACCGGCTATCTCGTGGCCGCCGCCTTCGCCGAGCGCAAGACCGCGGACGCGGCCCTCACCGCTGAGCAGGATCGTGCAGTGGTGACGTTGCAGGCCCTGGGCGAGGGCGTGATCACCACCCACGCCAATGGCAAGCTGTTCTTCATGAACAGTGTGGCCGAGAAGCTCACCGGTTGGCGCGCCAGCGATGCGGTCGGCCGCGCCATCGAAGACGTGTTCCCTCTGTCCCTCGCCAGCGGCGAGACAGAGGAACACACCGTGCGCCATGCGCTGGTCAATGGAGCCGGCTCCGAAGTGCTGACCCGGCGACTGCTGCGGGATCGCGCCGGCGTGCTCCGTCCCGTGGAGGGCGCCATCACCCTGGCCCGCGGTCGCGACGGTCAGATCATGGGCGGCGTGGTGGTTTTCCGTGACGTCTCCGAAGCCGAGCATCTGCGCGAGCGGCTGATGCACGAAGCCACCCACGATGCGCTTACCGGCCTGCGCAACCGTTCCGCCTTCGACAAGGCCCTACGCGAGCTGACCGGCGGCAACGACCGCAAGCGAAAGCACGCACTGTTGTACCTGGATCTCGACCAGTTCAAGCTCATCAATGACACCCGCGGCCACGAGGCGGGCGACAAGCTGCTGATCGAACTCACCAAGCGTCTGCGAGCTCTGGTGCACCGGCCGGACGTGATGGCGCGCCTCGGGGGCGACGAGTTCGGCGTGTTGGTAGTGGACGCCCACGAGAAGACTGTGGAACTCTTGGCCGAGGAGCTACGCCGCACCGTGCTCGACTACCGTTTCAAAGAACGGGAGCTTATCTTCAGCGTCGGCGTCAGCATCGGTGTGACCTTCTTCTCCCCCGGCGAACGTGCGCCGGACGTGCTGAGTCGCGCTGACATCGCCTGCTACATCGGCAAGGCCGCCGGCCGCAACGGCATCCATGTGTATCGCAGCGACGACCGCACCATGTTGCAGCACCACACCGAGATGGCGCGGGTCTCGCAGCTCGAGACCGCCATGGATGAGGGCCGCTTCAGGCTCTATGGCCAGCGCATCATGCGTCTCGACGACAGGGGCCAGGATCAGCGTTTCTATGAAGTGCTGCTGCGCCTCAACGAAGATGGCAAGATCGTGCCGCCTTCCGCTTTCCTGCCCACCGCTGCGCGGTTCGGCTTTGCCGCCCGCATCGACCACTGGGTGCTGGACCAGAGTTTCCGTTTCCTCAAGGATAAACAGGGCCAGGGCCTCCGACTCAGCATCAATCTGGACCCGCGTACCCTCGACAACCCGGATTTCTACAAACAAGTAGGCGAGCACCGTGCGCGCCACGGCGTGAGGGCCGAGGACGTGTGCTTCGAGGTAACTGAGAACGTGGCCCTGGAGAACCTGACCCGTGCGGTGGAGACCATGCACAAGCTGAGTCACGACGGCTACAGCTTCGCTCTGGATGACTTCGGCAGCGGCGTGGCGAGCTTCGGCTATCTGCAGAAGCTGCCGGTGCAGTATGTGAAGATAGACGGGCAGTTCGTGCAGAACTTCGCGGAAGATCCTGTGAACCCACTGGTGGTGCGCACCCTCTCCGAGCTGGCGCGCATGCGCAACATCCAATGCATCGCCGAGTGCGTGGAAAACGAGACCACCAAGAACCAGCTCGCCAAGCTTGGCGTCGACTTAGGCCAAGGTTTCTTCCTCCACAAACCCGAACCTTTACCAGCCTAATGCATAGGCATGGACCGCACGCAGACATGAATAAGGCATCGTCTATCGAGCAATTGCGCGGGAAGCGGCGGCGATTGTCCAGGACTTACATCTTCCACGTGAGTTGGTTCACGTCGACCTGTGCTACGGCTGCGACGGGGTCTTCACATGTCGTAGTAGCGTCCTCTCTGTGGCTGGCCTTGGTCACGATTCCACCGGTTTTGATCTACACCTATCTCGTACACAAGGCTATACGTGCCGTAGAGCCAGATGCGAACAGTGTGGGTCTGAAACAGATAGTCATCTCTTTCATATTCTTCAGCCCCTTGGAAGCAGGTCTCGTGCTTCCAGCCATCAATCTGTGGATATCCCGCCGCATCCTTCGCGCTTGGGACAGGCCTCGGACAGCAGTCAGCACGTCGGCTGGGGTGATCGCGACAGCCCGGCTGACAACGGAACAGAAGACAAGACGGCGGGATATCCCGCCGTCTTGATCACTGGGCGTACGGAGTGGTCCCACTGTCACTTCGCGCCGTGGCATACCGCTTCGACGTTGTTCCCGTCCGGGTCTAAGACGAAGGCAGCGTAGTAGTCCGACGCATATTTCTCGCGGATGCCCGGCTTGCCATTATCCTTGCCGCCGGCCGCAATGGCAGCCTTATAGAAGGCGTCCACCTGTTTGCGGTCGTTGACCCGGAAGCCGAGGTGCACGGGTTCCTCCACCTTGGCTTTCACGGTCCATACCGAGGAACCACCATCCGCCTGGATGCCGAAACCGCCATCATATTCTTTGGTCACGCTATAGCCGAGGGGCGCTAGCGCCTTGCTATAGAACTCCTTGGCCTTGGCGGGGTTGCTCACGTTCAACGAGACATGATCCAGCATGGGCGTGCTCCTTGGTGTCTGCTGCGAAATCCTTGCATTGGAACGCGGATGGCGGTCCTTCGCCATCGGGGAGTCACCCGGTTCGTACGCCGGCTTCACAGCACGCATGTGACGCCGCCTCGGCACCGGTCAAGCGGGGTCGTGACACACCGCCTCGACATTGTTCCCATCCGGATCAAATACGAAAGCTGCGTAGTAAGTAGGAGAGTAATTCTCCCGCAGGGCCGGCTTGCCGTTGTCCTTAGCCCCAGCGCCGATTGCAGCCTTGTAGAAGGCATCCACTGCCTTGCGGTCCTGGGCGCGGAAGGCCAGATGGGCGATGGGCTTCTGCGCGGCGCCATGGCCCACCCAGATGATCGAGCCGCCGTCCCGGCCCACGCCGAAGCCGCCCTCGTATTCCGCCATAAGCTTGTAGCCCAGAGGAGCCAAGGCCTTTGCATAGAAGGCCTTGGATCTGTCGGTATCAGTGACGCTCAAAGAGATGTGGTCCAGCATGGTCGGGTCCTCGAAGTGTATGAGGGCGCCATTTCGTGCTTTCCGGCGGCACGCCGCTATCAACAACCTGCACCTGCAAGGATCTGACAGCGGCTCCCGGCGGAGGCGCTAGACTGTGGCCATGGCCCTGGAATCACAGACCCTCTATGCAAGCCCACTGGTCACGGTGGCAGACGTGCAGTGCAGCGAAGGCTGCGGTCCCGGCCGGCACGAAGAGCATTGCCTGGTGGCCAGCATCGCCCTGGTGCGCGGTGGCACCTTCGTGCGCCGCGACCGTCTGGGCAAGCATGTGGCGGACGCCACCCAAGTGGTGTTCTTCGATCCCAGTGAGCCTTACATGGTGGATCATCCGGTCCCGGGCGGGGACCGCTGCACCTCCCTCGCTTTCTCGCCGGAAGTGTTGCGGGAAGCTCAGCGTCCGCGCAGTGGTCAGCCGGAACGCTATTTCGATCAAAGCACCCTGTCCGGCAGCAACGAGATGCATCTCTTGCATCGCGAACTATTGTTAGCGGCGTCTCTGACGGACGGAGTGATGGTGGAGGAGACCGCACTCACCCTGCTGCGCCTGTGCACTGAAGGCAATAAGGTGACGCATCTTAAGGGCGCGGCCGCCGAGCGGGCTGCGGCTCTGGCAGTGGATGCGCAGATCCTGATTGCGGAGTCTTTCACGGGCCCGGTTACGCTGGACGCACTGGCGAAAGAATTGGATGTCTCGCCGTTCCGTCTGTGCCGGGCATTCCGCCTAGCCACTGGCAGCAGCCTGCATCAGCACCTCACCCGCTTGAGGTTGGTCACGGCTCTGGAGAAGTTGCCGACCTATCGGGAGCGGCTCACGGACTTGGCGCTCGATTTAGGGTTCAGCAGTCACAGCCACTTCACCCAGGTGTTCCGCTGTCATTTCGGCATCCCGCCCTCAGCGTGGCTGGAGCGGTGCTGAACTCATCCCAGCTAGAATAGCTCGCATGGATACACCCATCCGCGAATCCGTTTTCACCTGTCCTGCCTGCGGTCACCAGGAACGGGAGACCATGGCTACGGATTCCTGCCGGTATCTCTACGAATGCACGGCCTGCCACGCACTGCATAAGCCAAAAGCGGGTGACTGCTGTGTTTTCTGCTCCTATGGGTCGGTACCCTGCCCGCCGATACAGCAACAGCACCAGGGCGGCGGTAAGCCTGACTGCTGTCGCTAGGAGGCCAAGCGCGCCGCCAGCAACCAGGTATGCATGTCGTTGGCGCTGAGGTCGCTGGTGGCGCCGGTGCGGGTGGCCCCCATTCCACGTTGTTGTTCGTATAAGTGAATGCTACGCAGTCACTGCCGACATCAGCCTCGATCTCCCATCGGACCCCGAGCTTGGCACGCAGGCCCAGGCTAACGTCATAGTCGCTCTGATCCGCAGGCTGTTGTCAGTCTCCACATTCAGGTCGCCCGCCCCCATGCGGAACAATACGTCGACCGACTCGCTGGCGGCGAAGTGCCAACCTACGTGCGCGCTGACACGCCGCAGCCCCATATCACCCACATACTCGGTGCCGAAACTCATGATTGGGGGACTCAGAAGTTGGCGCGCAACGAGATCAGCCATTCCCTCCAGCCGTCATAGCTGCTGGATTGGTGTTCGAGTCCCACACCGAGCCATGATATGAAGCGGTAACGCGCCGCCGCGGACAGCACGTTCTCACTGCCGCTTTGGCGAACGGCACCACCACTACAACAGGTGCTAAGGGCGTTACCGAAGGCCATGTCGTCATGATCGAGACCGGCGTCCAATTCCAAACCTGCCACGGCTTCCCATCGCAAACCCACGCCGACGACATAGCCGTTATTGCCATGGACCGTCGTATACCCAATATCATTCTCCGTCGTCCTGACTCGGCCGAAATCCAGATGAGTGACGAGATCGAGCTGCTCGGTCAGAGGCAGGTGATAACCGACACCGACACGTCTGTATTGCGCTATGAATGCGCTATGACTGGCTCTGAATGAGGCCATCGAGTAGCGGAACTGGTCAGTCTGGTAGGCGCCTTCCAGGAAGAAGCTGTCGCCGAGACCGTAGTTCCCGTCCGCGCGATAGCCAGTGCCATCCTGAAGCGTGTCGCCTTCAGCAGTGGTGGCAGCACTGGAGTACGCCAGGTCCAGATACTTGTAGCTGAGGTCAGCAGAGTAAGCAGCCGTCGGCAGAGCCGCCGCGATCAACAGAGCGGCGAATATCCCTTTCATGAGGCATCCCCTTGTTGTTATGCAGCACCATGGGAACATGGTGCGATGCAACAGACTAGGGATCAGGGCTTGGCGGGCAGTAGCGGAGTGACCGCTTTCTCCAGGCTCGCCATCGTCACCGGCGTCCCACCGGGCCAGAGTCTGGCGCGGATCACGCCGTCGGTGTCGATCACATAGGTGATGGGCAAGACTCGCGGCTGGTGGAAGTTATTGGTGGGTGCGGTCGCCGCCATGAGCGCCGGATAGCTGAAGGCCGCCATCACCTTCTTCACCTCGGCCGCATCTTCCGGATCGTTCTCATCCAGGC
>DASYCJ010000106.1:0-5450 GCA_036500225.1 Gammaproteobacteria bacterium
GAATTCTTCCGTCCCGCGCCGGGCCAGGACGAATCTTACGTGGCGCGTTTCAGTGCCTGGCTCAAGGACGTATTGGAACGGGGCGACCAAGGCAGCCTCGTGGACTACCGCCGCCTAGCGCCGGATGCAGTGCGGGCCCACCCGTCTGAAGAACACTTCTTCCCGGTACTGGTGGCCGCCGGTGCCGCGGGCAGTGGTGAGCGCATCCATACCGCCCTCTCAGGTGCCAGCCTCAGTATGGATGCCTATAAATTCGCCTGATTCTGCCTTGATGACAGTTCATTGAACCTTCTATAGGCTCTTTGGCTCCAACCCATATTCCTTCTACTGGGGTACGCCATGAGCCTGCGGGTCCTTCGTAACCTTTGCCTCGCTTCATCTCTGGTCCTCGCTGTCGCCGCTCCGGCACTGGCGGACGGCACCTACGCCCGGGATCCGAACCAGCCCGTAGATCAGACCTACACCCAGAAGATCAAGCACTACACCACCGATCCCAGTTTCAACACCGCCCTCACGGATTACCTGCCCCACTCGGATACGGTGCCGACCCCCATGGCGGTGCTGGGGGATGTCTCCGGCGCACCCAACTATCTGCCCCACTCCAAAGAGGTCTATGCCTACTTCCGTCTGTTGGCAGAGAAGAGCCCGCGGGTGAAGGTGTTCGTGATCGGCAAGACCGAGGAAGGCCGCGACATGATCGCCGTGGCCATCGCCGATGAATCGCTGCTGAAGGACCTGGACGCCAACAAGGCGCGCCTCGCCAAGCTCGCGGACCCGCGCAGCATCAACATGGACGACGCCACTGCCGCGCAACTGGTGGCGGCTTCCACGCCGATCTACTACATCACCGGCACCATCCACTCCACCGAGACCGGCGCGCCGACGGCGCTGATGGAGATGGCCTACCGCCTGGCGGTGGATGACGCGCCCTACATCAAGTTCATCCGCAGTCATGTCGTCACTCTCATCACGCCCATCGTGGAAGTGGACGGCCGAGACCGCATGGCGGACCTGTACGCCTGGCATCGCGCGCACCCGGACCAGGCCTGGGCTCCGCTCATGTACTGGGGTCACTATGTGGCCCACGACAACAACCGCGATGCCATGGTTGCCTCCCTCGCTCTGACCCGTAACGTGATGGACACTTACGTGGGCTGGCATGCGCAAGTGCTGCATGACCTGCACGAGTCCGTGCCCTTCCTCTACGACAACACAGTGGGCGACGGTCCCTACAACGCCTGGCTGGATCCCATCCTCACCAACGAATGGCAGATGTTGGGCTGGGACAACGTGCAGGAGATGACCAAGAACGGCCTGCCGGGCGTATTCACCCACGGGGACTTCGACACCTGGAGCCCCGGTTACCTGATGTTCATCGCCGCCACCCACAACGGCATCAGCCGTCTGTACGAGACCTTCGGCAACGGCGGAGCCGATACCGAGACCCGGCAGCTCAACCCCGATGAGTATTCCCGCACCTGGTACCGGCAGAACCCGCCGCTGGCGCAGGTCACCTGGTCCCAGCGCGACAACAACAACTACGAGCAGAACGGTCTCCTCACCGCGCTGCATTACTTCTCCGAGAACTCGAAGCTGTTCCTCAACAACTTCTATCTCAAGAGCAAGCGCTCCATCCTGAAGCCGGCTCAGGGCGGGCCGGCTGCTTACGTGCTGCCTGGTGACGACGCTCATCTCGGCGCCCAGGCCCAACTCCTGGACGTGCTGCAGTTGCAGCATGCGGAAGTGCAGCGCGCCACTGCGGCCTTCACCGTGGACATGACGCCCGCTTCAGGTCCCCGCGATGGCTCGCCCAAGAAGGTCACCCGTACCTTCCCCGCCGGCAGCTACGTGGTGCGCATGGACCAGCCTTATAGCCGCATCGCCGATGCACTGCTGGACCGTCAGTTCTGGGCGCCGGATGATCCGCAGAAACACCCCTATGACGACACCGCTTGGTCCCTGGGCGACCTCTTCAACACCGAAGTGGCGCGCGTGACGGATACCAGCGTGCTGCAGGTCGCCATGCAACCCGTATCCGCGACCATCAAGGCCGCCGGCGGCGTGCAGGGAGATGGCGGCAGCGTCATCGTCAGCGCGGATGCCGACACGGCCCTGATCACCCTGCGGTATGCGGATAAGGGCCTGGACATCCAGGTGGCGGACGTGGGCTTCGATGCCGGCGGCCGGCACTATGCCCGCGGCGCTTACATCCTCAAGGGCAAGGACCTCAACAAGACCCTGCAGGAACTGGGCATCAGCGGTCAGGCCGTCGCCTCCGTGCCGGGCATCGCCAAGCACAAGCTCGGCGTGCCGCGCATCGCCATCATGCACAGCTGGCTCGACACCCAGACCGAGGGCTGGTGGCGCATGGCTCTCGATAAGCTGCACGTGCCCTATACCTACATCAGCACCCAGGACGTGTCCCGCGAGTCCAACCTGCACGGCAAGTACGACGCCATCCTGTTCGGGCCCATCGGTTTCAACAGCACCCAACTGATCGTGGATGGGCTGCCCATGTACGGCAAGCCCATCCCCTGGAACAAATCGGTCATCAGCACCAGCCTGCCCATCGACGAGACCGATGACATCCGTCCAGGCCTGGGTGAGACCGGCGTCGCCAACCTGAAACGCTTCGTCAGTGAAGGCGGCCTGCTGATCACCTCGGAAGACACCTCCAAGTTCGCCATCGACGTGGGCCTGGCTCCCGGTGTCAGCGTGGCGCCGACCCATGACCTCAAGGTGGTGGGAAGCATCATCAAGACCTACACCGTGGATACCACCGACCCCGTGGCCTATGGCTATGGCGGCAGCCTGCCTATCTATAGTGCGGATGGCATGAGCTTCATGGTCAGCAACCAGACCGTGGGTGACGGCGGCATGCCGAGCGCCAACGACTATCAGCGGGTCACCGGCCGCGGCGGACCGGATGAGGACGATTCACCGGAAGGGCGCCCCTTCGTCCCCGCACCGGCCCTGCCTGCCCCCAAGCCCTGGGAAGCCATGCCCCTGAACGAAGACCAGGCCCGCAACGATTACTTCCTGATCCCGGCTGCGGACCGTCCGCGTGTGATCCTGCGTTTCGCGGATGCGAACGAACTGCTGATCTCCGGCCTCTTGCAGTCCGGCCAGGAGATGGCGGATCGCCCCGCGGTGGTGGATGCGAGCTATGGCAAGGGCCACGTGGTCCTGTTCGCCAGTGATCCCATCTATCGCGCCTACACCATCGGCACCTATCCGCTGGTGTTCAACGCGATACTGAACTTCGATCATCTGGATGCGGGTAAGACAGATAAATGAACCGACCTGTAGCGGGGCTTGTACTGCTGGGGCTGCTAGGCGGGCTCACCGCCTGCAGTTCCGCGCCCGCTGACCCAAGTGCTCCGTCTGCCAATTTCGACTCGGCCAAGGATCCGTATTGGCAGGATGCGCGTTGGGAGAAGACCCTGGCCGACGCTCTCCAAGCAGCAGTGCATGATCCGGTGGCATCGACAGACACCTCCACACCCGGCCTGCACACCACGGTCAAGTTCACGTTCGCTGACGGCATCATCGAGTACCCAGAGATCGTCACCGGTACCGGCGACCCGGAGCTGGACAAGCTGGTACTGCGGCAGATGGAGTCCGCGCAGTTGCCGAAGGCCGTGGGGATAGATGCAGACAAGCCCCATGAGTTCGAACTTGAACTCGCGGTACCCACGCCCGTCGAGGCCGTACTGTACGATCTCGAAAGGTTCCAATATGCGGTAGACACTACTATCGATGCGCAGAAGGTCTACCCCAAGGATGCACTCTTCGGACGAGTCACGGGGGATGTCGTCGTGGACTTCGACTACATGGATGGCAAGGCTAGTGGCATCGCCACCACCACGTCCAGCAAGAGCAAAGACCTGGATAAGTCTTCGATCACCGCAGTCACGCGAGCGGTCATGCCGCCCGCTCCGGCGGCGTATGCGGGCAAGCCCCTGCACATGCAAGTGCTGTTCTGCTACACCATGACTGTGAATGGGGCTCTGAAGAACAAATGCCCCGCTGCGAAGAATATGATCGTCGTCTCTGGTGCCCTGTTCAGAAGATAGTAAGCGCCCGCTACAAGTCTCGGACAGACCTGCGGTAGATCAGTCAGCCTCTCCCCCTTCTGGTCCGTAGAAGATCACCCAAGTCGCGAAGTCCTCGCGGAAGCTCTCGAAGCGGTGCTCCACTCCCGCCGGCACGAATAGCACCTCGCCGGCTTCGAAAGGACGCCGCTCAGCGCCGTTCACGAAGAAGCCTTTCCCGGATATGACCACGTACACCTCATCCCGGGTATGGGGTTGTTGCTTGTCTATGCCCTTGGGCTGGTAGATCTCGATAGTGAGAGAACCGTGCTTGAACAGCTCGACGAAATGCTGGTCCTTCACTTCCCGCAGGGCGGCGAAGGCAGAGTGCGTGGTGATGCGATGCATGGCGGCTCCCGTTGACTCCCTCTTAGGGGAGCTTAGCGCCAGAACTGCCACCCCGGGCATTTAACCGTCGCTGAGCATCCACTCCACCGCCGCTCGGGCGTGGATCTCGGTGGTGTCCAGCAGCGGTACCGGGCTCCTGGCGGCGTCTGCGATCAGAGTGAACTCGGTGCAGCCCAGCACCGCGGCGCCTGTGCCGGCGCGGGCCAGGCGGTCCACGATGCTATAGAAGGTCTCGGTGGACTTGGGCTCGATGACGCCCCGGCACAGTTCCTCATAGATGATGCGGTGCAACTCAGTCCGCTCGGCCTCATCCGGTACCAATACCCGCAGTCCATGGGCCTCCAGGCTCTTGCGGTAGAAGTCCTTCTCCATGGTGAAGCGCGTGCCCAAGAGCGCCACGCTCTTGATGCCCTGGTCCACCGCCACAGCCGCTGTCGCCTCCGCCACGTGGATCAAGGGGATGGAGACCGCTTCGCCGATCTCTTCCGCCAGGATATGCATGGTGTTGGCGCAGATCACCAGACCCTCGGCGCCGGCCTTCTCCAGACGTCGGGCGATGTCAGTGAAGATGCGCCCGCAGGCCGCCCAGTCATCCTTGTGCTGGAGGTGCTGGATCTCGTCGAAATCCACGCTGTACATCAGGAGCTTGGCCGAATGCAGTCCCCCTAAGCGCTGCGCCACCAGTTGGTTCAGCCGCTGATAGTAGTGAGCGGTGGACTCCCAACTTATACCTCCGACTAAACCCAATGTACGCACGAGCCTTCCTTACTTCCAGATATCGCCGATGCCCTTGGCCTGGGCAGCGGCGCCCACTGGCTCAGCACCGTACATATCCGTGAGCGTGCGCAGCAGGTCGTAGTGGTCAAGCTTCTGCTCGTATTTGCCGGGCTTCACGTCCTGGCCCAGCACCACGGTCATGACCCGGTTGTTGTCGGCGCCATCGTCCTCGTCGAAGGTGATGATCAGCAGGCTGTGGTTCTTCATGGCCCACTGCTTATACCCATCCAG
>DASYCJ010000107.1:0-4658 GCA_036500225.1 Gammaproteobacteria bacterium
CCAGGCGCTGCAGCGCGACGGTATCCAGGCGGAGGTGGACGGGCGCGAGAAACACATCTACAGCGTGTACCGGAAGATGCGCGCCAAGCGCCTGCCCATGCACGAGGTTCTGGACGTGCACGCCTTCCGCATCGTGGTGAAGCGCAGCGACGATTGTTACCGGGTGTTGGGCGTGGTGCATAACCTGTTCAAGCCGGTGCCGGGCAAATTCAAGGATTACATCGCCATCCCCAAGGCCAACGGCTACCAGTCCCTGCACACGGTATTGATAGGCCCCCAGGGCGTGCCCCTGGAAGTGCAGATTCGCACCGAGGACATGCAGAAGGTGTCCCAGTCCGGCATCGCAGCCCACTGGCAGTACAAGACCAGCGAGGGCGGTGCCACTGCCCCCGAGGTGCGTGCCCGCGAATGGCTGAAGGGCGTGATGGAGATGCAGCAGGGCACTGGCAGTTCCCTGGAGTTCCTGGAGAACGTGAAGGTCGACCTCTTCCCCGACGAGGTCTATGTGTTCACGCCCCAGGGCGACATCCGCCGCCTGCCGCGTGGTTCCAGTGCCGTAGACTTCGCCTATGCGGTGCATACCGACGTGGGCAACGCCTGCGTCGCCGCCAAGATCGACCGGCGCCTGGTGCCGCTGCGCACCACCCTGGAGAACGGCCAGACCGTCGAGATCATCACCGCACCCAACGGCCGGCCCAATCCCGCCTGGCTCAATTTCGTGGTGACCGCCAAGGCCCGCGCCAACGTGCGCCATTACCTCAAGAACCTGAAGCGTGAGGACGCGGTAGAACTCGGCAAGCGCATGCTGGAGCGCGCGCTCGCTGCCCTTTCGCTCAAGCTCACCCGCGTGGCGGAAGGCCAGCTGGAAGCGGTGTTGAAGGAGTTCAAGCTCACGGACGAAGATGAGCTATTCGAGTCCATCGGCTTGGGCCATCACCTGGCGCCGCTGGTGGCGCGCCGCCTGATCCCGGTACGGGACGTGGAAGAGGAACCCATCGCCAAGCCCAGCGCGCCGCTCCTGATCCGCGGCACCGAAGGCCTGGTGGTGACCTTCGCCCGCTGCTGCCATCCCATCCCGGGTGACCGCATCGTCGGCGTGCTCACCGCGGGGCGAGGCATCGTGGTGCACCGCGACAACTGCGGCAACCTCACCGAGTACCGGGATCAGCTCGAGAAGCTCATCGAGGTGCAGTGGGAGAAGAAGATCAAACGCGACTTCCCGGTGGAGCTACGCGCCGAGGTGGCCAACCAGCGCGGCGTGCTCGCCACCATCGCCGCGTCCATCGCCGACATGGGATCCAACATCGAACATGTGAACCAACAGCAGCGCGACGACCTGACCGCGGTCTTGAACTTCGTCATCGGGGTCAGGGATCGCACCCAGTTGGCGCGCATCCTGCGCCGCCTGCGTGGACTACCCGAGGTTCTACGGGTCTCCCGCAGCAAGGCTTGAGGATCGCGCGGCGTCTCCCGCCTGCGCATGCTTTCAAGATAGCTATTTGGCCGGGGCGCCGCTTGCGGCGGCGGGAGCCATCGCGGTGCCGGCCGCCGCCACCGGTGCGTCCGGGATCTGTTCCAGCACCTTCTGCAGGTTGCCGCCGTTCACCGGCACCCGCAGATGATGCTGCGGTTGCTTGGCCACGAAGGACCGCAGCAAGTCCGTGCCGTTCGGCACACCCAGGGTGCCGCTGAATATGGTCGTCTGGGTCGAATCGCGGCGCTGGCTGAGGTCACGGTTGATGCCGCAATCCAGGTATTCCTTGGCCTCACCGAGCTGCTTCTCGATGCGGCATACCAAGTCATCGGCGTGGGCCGGATCGTCCGAGTAAGGGGTCTTCAGCGCCAGCTTGATGGAGCGCAGCGTGTTCATCACGTCGCGTTGACCTTTGACGCTGACCACGCCGAGTTGCAAGACAGGTTCATCAGCGGGTGCGGGATCGCCAGCATGGGCTGGGAGTTGAAGAGCTAGCGAGGTCGCCAGGGCGGCGAGCGCGATGCAGATGGATCGTCCAGCGTGTTGCATGGTCTTTCCCCCCGTCAGGTCCCTCAAGAGAGCCTAGAGCCGGCGCCGCCGGCTGGCAATAGGGACTCCTGCGACAGGGGCCTTATTCCAGGCGCAGATGGGTCCGCGCCCCGCCGGTGCACCAGCGGAGCGCGGCATCCGTTACGGCTGGGAGCCGTCCTGCGGCACGACCTTGGCGTCGTCCGGCAGGTTATCGAGGATCGCTTTCAGCGCAGCGCCCTTGATCGGCACATGCAGGCGCTGGTGCGGCTGCTGCGAGATCAGGCCGTCGAAGTCCTGCTGCGTGGATTCACCGTACTCGCCCACCGGCAGTCCGGTGCGGCGTACCAGCATGTCGCTCTGCAGATGGTTGTGCTCCATGCTGTAGGTGCGGTTGGTGGCGCAGTCCAGATACTCGAGGGCCGTGCCGGTGCCACGGCCGATGCGGCACACCACCTTGTCGGCCTCTGCGGGGTCATCGGAGAGCGGCTCCTTCAGGGCCGCCTTGATGGCGAGCAGTGTGTCCACGATCTGTTGCTGACCGGTGATGGGCAGCTTGCCGAGATACAGCACCGGCAGGTCGCCGGAGGCTGCAGTGGTGTCATCCGCCTGCACCGGCATGCTGCAGAGCAGTGCCAGCACCGCTGCGGCGGACCACGCCGCCAGGGTCTTGGTCTTGATGTTCATATTGCGTACTCCGTCTTCAAGTTGTGTTCCGACCCGGCTCCCCGGTTCGGTGTCTGGGAACTTCGATCTCCCGTGATCTTGGTTTAGCAGGACCGGGAGCGCCTGTGTGTGGTCATTTAATGAATCATTTCTTAGCCATGAGCGGTTCATCCCCGGCCCTCGGCTCTGGCGATGACCTGCCCGAGATACACGCCGTCCACGCCGATGCTCACGCCCACGTCGATGAGCGCCTGCACCTTCTTGAGGAGTTCCAGCATCTCCGGGGCCGCGGCCATCATGTCGGCGGTGACGGTCTCGGGGATGGGATAGATCTTGCGCAGGCGATACATGCCGACCCAGGTGGGCACCGCCTCATCGGGCTCGTGATGCACGTGGCCTGGATGTTCGTTGCCGCCCAACAAACTGGTGAACACGTAGCTCTGGCGCGCGGAGTCGAAGCGCACCCAGCCTGCCGGGAAACCGGAGGTCGGGGTCATGACCGCGTAATCCGGCATCGGCGCCTGCTGATCTTCGCTCACGTCATAGCCCCACGTTGCCGGGAACGATGCACCGGCTCTTTTTCGATCTTGTAAGAATCCGAGCTTCATCTGCCGTTCCTTTCCGTGTCGATGCACGGTGTTCCGGTCTTGTGACTAAGGGTTTAGCAGAACCAGCAGGATGTGGACGTGGAGGATTTCTGAATCATTTCTTAAGTTGCAGGCAGCGGCTGCCGGCACCAAGCGGGGCGGGGGGTCAGTTGGCGGGGTGGTTCGAGTCGTCGACGATCTGCACCTCACCCTTGCCCGGTAGCGGCAGCTTGGCCAGTACCGAGCGCAGTGCCGCCAGCTGCTCATGGTTCAGCAGGCGCACGATGTGCCAGGGATGGCCGAGGGTTGGGCTGCTGGCGAGACGGGGATCGGCGGCCACATCCATGTCACGGTGCAGGATGCCGCGCTGCATGTTGAACCAGCCCTGGGTGCCGCAGTCCAGCATCGCGCCCTGGGCCGTATAACCGCTGTTGTCCTCGATGCGACATACCATGTCGTCGTAATGCTTGGGATCGTTGCTGAAGGGCGCGTCGATGGCCGTCTTCATCTGTTGCAGCACTTCCACCATGGGCTTCAGCCCCCGCACGTGGATCTCGCCCAGTTGCGCGGTATCGGAAGCCGCTGCCGCGGCCTTGCTCACGGCCACGGGGGCCGAGGCGGGGATCGCAGGCGCATCAGCCCAGGCGGTGCTCAGGCAGATCGCGGTGCATAAAGCGGCAAGGGTACGCATGTCAGCCCTATAAGAGTCTTTTCCCGCACCGAAGTTCATTGGGTGACTGGGACGATCTGATCGTCCACCACTTCCACGTCGCCTTTTCCAGGCGCGGGTATCTCCCGGAGCAGGTCGCGCAGGGTCTTCATCTGCCGGGGGGTCAAGGGCCGGATCATGTGCCAGGGGTGGCCGAGCGTGACTACGGCATAGCCGCCGCCGAACAAGTATTGGTCGCGCCGCATGCTGAACCAACCCTGGGTTCCGCATTCCAGCACCATGCTGATGTGGGAACCCTCATCGTCTCCTAGGCGGCAGACCATGTCGTCGAAGTGCGCAGGGTCGTTGCCGAAGGGCCGTTTCACGGCGACCTTAACCTCGCGCAGGGTCTCCACCAGGACCTTCAGGCCCTTCACATCTATCTTGCCGAGTTGCGCGGTACTGCCGGCGGCCGGTGCAGAGCTTGGTGGAGCAGGCGCAGGGCCATCAGCCCAGACAGTGCTAAGGAAGAGTGTTGTCAGGCAAGCGATCAGGGTGCGCATGGTGTGATCCCTCATACCAGGTCACTATCGAGTGTAGTCCAGCTTAGGCCGGAAATTGTTTCATACTATGTTCCAGCCCGAATACACCCATGACGAGAGGCACCCATGGCCAGAACCAGCGTATTCACCGACCAGGCACCCAAGGCCATCGGCCCCTATTCCCAGGCGGTGCGCGCCGGGAACACCGTGTA
>DASYCJ010000108.1:0-14845 GCA_036500225.1 Gammaproteobacteria bacterium
TGCACCCAGAAGCCGGCGAGCCCGGCGATGCCGATGATGGTGACTGTGAGCAGTCCCAGCGCTGAAGTCAGCAACAGCCCGATCATGGTGTAGTCGCCCTGGAAGTAGGCGTGGCGCAGTTCGCTATAGCTGCGGGCGTCATTGATGATGCGCTGCGGTTCGGCCTTCAGCAGCACCTTCTGCGCGTCCCGCAGCACCTGGGCCTGGTCCTTGGGGTCGCTGCGCAGCAGATACAGCACACTGGCCTTATCGGGGATGACCGGATAGAGCATGCTGTCGCCATCGGTGGCGGATTCTCCCAGGGATGGACGCACCAGCGTCTCCACGATGCCCACGATGGGGATGGTCTTGTCGTCCACGAACACGCTCTCGCCCAGCGCATCCTGGCCGGGGTAGAGACGTTCGGCGAGGCTGCGGCTGACGATCATGGCGGGTATCGGGTTGATGTCATACGGACCGGGCCGCACGTATTCCGAGGACTGAAAGTCGCGCCCCTCCACCAGCTTCAGTCCCATCACCGTGAGCTGGCCCGGGCCTCCGTGATAGATGCTTGCCTGGCTGCAACCCGCTACGTTGTCACTGTGCAACTTTTCGGCACGGTCTGAATCCGCCTTGTCGTCGCAGCTGGTGGTGTTCCAGCCGTTCTGGTTGAGCGGCAGGGAGCCGCGTACCGCGGCGGCGGCCTGGACGCCGGGGATGGCGCGCAGCAAAGCCAGGTCCTGGGTGTGGCGGGCCATGGGATCGGTCCCCGGGGCGACGTCGTTGACGCGCAAGGTGGAGAGCCCGGCTTCAGCCAGGCCCGTCACCACCGAGACGTTCTGCATGCGCGTGGCTATGAGCGATGCCACGTTGCAGACGATGGCGCAGGTGAGTGTCACCTGCAACACCAGCAACATGCTGGTGAGCTTGTGGTGGCGCAGGCTGGAGAGGATGGGGTGCATGAGGGTCACTCGGACTTGAGCAGGGCCGCCGGCGGCTCACCGCTGGCGCGCCAGGCCGGTACGATGCCGGCCAGGAGACTCGCGCCTACCGCGAGCAGCAGAGTCCACAACAACAGCGGTACATCCATGTGCGCCAGGTGCGCATAGGCATCCGGACGCTGGCGTACCGCCCACAACCCGACTTGCGCGAGCACGAGGCCGAGCAGGCCGCCCGCCACGCCGACCAGGGCGGCTTCCACGCTGAACTGCAGGAAGATGTCGCGCCGACTCGCTCCGAGCGCACGCCGCACGCTAATCTCGTTGCGCCGGCGCAGGAACTTGGCCAGCAGCAGGCACACGATGTTGGTGAGACATACCGCGAGGAAGCCGAGCGCCAGCCAAAGCTGCAGCTGCACGTCGGCCGGTACCAGGCGTTTGGCGCGCAGCCAGGGCATGAGGCCGTCCAGGCGGGCCCGCTCCGGCGGGCGCTGGAAGCGGCCGGCTTTCAATTGTTCCGCGGAATAGTCATGGAGGAATCCGGCGTAGGCGGTCACCTGCGCCGGCGTGTCGAGCTCGACCCAGAGCTGCAGCCAGGTGCAACGGGGGTCGCTGTACATGGAATCGATGTTCGCGTTGCCCCAGCAATCGGTATCTCCGTCGACTCCGAACTTCAGTTCCTGCGCGGTGTGCAGGGGCAGGAAATACCCATCCGGGCCGTTGAACATGCTGTAGGAGTACCCGGTGTAGAACATGGGCCTCGGCTGCCAGCCGGGTGTGACGCCGATGACACGGAAGTCCGTATCGCCGAAGCGCACGGTACGGCCCACCACGGACACTGCGCCGAACAACTTGTCAGCGAAACTGCGGGATAGCACCACCACCCGTGCATGCGAGTCCTCATCCGCCGCGGACCAGCTGCCACCCTCGAGGAAGCCCAGACCGAACATGGTGAAGAAGCCCGGCGTGGTGTAGCGGCCGGAGGCATAGAACGGTTGCAGGTCGGAGCGTGCAGGGCGCACCAGCACCGAGCCGCCGGACATGGCGGCTTGATGCACGGCCGGAGCATGCTGCAGCAGCGCCAGGGCATCCGGCCAACTGAGGTTGTCGGCAGGCCCGCCGGCCTCGTCGGGATAGTCGCGCGGCAATGGATCCAGGTGCGGATAGAAGAGGGTGGCGCTGCGCCCCGGCATGGGATCGCCTGACATCACGTGCAGCACCGTGATCATGGTCATGCTTGCGCCGATGCCGAGCCCGATGGCCAGCACCATCAGCCCCGTGATCACCGGGGTACGGCGTAGACTCTTCGATGCTAGTCGCAGGTAGTATCCCAGCACTCTTGATCCCCAGTCTTTGTTCTAAAGACGCATGCCTGGCGGTCCCAAAGCCGCCAGGCGTATCACTCATATAATTGATTCAGACGTTCCGGGTCGCGATCGCCGGTGGTATCGCCGCAGCCTTCAAAGCCGGTCCTAGCACTGCCAGCAGGCCCAAGGCCCAGAGGCACAGTATGCCCACCGGGATGTAGTACCAGGCGATGTGCGGCAGGTCGTAGAGCTGCACCAGCCAGAAGTTGAGCGCCACCGTCATGACGCTACCCAGCACCACGCCCATGGTGGTGATGAGCCAGTTCTCGGTGATGAAGTAACGCACGATGTCGATGCGGCGCGCCCCCAGGGCGCGGCGCGTGCCGATCTGACGGGTGCGCTGGCGCACGCTGAAACTCGCAAGGCCCACGATGCCGAGGGCGGTGATGGCGAGGATCAAGGCGGTCACCAGCGACAACATCACGGTCATGGCCCGGTCGTTGCTGGTCTCGCTCTTGCGGTAGTACTCCAGGCTGTGGATGCTGCGCACGAAGTTGCCGGTGTGGGCGGCTCCCAGCTTCTGCTCCGCCACCTTCATCACCTCGTCGCGCTGACCGGGCAGCGCCCGCACCAGGTAGCGCATGTACTCGCTCTCCAGCACCGTGGGGAAGATCACGGTGCGCTCGAAGCCCTCCCAGTGGGACCAGGTGCCTTCCATGGTATCTACCACGCCGATGACGGTGAGCCCGCTGGTGCCTTCGTAGAAGGTCTTGCCCAGGGCGTCTTGCCCCGGCCAGAGCTTCTCGCCGAAGGCCTTGGTCACGATCGCGAGCTTCGGCGTCGTGTACTTGTCTCCATCGATGTAGCTGATCTCCTCATGCGTGAAGTCACGGCCTTCGATGAGCTTCACGCCCAGGGTGTTCAGGGCATGTTCATCCATGTGATAGACGCCCATGTCCACGGTGGACTTCGGGTGTTCGTCCGGCGTGGTCGTGGCCCCGTCACTCCAGCCGCCACCGCTCAGGGGGACGGACTGGCTGTAAGTGGCGTCCACCACGCCCGGGATGCTGCGCAGCAGATCCAGGTTCGCATGCACGGCACTATCAGCGTTGTAGTCCGGCTTGTAGGCCGCCATGGTCATGACGAAGATGTCGTTCACGTCCATACCGGTGTCGCGCGCCATCTTGCTGGTACGGTCATGGATGATGAACATCGCATTGCAGACGATGGCCAGGGTAAGCGCGATCTGCAGCGCGATCAGGATGGCGCCGGTCTTGTTGCGCAGCATGGCGCTGAGGATGGGGCGGATCTCCATGATGCGGCTCCTTATTGGACCTTGAGGTAGATGGCGGGCGGGATGCGCACTACGCGCCAGGCGGGGTACAGACCGGCGAGCATGCTGGATACGAGCGCGATCAATAGCGAGATCCCGACCATGGTCCAGTCGAGACGCGCCAGGTGGTCGCTATCTTCGATGAGATGCCGAACGCCGATGAGCCCGGCCCAGCCGAGGACCAGACCAAGGATCCCGCCGCTGATGCCGATCACACTGGTCTCCACCAGGTACTGGTAGAAGAGCGCCGTCTTGCTCGCTCCCACTGCGCGGCGCAAGCCGATCTCGCCTGAGCGGCGCAGGAACTTGGCCAGGATCAGGCCGATGGTGTTGAGCATGCACACCGCCAGGAACATGAAGGACAGGCCCACCAGCGCCTCGCTGTCCTTGCTCACCACGTGGTTGTAGGCGAGCCAGTCCGGCACATCATGCAGCTCGTTATGCACCGGACGCGGGAACCGCCCGAGCTTCTTCTGTTCCTGCACATAGGCATCTAGGAACGCATGATAGTCATCGCGGTCAGCCTGGGTCGGCAGCTCCGCCCAGAACTGCAGCCACACGCACTCGGAGTCCAGGTGGCCCTGGAAGCTGTTGTTGGCGGGCGGGCCCCAGCAGCTGTTGTTGCCGTTGTTGTGGAGTTGCATGGGTCCGATCAGGTTCAGGGGCACGAACAGGTCTTCCGGCTCACCGAACTGGTCATCCTGGGCGTCGAAGAACTTCGGCATCGGGTTCCAGGGCTTCATCACGCCGACCACCTGGAAGCGGCGGTTGTTCAGCACCACTTCCTTGCCGACACTGTTGGTGCCGCCGAACAGCTTCTCGTTGTAGGCGTTGGAGAGGACTACCACCTGCTGCGCATCCTGGTCCGCCTGCTTGCTCCAGCCGCCACCGTACTCGAAAGGCACATCGAACATGGTGAAGAAGCTGGTGTAGGTCGCCCGCGCCTGCACTAGGTCCGGTTTCACGTCCGGTTTGTCGGACTGCAGCACGAAGGAGGTGGTGAAGCTCAGGTTCTGGTCCTTAGCCTTGGCGGCCTTCATCAGCGCCTGGCCATCCCGGTAGGTCACCTGGGGCGGCGGCTCGTCGGGTTCGTTATAAGGTTGGCTGGGCCCCCAGTTGTCCATCTGTACTGCATAGAGCTGGTCGCCCTTCCAGGAGATGGGGTTGCCGGACATGGTGTGATACACCGCGAGGGTGGTGGTGGACATGCCGATGCCGATGGCCACAGCACCGATCATGAGTGCTGTCAGCACCGGGTCGCGTCTGAGGCTCAGGAGTGCGAGGCGCAGGTTGTAGAGGAACATGTTCCGGTTCTCCGCAGGATTGGGGTCGCGTCAGGCCTTGACGCCGTTCTCACGCTTGGAGCCGCTGTCCGGTACAGCCTTCAGGTCCATGACCTGGCCGTCCAGCACGTGCACGCTGCGATGCGCGCGGCGCGCAAGTTCCGGATCATGGGTCACCATCACGATGGTGGTGCCGCTGCTGTTGATGCCTTCCAGGAGGTCCAGCACCTGACGCGCCATCAGCGAGTCCAGGTTGCCGGTGGGTTCGTCCGCGAACAGGATGCGCGGCTCGCCGGCGAGCGCCCGGGCGATGGCCACTCGCTGCTGCTGACCGCCGGAGAGTTGGGCCGGGATGTGCTTCATGCGCGAGGCCAAGCCCACGGTCTCGAGCGCCGCCTGGATGCGTTTGCTGCGTTCGGCGGACTTGAGGCCCCGGTAGCGCAGCGGCACATCCACGTTGTCGAACACGTTCAGGTCCGGTATCAGGTTGAAGCTCTGGAAGATGAAGCCGATGCGCTCGTTGCGGATGTGGGAGCGGCCGTCGTCGTTCAGGTTGCTCACGTCCTCGCCGTCCAGCATGTAGATACCGGTGTCGAAGGACTCCAGGAGGCCCGCGATGTTGAGGAAGGTGGTCTTGCCGGAGCCGGAGGGCCCCATCACCGCCACGAACTCGCCTTCCTTCACTTCCAGGCTGAAGTCGCGCAAGGCGTGGGTCTGCACCACGTCGGTGCGGTAGATCTTGCTGATGTTCTGCATGCTCAACATGGTGATGCTCCCGTGGTGTTCTTCATTTCAGGTAGACGGTGTTGGCGGTGTCGAAACCGCTGGTATCGGAGATGATGATGCTGTCGCCTTCCTTGAGGCCGTCCAAGATCTCCACCTGGGAGATGCTGGCGGCGCCGGTGTGGATGGCGGTGCGGGTGGCGATGCCATCGTGCACCAGGTAGGCCACGTTGCCGCCGCCGGAATCCAGGAACTGGCCACGCTGCACCATCAGCACATCAGGGCGCGAATCCATGACGATGCGCACCTGTACCTCTGAGTTCTGCTTCATGCCCTTGGGGGGAGCGCCAGCGAAACGTACCCGACCGGTGACCAGATTGTTCTGTACTTCCGGCGAGACCGCGGTGAGCTTGCCCTGATAGGTGTTGCCGCCGTAGCTGATGTCGGTGGCCATGCCGAGCGCCAGGCCGTCCGCGTAGGTCTCGGGGATCTGCACCTGGATCTCCATCTGGGTGAGGTCCACCACCGTCATGATCGCCTGGTTGGGCGTGACGTTGGTGCGCGGCTGCACCGCGATGTTGCCCACCATGCCGTCCACCGGCGAGCGCAGCGTCAGGTTGTCGTAGCGGCGCTTCAGGTCCGCCACCAGCAACTCCTCGCGCTTCACCTGGGCTTCTTTGGTCTTCACGTCGAAATCCAGGCCCTGCTTGTCGAGGTCGGTGTTGGCGTTGGCGTTGTCGTAGTTGAGCTGGGCCGCAGCCAGGTCGTCCTTGGCCTTGGCGTAGTCGTGCTCGCTGATCACGTGATAGCCCCAGGCGGCCTCGGCGCGTTTCATCTCACGTTTGGCGGCCTCCAGGGTCACGGAGGCTTGGTCCACGGTCTCCTGGCTCGCGAGCGCGGCCTTCTTGGAGTTGATGCGGGTACGGCCGAGGTCGATCTGCTGGGACACCAGCGTGGATTGTTCCTGCTGGTAGCTGCTGGTGAGTTCGGGGCTGTCGATAAGCCCCAGCACCTGGCCCTTCTTCACCGCGTCGCCGGCGACCACCTTGAGGGTCACGGTGCCGTTCACGTCGCTATAGAGGGTAGGGCTCACTGCCGCCACCACCTGGCCATCGACGGAGACGTCGCGCACGAACAGCCCGCGGGTCACCTTGGCGATCCGCACCTGGTCCAGCGACACGGTGCGCTCGGCCTTGGCCCAGCGGATCAGCGCCGGCGTGGCGAGAGCGATGAGCAACAGCACCGCGATGCTGCCGCCGATGTACCAGCGACGGCGCTTGCGCCGGGCCGGATTGTTGTCCACCGCGATGTCCTGGGCGGCGGTGTCGCGGATCTTCACGATCTTCTGGGGTGTGTTGGTGTTCATAGTGTTTATGTAGCAAGCCCCGTGCCAAGTCACATCTGTACTGCGATATCTGCGCAAAGCCGCGGATTCTCGCGCCGACGACCGCATCCCGGATCTTCTGTTTCGCGTCCGCGGACGCCTCCGAAGTGTCCGCCTGTGTCCGCCCGGACACTCCTTATATGCAGTCGCATCCTTCGCCCTAGTTGGATGCGCGAGCGCGCACAAGCGTTGCATCGTTGGCGCTGATTTATCGCTGGCGCTGGGAAGCTCACGGCGCTACGGGGACGGCCGGCAGGAGGGCCGCGGCCGCTATCGCGGCTCGCGGCGTATGATTGACGTCGGCCGCTGGCAGGGGGCCCGGATAAAGGCTTATTCCCGTACCCCATGCAGAGGAGCATGACCATGCGACCATCCATCGGAATCGTGAGGACAACTGGCGCCGGATCGGCGCTGGCCTGTGTGTTTGCCTGCCTCGTTCACGGCACCGCAGCCGCGGGCTCCGTGGGCGTCTATCCCGCCATGGCGCCCATCGCCCAGTACCAGGCTGCGAGTCAGGACGAAGAAGTGGCACTGGCCAAGAGCGCGGCGCCGAAAGACATCGGCGACCATGCCGAGGTGATGGCTTTTGGGCCCAAGGGCTACGAGACAGTGGTGAAGGGCAGCAATGGCTTCGTCTGCCTAGTGCAGCGCGCCTGGGCGGATGATTTCGACAACCCCGAGTTCTGGAATCCGAAGCTGCGCGGACCCCTCTGCCTGAATCCCGCGGCGGTGCGATCTATCCTGCCGGACTACTTGAAGCGCACGCAATGGGTGCTGGCGGGTGTGTCCAAGGATGAGATGCTGGCGCGCACCAAGGCGGAAGTGGCTTCCAAGGAGATCAAGGCTCCCGAGCCCGGCGCCATGTCCTACATGTTGGCGAAGGGCGGCTACCTGGGGGATGCGGCCGGCGGTCACTGGCATCCGCACGTGATGTTCTTCGAACCGCCCACCGATCCCAAGCAGTGGGGAGCGGACGTGTCGGGCGGCGAGGTGTATTCCTTCACTAGCGACGTGGAGCCGGTCACCATCTTCTTCGTGCTGGCGCCCAAGTGGTCTGACGGTACGCCCGCCGAGGATCACCACTGAGCCTGGACAGCATCCATCAGGTTAAAAGGAAACGGCGGTCCTGCGACCGCCGTTTTTTTTGACTGAGTCTCTATCCAGCTCAACTCATTCGTGACCCGCCGGCGGGTAGGCCGGGATCAGTGCCGGGGGCGGCGGCAGGTTCAAGGGGTGAGCCTTGATCTTATCCATCAGATACTTCACCGCCGCATCCAGCTGCGCGTCCTTGCCCTTCTGCAGGTCGCCCGGCAGATCGTCCACTTCCATGTCCGGCGAGACGCCCTGGTTCTCGATGGTCCACTGGGAATCGAGTCCGTACTGCGTGCCTTCCGGTATGGTGATGTAGCCGTTATCGAGCAGCGGCCACTCGCCGCGGATGCCGCGCACGCCGCCCCAGGTGCGCTCACCGATCAGCGGGCCTAAGCCGTACTTGCGGAAGTAGAACGGGAAGATGTCGCCATCCGACGCCGAGTAGGCGTTGATCAGGCACACCTTGTAGCTGTTGGACAGCACCGGCGGATCGGTCAGCGGCACCCGTTCGCGGTTGCTGTTCATGCCCGCCAGCACCCGGCGCAGACGCTCCAAGAGGATCTGATCGATGAAGCCGCCGCCATTGAAGCGGTCGTCGATGATCAGGCCCTGCTTGTCGATCTGCGGGTAGAACTGGTCGATGAACTGCTTCATGCCGTTCGCGCCCATGTCGTCCAGGTAGACGTAGCCCACCTTGCCGTCTGAGGCCTTGGCCACGACCTCGCGGTTATGCTTGATCCAGTCGTCCTGACGCAGGTTGAGTTCGTCGTGCAGCGTCTGCACCGTCACGTCGCGCTTGCCTTTGCCGTCCGCGTCATCTGCCAGCGTGAGGGTCACGGTGCCGCCGCGGGTACCGACGAACAGGCTGTAGATGTCGGTAGGCGCCTTCAGGTCCTTGCCGTTCACCGCCAGGATGTAGTCACCTTCGTGCACGGCCAGGCCGGGCTCGGTGAGTGAGGCCGCGAAGTCATGGCGGGTGTTGTCGCCCGCGTAGATCTTCTGGATGAAGTAACGGCCGGACTTCGCATCCAGACCGTAGTCGGCACCCAGGAGTCCCGTGGCCACCAATTGCCGGTCATCGTTCAGGTCGCCGCCACCCACGTAGGTGTGAGAGTTGGACAGCTCGCCCTGGATCTCACCGATCAGGTAGTTGAGGTCCTCGCGGTGCCCGAGCAACGGCACGAGCTTGGCGTACTTGGCGCCGATCGCGTCCCAGTCCACGCCGTTCATCTTCGGGTTGACGAAGAAGTCCCGTTCCAGGCGCCAGGCCATGTGATACATCTCGGCCCATTCCTGCTTCGGGTCCACCCGCATCAGCATGTGCGAGGTGTCGAGGATGCTCGGCTTCTCGTCGTTGCCGTCGGTGGCCATGAAGCCGTACTTTCCCTCCGGGGTCTGTACCAGCGCGGTCTTACCGTCGGCGGACAGCATGTAGGCGCCGATGTCGGCGATCAGCGACTTGTCTTTCTGCTTGTCGATGTCGAAGCTGTGCAAGGCGCTTCGCTCACCGGAGAGGGGTCCCTCGATGGTCTGGTTGGGCAGCGTCATGTACAGCACGTGGCCCGGGATGGCGGTGAGCAGCGCGTAGTTGTCGGAAGGCACCGGCAGGGCCACGGCACGCTTCATCAGGCCATCCACGTCGATGTGCAGGGTCTTGTTCTTGTCCTTATCGCCCTTGTCATCCTTCACCGGCACGCCTTCATCAGACTTGGGCGCGAAGGGCGAGGGGGCATCCTTGTCCAGGGTCGCGGCATAGACGCCGATCATCTTCAGCGTGGCGATGTTGAACTCGCTCTGGCTGAAGGTCGGGTTCTCGTGGCGCGCCGACAGGAAATACAGGAACTTGCCGTCCGGGTCGAAGGCCGGGTTGAAGTCGGCATCGAAGCTGCCGCTCAGGAGCACGGCCTTGCCGGATTCCAGGTTATAGAGCCAGATGCCTGGCAGCTGGTTGTCGCGCTGCTTGCTGTAGGCCAGCCACTTGCCGTCCGGCGACCAGGTGTAGTCGTGGATCTCGACGCGCGGGTCCTGGTCCACCTTCACGGCCTTGCGGCTCTTCACGTCCAGGTACCAGAGGTTGTGCTCGTTGTCGCTGAAGGCGAGCTTCCCGCTATCCGCCGACCATAGCGGCTTGTAGAAATAACCGGTCTTGAAGCTGCTCAGCACCTCCTCGGCGCCGCCCTCGGCGGGACGCATGGCGACCTGTTCCTCGCCGGAGGCGTCGGTGACGTAGGCGATGTTCTTGCCGTCCGGGGACCAGCTCGGGTTCTCTTCCTTGGCATCCGAACTCTGAGTCAGGTCCCGGGTCGGGCCGTGCAGGATCGGCAGGGTGAACAGGTCACCGCGGGCCTGCAGCAAGGCACGCTTGCCGTTGGGCGAGATGTCGAAGTTCGGGTTGCCCGCCGGGTCGTTGCCCTGGATGTAGTGGGCGGCATCCTCGTAGCGCACGCCGGTCTGCATGCCGTCGTCCGGGATGTTCACGTCGAGCTTGTGCAATTGTTCGGAGGGCAGGTCCAGCACGTACAGCGAGCCGCCCTGCTGGAACACGATGCCGTTATCACCGAGGCTCGGCCAATCCACATCGTAGTCCGAGAAGTGGGTCACCTGGCGCATCTTCTTGGTGGCGGTGTCCATGGCCCAGAGGTTGAAGCGGCCGCCCTCGCGGTCCGAGGCCACGTAGATGGTCTTGCCGTACCACATGGGGTCCAGGTCGCCGCCCTTCGAATCCACCGCGAGCTCATCGGCGCCGGTCTCGAAGTTGTGGATCCAGGCGTTCTGGTGCATGCCACCGGTGTAGCGCTTCCAGGTGCGGAAGTTGGTGAAGATGCGGTTGTAGACGATGGACTCGCCGTCCGGGCTCCAGCTGAACATGCCGCCCTTGTCGAGCGGCATCATCTTCTCTTCACCACCGGTCACCGGTACCGTGAAGTAACGGCCGAACCAGCTGTTCATGGAGCTGCGGCGCGAGAGGAATACGATCTGTTTCGAATCCGGCGTCCAGCCCAGCACCATGTTGTCCGGTCCCCAGCGTTCCGGCGCGTTGTCCACCACATCGGAGTGATAGGTGAGGCGTTTGGCGGTGCCGCCCTGGGCCGGGATCACGTACACATCGGTGTTGGCCTGGTACTGGCCGGTGAAGGCGATCCACTTACCGTCCGGCGAGTAGCGCGGCATCATGTCGTAGCCGGGCTCCGAGGTGAGGCGCACTGCCTGACCGCCGCTGCGCGACACTTCCCAGAGGTTGCCGTGGGCTTCGAACACGATGCTGTCACCGTGCAGGCTCGGGAAGCGGGCCAGGGCATCGTCGGCCTGGGCTTGCGCCGTCAGGGTGAGGGCCGATGTCAGGAAGACGAGCCAGGCCGCGAGACGCAGCAGAGAGGGGCGCCGGGACATGAGGGACTCCTTAGCTCTTAAATTAGGTAGGACGATTGGGTCGTGCAGGTTGAGACAGGCCGTCACGGGGTCGGTTCCCCTTTAAAGAAGAGGCCTTTGCTGCCAAGGCCCCGAATCCTCTGCCTTTCGTCCAGGGCAGTCAAACCGCCAGTGGCCGGGCGGCGGGGGCCTGGGGTATCCTTGTGCGCTGTTTTTGACCATAACCCCGGTCTGATAGGGACCCGGGGTCCACACCTCTCAGGAGTATCAGATCATGCGTCAAGGATTCTTCGCCGCTGCCGCGTTCGCGGCCGGCCTGCTCGCGCTTTCCCCGGCCCAGGCCGCCACCAGCAAGAGCGCGCATAGCACCGCTTCCGGTACCCCCAAGATCGCCGTGCTCGACGTGCAGGGTGCCATGACCGGCAGCCAGCGCGGCCGAGAGGCTCTCGCCGTGCTGCAGCAGAAGCAGAACGACCTGCAGACCCAGGCCAATGACCTGAACGACAAGCGCAAGGCCTTCAAGGACCAGCTGGACAAGACCGACCAGAAGTCCGCCGACTACCAGAAGCTGCTCAAGCAGTATCAGGATGCGGATGCCCAGTTCACCAGCTTCGTCAGCGACAGCCGTCAGCTGTTGCAGTCGCGTCAGCAGGAACTGTTCGCGCCCATCGAGCAGGAACTGCAGACCGTGGTGTCCCAGTACTTCAAGGACAATCACATCGACATCCTGCTGGGCAAGAATGCCGGCGCGCTGATGTTCACCGACCCCTACAACATCACCCCCGGCGTGATCAGCGCCATGGACAAGGACTGGGCAGTGTTGCAGAAGTCCCAGCCGGCCCCTGCGGCGGCTTCCCATACCCAGGCTCCGGCTGCGACCACCAAGCACTGAGCCCGTAGGCTTCGTCGCGCATGATCGACCTGCGCAGCGATACCGTCACTCGCCCCACCGCCGCCATGCGTCAGCGCATGGCGGCGGCGGAGGTGGGGGACGATGTGTTCGGCGATGACCCGACCGTCAATCTGCTGCAAGAGCGCGTCGCAGCGCTCGCCGGCCACGAAGCCGGTCTGTTCTTCCCCTCCGGTACCCAATCCAACCTCGCCGGCCTGATGGCGCATTGCGCCCGGGGCGAGGAGTTCATCATCGGATCCTTGGGTCATAGCTATAAGTACGAAGCCGGCGGTGCCGCCGTGCTCGGCAGTCTGTGGCCCCAGCCCCTCGAATACGAGGCGGACGGCAGCCTGGACCTCAAGAAGGTCGCTGCCCTCATCAAGCCCGAAGACGCCCATTTCGCCAAGACCCGTTTGCTGGTATTGGAGAACACCCAGAATGGCCGGGTGCTGCCGCTCTCTTATATAGAAGAAGCCGCCGCCTTCGCCAAGACCAAAGGTCTCGCCTTCCACCTGGATGGCGCGCGGGTGTTCAATGCCGCCGTGAAACTCGGTGTGCCCGTGAAGACCATCACTGACCGCTTCGACAGTGTGTCCCTGTGCCTCTCCAAAGGCTTGGGCTCGCCGGTGGGTTCGGTCCTGGTCGGCAAGAGAGACTTCATCGCCCGCGCCCATCGCATCCGCAAGATGCTCGGGGGTGGCATGCGCCAGGCGGGCGTCTTGGCCGCCGCCTGCCTGTACGCGGTGGAGAACCACATCGAGCGCCTGGCGGAAGACCACGCCAACGCCAAGGCGCTGGCGGAAGGCCTCGCGGGCCTGCCTGGCCTCACGCTGGATCCCAGGCTGGTGCAGACCAACATGTTGTTCGGCTCGGTGGATCCGGCGCGTATCGGCGGCCTCGCGGAGCACTTGAAGAAGCAGGGCATCGTGATCCTGCCCAACCCCAATCTCCGTCTCGTCACCCATCTGGACGTCAGCAAAGATGACGTGCAGAAAGTCATCGCTTCGTTCAAAGACTTCTGCCGCTAGACCCCGTCTCCACACATCCGAGGTTCCCATGTCGTTCCCCGATCTGGAGCATCTGCCCGCATCCCAGCGCATCTTCTGCGTCGGCCGTAACTACGCCGACCACGCCAAGGAACTCGGCAACCTCATGCCGGCGAAAGATTCCATCCCCATCATCTTCATGAAGCCTGTCACCAGCCTGGTGAACGGCAGCACTCTGGCCCTGCCCAAGGGCGTGGGGGCCGTGCACCACGAGATGGAACTGGTGGTGGTCTTAGGGCACGGCGGCAGTGCCATCACCGAGTCCGCCGCCCTCGACCACGTGGCCGGCGCCACCTTGGGGCTGGATCTCACGCTGCGGGACGAGCAGGCGCGGCTCAAGCAGGCCGGCCAGCCCTGGGAGCTCGCCAAGGCCTTCGACGATGCAGCGGCCCTGGGCGACTTCGTCCCCACCGACGACCTGGATCTGACATCCATCGAGATGCGTTGCACCGTGGACGGTGAGCTCCGCCAGCATGGCAACACCAAGGACATGCTCTTCCCCGTGGCCACCATCGTCGCCTTCCTGAGCAGCCGTTGGCATCTCCTGCCCGGCGACGTCATCTATACCGGAACGCCCGCCGGGGTCGGTCCCCTGGTCCACGGCAACCGTATCGAGATATCCGCGGAACCCATCGGCACCTTCGCCTGGAACTGCGAGTGAACCCAGAAGACCGCCAGCGTCTGGCGGAAGCGGTGCGGGCCGCCTGTCTCAAGGCTGCGCATGAAGGCTATGAGGAGGCGTCTGCCAGCGGACTTTGCCATGAGGGTGCCGTGGAGGCCTCTCTGGGTGCCGTCAGCATGCTGGACTTGAAGATCCTGCTGGCCGAGCTGGAGCACAGCAAAAAACCCTCGTCCTGAGGATAGGGGACGGCTACAATTTGCCTCCTTTCCGCGCCTTTATGACCAGGGGATAGAGACCGTGACCAACACCAAAGCCGTCGCCGAATTCGTCCGTCATCACTACCGCCACTTCAACTCGGCGGCGCTGATCGACGCTGCGGACGGTTATATCGCGCAGATCAAGAAGGGCGGCAAGATGATGGTGACCCTGGCGGGCGCCATGAGCACCGCTGAACTGGGCATCTCGCTCGCCGAGATGATCCGCCGCGACAAGGTGCAGATCATCACCTGCACCGGCGCAAACCTGGAAGAGGACATCTTCAACCTGGTGGCCCACGACCATTACGTGCGAGTGCCCAAGTACCGTGAGCTCTCGCCTGCCGACGAGCAGAAGCTGCTGGATAAGCATCTCAACCGCGTCACCGACACCTGCATCCCCGAAGAAGAAGCCATGCGCCGCATCGAGCGCATCGTCATGGAGGATTGGCAGGCGGCAGATCAGAGCGGCAAGCGCTTCTTCCCGCATGAATTTCTCTACAAGATTCTGCTCGCTGGTAAATTGAAACCGCATTATCAAATTGACCCTAAAGATAGTTGGATGATGGCCGCCGCCGAACGAAATCTACCGCTCTTCGTTCCCGGCTGGGAGGATTCCACTC
>DASYCJ010000109.1:0-9862 GCA_036500225.1 Gammaproteobacteria bacterium
GGGCCATCCAGCAGGGTATCGCCGATGCGAATCGCATCTGCATATACGGCGGCAGTTACGGCGGCTATGCCTCGTTGGAAGGCGTGGTCAAGGAGCCTGACCTCTATAAGTGCGCAGTCGGATATGCAGGTGTCTATGACCTGATCATGTTACGAGGGAGAGCGGATACGATTGCGGGCGAGATGCTGACTCCGTTCATGAAATCAACCCTCGGAGATGACGAGGCTGCCTTGAAAGAGCATTCACCCGTGTTCCACGTAGACAAGATAAAGGCGGCGTTGTTCTTGGCGCACGGCGGCCACGATACGACTGTCCCAATCGCCCATGCTGAGGAGCTAAAAGACGCGCTCGACAAGCTAAACAAGCCATATGGATGGCTTACCTATCCCAACGAAGCGCATGGGTTCTATGCCACGGCGCACAACGTGGCCTTTTATTCGCAGATGAGCGAATTCTTCGACAAGTACATCGGCCCGGATGCAGCCAAGACCGCTCCAGCGAAACCTTAGACGGGAGCGTGTTCAGAGGCAGAAAAGGCGCCCTCAGGCGCCTTTTCTTATCCTGCTGCTGATGCGTTCAGGCCGGAAAGACGGTCGCGCCGTCAAATACGGGTCCGTCCACGCACACGCGCTTCATGGCAGGGCCCTCAGGCGTCTTCACTTGCACGGCGCAGCCGGCACAACCACCCACGGCGCAGGCCATGAACTCTTCCAGGGACACCTGGCTCGGGATCTTGAACTCCTGGGCCAAGAGCGCTGCTGCTTTCAGCATGGGTGTGGGACCGCAAGCGAAGATCTCCACTTCCGCGAGAGCCTTCATGTCCAGCGTCTTCAACCAGGCGCGAGCCAGATCCGTGATGAAGCCATCGAAGCAGCCGGCATAGCCCTGCTTGCTGGCGAGGCGGCTCGGCAGGCCCCAGTCTTCCATCAGCGGCATGCATCCGATCACGCCCGTCGGCATCCCTTCGATCATGATCGTCGAAGGCCGCGTCTTGAAGGGGAAGGGAACTTCCGAACCCATGAGCACCAATGGCTGCCATTTCGCACGCTTGTCGGCACGCATGGCATCGGCGATGAACACCATGGGCGGGATGCCTACACCTCCGCCGAGCAACAGGGGACGCGGCTTCTCGGGATGCAGCACGAAAGGTTTACCGATGGGGCCGAGACAAGAGAGCACGTCGCCCTTGTGACGCTCCGCCAGCAAGCGGCTGCCTTCGCCGACGACCTTATAGAGACACTCCACCCATCCTTCCTGCGGAGACACCCGCATGATGGACATGGGCCGGCGCATAGGTAGGGCTGCATCACAGGAGAGATGCACGAAGCTGCCGGGTAAAGCCTTGGCGGCGCACTGGGGCGCCTTCAGGCGCAACACGTGTTGGGCACCGGGGAAATGCTCGTGAACCAGGATCTCCGCGTCTTCGACGAAGATGGAGCCGCGGTGTTCGGGGTGGGGCATGGGCGCCATCAGGTGTAGAAAGCCTGCAGCACAGCCATGCGTACCGCCACGCCGTTGGTGACCTGCTCTCGGATCACGGACTGGTGCCCGTCCGCCACATCGTCTGAGATCTCGATGCCACGGTTCATGGGACCCGGGTGCATGACGATGGCACTGGGCTTGGCGAGCTTCAAGCGTCGCGTATCCAACCCGTAGCGCTTGAAATAGGCGGCGGCACTCGGCACGGCGGCTTTCTGCATGCGTTCCTTCTGGATGCGCAACATCATCACCACGTCGGCGCCGGCCACAGCCTTGTCGGCATCGGTGAAGAGTTCGCCCTTGAGTTCGCCCGTCTTGGGCAGAAAGGATTTGGGGCCGGCGAGACGGATGTCGCGGGTGCCGAGCGATGCGAGGGCGCAAACTGCCGAGCGTGCCACGCGGGAATGCTTGATGTCGCCCACGATGGCGACGCTTAAGGAAGAGAAGTCTTTCTTGTGACGATGGATGGTGAATACATCGAGTAGGCCCTGGGTGGGGTGTGAGACATGCGCTTCGCCGGCGTTCAGCACGTGCACGTGAGGCGCTGCGTGTTCCGCCAGCGATCTCGGCACGCCCTCATCCTTGTGGCGCACCACGAACACATCGATATTCATAGCCTCCAGCGTATACAGCGTGTCCTCCAGCGACTCACCCTTCACGGTGGAGGAAGCCAGGATGTCCAGGTTCAGCACGTCTGCGCCGAGGCGGCGTGCCGCGAGCTCGAAGGAAGCGCGGGTGCGGGTGCTGGGTTCGAAGAAGAGATTGGCGACGGTACGTCCGGCGAGCCAGGAATGGCGGCGCGGCGCTTCACCGGGGGTCACACGCAGAGCGTCGGCGCGCTCCAGCAATGTCATGAGCGTCTGCCGTCCCACGCCTTCCAGGGTCAGGAGATGCTTGAGTCTGCCCCGGGCGTCGAACTGGACGTCGCTCATGCGCTAAACGGCCCCTTAAGAGAGTTGAACCAGCTTTCCAGGATCACGCAGGCCGCGGCGCCGTCGATGTCCTCGCGGCTCACCCGCCGCCGTCCCTGTTGCCGCCGTTCCTTGAGTTGCGCTTCGGCCTCGCGGGACGAGAGACGCTCGTCCACGGTGTGTACCGGTAGCGGGAAGCGTTGGGCGAGCCCTTCGGCGAAGCGGCGGGCGTGGCCCGTCATTTCCTGCTCACTCAAGTCCATATTATAGGGCAGCCCCACCACCAAAGACGCAGGCCGCCATTCGCTGATGAAGCGGCCGATGGCCTCCCAATCCGGTTCGCCGCTGCGCGGGGTGACCACACCCAGGGGCGAGGCGCTGCCAGTGAGGGTCTGGCCCACGGCCACGCCGATGCGTTTCAGGCCAAAGTCGAAGCCCAAAGCGGTCTGGATGGGTTGGGAGGGATGCTGCGGCATATGCACATTATGGCAGCACAGGGATGAGAGGCGTGGCCGCGAGCGCCTGCAGGGATTCAGCGACTCATGGAAGGCTAGGCGTGGCCGGTATCGCCCGAGAGTAGGGCGAGATCCACGCCGATCAAGCGTGCCGCCGCCTGCCAACGCAGTTCCACCGGCGTGTCGAAGATGATGCGGGAGTCGGCAGGTGTCGAGAGCCAAGCGTTGCTCTTCATCTCTTCCTCTAGCTGGCCGGCAGTCCAGCCTGCGTACCCCAAGGCCACGAAGCAGCGTCCCGGGCCTTTGCCTGCAGCCACCGCTTCCAGCACATCGCGGGAGGTGGTCACGCCCAAGCTGTCGCTTACCTTCAGGGTCGCCTCCCATTCACCGATGGGTTCATGGATCACGAAGCCACGTTCGGTCTGCACCGGTCCGCCCAGGTACACGGGACTTGCGCCGATATCCTCATCGCCGGCCTTGAGGGCAAGTTGTTTCAGCACGTCCTCCAGCACCACGTTCATGGGCCGGTTGACGATGATGCCGAGCGCGCCTTGAGCGCTGTGCTCGCAGATGAAAGTCACGCTCTCGCGGAAGTTCGGGTCTTCCATGGCGGGCATGGCGACCAGGAATTGATTCGTCAAGAAATCTTGGGAAGACATGGAATCAGTATCCGCGCGCTTTTCGGAGGGCACAAGCCGCTATGACTTAATGTCCCGAAGCCGCTGATTTTATTGAACTGTGATGAGTATCAAGCTTCCCGCCGTTGAAGCGCCAGACATAGACGAAGCGGAGTATCGCGGTGTCGCGGCGGATCTCGGCGGGGAAGGGCTGATAGGGGGCGGCCAGTTTGACGATGTGCTGGGATGAGTCATCCAAGAGTGGCTGGCCGGAAGGCTGCACCAAGTTGAGGCTGCGGATGCTGCCGTCGGCGTTCAACGCCACTTCCAGGGACAGGGATCCGGTCAAGTGCTGGCTGCGGATCTGCGACGGGAAGTTCAGGTTGCCGATGCGTTCCACCTTGCGGCGCCACGCATCGAGATAGGGCGCGAAGCGAGATTCCCGCGCGTTCACCGAGACGAAAGCTTCCCGTGGATTGGGGTCCGTGGCCTGAGGTAGCTGCAGGTCGTCTTCGTTGGGCATGAGCGCGTCATCGCCGGGTGTGAGCAGGCGTGCCACCAGGATGCGCGGCTCGAGGCTTAAAGGTGCAGTAGCGGCACGGCTATTGGCATTGATACCGGTGGCCGTGGTGGTGGTCACAGCTGCGTCCCGGTCCGAGGCCTGGGCATGGTTCTGGCCCGCGTTCTTGCCGGTGCTGACGTTCTTACCCGGGTTGTCATCCAGGTCCGGCGCATCGGCGCGGCCTGCGTTATTGAGTGCGGCTGGCATGGACAGCGGACTCTCGGGCCGCACCAGTTCCGAGGTGTTGCCGGTGCCGCGCTGGTTGGCCTGGGCCAGGTACTGGGCATCGTCCGGTGCTGTCACGCTGCGGGACTGGACCATAGTCACTTCGAGAGTGGGGCTGCCAGCGGGCTTGTCCGGGCGGAAGGTGATGCCGAGGATGATGATGCCGTGCAAGAGCGCCGCGAAGAACAGTGTAGTGACCAGCCGATCACGGGCCGTGACTGCCGGGGAATCCAGGCGCGGAGGCAGGGCAGTGCGAGGTCCGCTCAATCAGTGCTCCAGCTTTTTCGCGAGCTTGTCCATGAAGTCGCCTGCGATATCGAGTTTGTAGATGCCATCCAGTTCCCGCACGCAGGTGGGGCTGGTCACGTTGATCTCTGTCAGGAAATCTCCGATCACGTCCAGGCCCACGAACATCAATCCTTTCTCCCGCAAGGTCGGGCCCACTTGTGCGGCGATCCAACGGTCCCGTTCTGTGAGGGCCACGCCCACGCCCTTGCCGCCGGCGGCGAGATTGCCGCGGGACTCCCCCTGGGCGGGGATGCGCGCCAGGGCGTAGGGCACCGGTTCGCCGTCGATGAGCAGGATGCGCTTGTCGCCCTGGGTGATGTCCGGTAGATATTTCTGCGCCACCGCGAGGCGGGTGCCGTAGTGGGTCAGTGTCTCCAATATCACTGAAGTGTTGGCATCCCCTTCCGCCAGTACGAAGATCATAGTGCCGCCCATGCCTTCCAGGGGCTTCACCACGATCTTCTTGTGTTGTTTCAGGAAGGCGCGGATGCGCCCCATGTCCGAATTGATGAGGGTCGGCGGGCAGCACTGGGGGAACCAGGCGGTGTAGGCCTTCTCGTTGGCATCCCGAAGCGCTTGGGGCCGGTTCACCACTTTTACCCCAGCAGCCTCGGCCCGTTCCAGGATGTAGGTGGTGTAGACGTACTCCATGTCGAAGGGCGGGTCTTTGCGCATCAGGATCGCGTCCACGGTCCCGGTCAGAGACGCATCGGTCTCATGACCGATTTCGAACCAGTCCTTGTCGTCGTCCCGTACCTTGAGCTCCCGCAGCCGGGCCCGGGCTTCCCCCTCGGCCAAGTACAGATCCGGCTGCTCCATATAGAGCAGGCGCCAGCCCCGAGCCTGGGCGGCCAGGAGCATGGCGAGGGTGGTGTCCTTGTAGGGCTTGATATGCCCGATGGGGTCCATGACCACGCCAAGCGTCAGTGGGCGATTTTTAGCCATGGTCTCGAGGCCTTCCTGGGGCGGCCTGGGGGGCCGTAGGGGGTGGTGAAATTTATTGCATTCAAGGGATTAAGTAAGGATATTATGCTTAAATCCCAAGTGGCAGCCAGCCGGGGCCTGTAAGGCCTCCGCCCCCTGAACCCCAAGGCTCAGCGCTGCAGCGCGCGCCGTTTGGGAATAATATGTCAAGGCTGCTGCCCCGCGTTTGCGCGGTGGCCAGGGGTCTATGCGCGGAGGTGAAGGTGGCAAGCGAGAACACGGAGGGCGGTCTACAGGGCCTCAAGGTCCTGGTGATCGACGACAGCAAGACCATCCGTAAGACGGCTGAGACACTCTTGTCCAAGGAAGGGTGCGAGGTCGTGACCGCTGTGGACGGTTTCGAGGCGCTCTCTAAGATCGCCGATCACAAGCCCGACATCATCTTCGTCGACATCATGATGCCGCGTCTGGACGGTTACCAGACCTGCGCGCTCATCAAGCACAACAACAACTTCAAGGCGACGCCCGTGATCATGCTGTCCAGCAAGGACGGCCTGTTCGATCGCGCGCGCGGCCGCATCGTCGGTTCTGAACAGTATCTGACCAAGCCGTTTACCAAAGATGAATTGGTGGGTGCCATCCACCGCCATGTGCGGAAGAGTGTCGCCTGAATCTTTAATCGATACGTCCGGGAGGCCGGGCGGGGAAACAACCTGAAGAGAGGATGCTATGTCGACCGTGCTCATCATTGACGATTCGCCGACCGAAGTGCATGTCCTGAAGACGTGGCTCGAGAAGAACGGCTTCAGCACCATCACCGCCGAGAGCGGCGAGGAAGGCATCGAGAAGGCCAAGACCGACAAGCCCGACGCCATCATCATGGACGTCGTTATGCCCGGCATGAGCGGTTTCCAGGCCACGCGACAGCTGTCGAAGGATCCGGACACCTCCCGCATCCCGGTGGTGATGGTCACCACCAAGGATCAGGAGACGGACAAGATCTGGGGCATGCGCCAGGGTGCAGTCGCCTATCTGCCGAAGCCGGTTACCGAGAAGCAGCTCGTCGACAAGATCAAGGAAGTGATCGCGGGCTGATATGGCAAGCGCACTCCTCGAACTCCGCGAACGCCCCTTCGAGCTCCTCCTGGAACTCGAGCGGCGTAGCCGCATCGCCGCTTCGGGCCGCGGCCAGGAAGCCGGCCATGAAGAGGAGTGGGTGGGCGTGGGTTTTCGCGTCGGGCGTACGCGCCTGGTCGCCTCCCGCGAAGAAGTGCGTGAAGTGCTCACCTGGCCGGGCGTCACCGCCCTGCCGGGCGCCAAACCCTGGATGCTGGGTCTAGCCAACGTGCGCGGCCAGTTGCTGCCGGTCACGGACCTCGCGGCGTTCTTCGGCGGCGAGCCGACCGCGCTGGGTCGCACCACGCGGGTGCTGATGGTCAACCATGCTGACATCCCTGCGGGCCTGCTGGTTGACGAGGTGCGCGGTTTCCGCCGCTTCGTCGCCTCCGAGAAGGCCGAGGTGATGCCGGATACGCTTCCGGGTATGACGCCGTTCCTGGCGGGCGCCTACGGCAGTGAAGAAGACGTGTGGGGAGTCCTCGGGTTGCACGGGCTGGTGGAGAGCGCCGTGTTCCTGCAGGCATCACGTTGATGGGAACGGCACGCGGACTGAGCCGCCCGCGCCGCCGCTTGGGGAACCAGGAAGGGCTCAACCAAATTTTTAGGGTGAACTGACATGGCCGACAACGAGAAGCGATCCAACACGCCGCTATACCTGCTGCTGGGTTTGGCTGGTCTAATGGTGGCAGCTGCGGTGTACGACTTCGTCACCGTAGCCCGCGACTCCACCTACGACACCAAGTTCCAGAGCCTGTCGGCCCAGCAGTCGCTCATCTCCCAGAGCGTGGTGCGCTCAGCGGACGACGCGGTGGCCGGGAACGCCGACGGGTTCACGCAGCTCTCCAACGCCAGCGACCAGTTCGACAACACTATCAGCCTGATGGGTAACGGTGACCCCCAGACCCTGATGCCTGCCGCCACCGGCGAAGTGCAATCGGAACTCTCGGTGTTGCAGACCCAGTGGGCCCAGGTGCGCACCTCCTTGAAGGTAATCCTCACCAACAAAGACTCCATCGCAGTGGCCAACCAGGCCGCCGCCGGCGTGCGCCAGACCATGCCCGATCTGCTCAAAGCCTGGGATGCCTTCGCTGACGCCGCGCGCCAACGCAACGCCAGCCACAACACCGTCTACTACGCCGGCAAGATGGGGTATTACGGCCAAGTGATCCTGCGCGACGTGAACCTGCTCACCACCGGCGGCCACGGCGACGTCTCCAACGTGGCCCAGGAACTGCCGGATACCATCCAGACCTTCACCCGCATCACCCAGGGTATGTTGGATGGCAGCCCCCAGCTGCAGTTGCAGGCCATCACCGATTCCAGCCTGCTGGTGCCCCTGCGCCAGATCCAGGTGCTGAATGCCAAGCTCGCCGCCAGCCTCAACTCCCTCACGCCGCTGGTGGGCCTGTTGGTGAACGTGCAGAAGGCCGACGGCACCATCCATGACTTGAGCGACCAGTTGCTGAACAACGCCCAGGCCATCAACACCAGCTACCAGCGCAGCGTGAACTCGCGTCTGACGCGGCCCTCCGTGGGTTACGGCTTAGGCCTGGTGGGCATCCTCTTGCTGGTGGGCATCCTGTACCTGTACGTGTTGGGCGGCGATGCCCGCCGAGCGGCACAGATGCAGTTGGAGACCAACGAACGAAACCAACAAGCCATTTTGCGACTCCTGGACGAACTCGGCTCACTGGCAGACGGTGACTTGACCGTGCAGGTGACGGTGACCGAAGACATCACGGGCGCCATCGCAGACTCCATCAACTACGCTCTCGAGGCCCTGCGCGGCCTGGTCGCGACGATTAACGACACGGCCGTACAGGTGGACGCCGCCGCCCGTCAGACGCAGGCGACCACGACCCATCTGGCCGAGGCGTCCGTCAACCAGTCCAAGCAGATCAACACCGCATCCCAGTCCATCACCGAGATGGCGAAGTCCATTGAGCAGGTGTCCGCCAACGCCGAACGCTCCGCGAAGGTGGCCGCGCAGTCAGTGGAAATCGCGCACAAGGGTGGTCAGGCGGTGCGCCGCACGATCGACGGCATGAACTCGATCCGTGAAACCATCCAGGAAACCTCGAAGCGCATCAAACGACTCGGCGAATCCTCGCAGGAGATCGGCGACATCGTGGAACTCATCAACGACATCGCCGAACAGACGAACATCCTGGCACTCAACGCGGCGATCCAGGCATCCATGGCCGGTGAAGCAGGCCGCGGTTTCGCGGTGGTGGCCGACGAAGTGCAACGCCTCGCAGAACGCTCCGCTAACGCCACGCGGCAGATCGAAGCCTTGGTGAAGACCATTCAAACCGACACCAACGAAGCGGTCATCTCGATGGAACAGTCGACCGCGGGTGTGGTGGGCGGAGCCCAGCTGGCCGAGAACGCAGGTTCGGCACTGGACGAGATCGAGAAGGTGGCGAACCACATCGCAACCCTGGTGCAGAGCATCTCCAACGCGGCGCGCCAACAGGCACAGACCGCCGGCGAGGTGTCCCGCACCATGAACGTGATTAGAGAGATCACCGCGCAGACCACCGAAGGCACCAACGCCACGGCAGTCAGCGTAGGCAAGCTCGCCGCACTCGCCACCGAGATGCGTAAGTCGGTCGCCGGCTTCAAGCTGCCCGGCAGCCGCAGCCAGGAGACCATGGTGATGCGCCCCGAGCAGGCCGCCTGAGAAACAGACGTACAGGTGACGTGACGCAAAGATGAGCCAAGTCGCATCAGACTCGCTGCTGTGGATCAAGAACGAACTTGATCACACCCTCGTGCGCGCGCGTCAGGCCCTCGAGACCTACGTCGAGAAGGCCGAAGACAAGGAAGCGCTGAGCCAGTGCCTGGAGCTCCTGCACCAGGTGCAGGGCACCCTGCGCATCGTCGAAGTCTACGGCGCGGCCATGCTCGCCGAAGAGATGGAATCCGTGGTGCGCGGTTTCGAGACTGGCGAGGTGGCGCGCAACGACGCCGCCTTCGAAGTGCTGATGCGCGCCATGCTGCAGCTCCCGGATTATCTGGAGCGCGTGATCGGCGGCCGGCGCGACATGCCGCTGGCGCTGCTCTCGCTCCTCAACGACCTGCGCACCGTGCGCGGCCAGCCGCTGCTCTCCGAGAGTGCGCTGTTCGCCTATAACTTGGCCGGACGCAGCACTACGGCCATGGCGCCGCAGATGCAGCAGCCCGCCAAGGCGGTGGACATCAAGGGACTCGCCGTGAAGGTGCGGCCCAAGTTCCAAGCGGCACTGCTCGGCTGGTACAAGGGCGACGACGCGGCCAAGC
>DASYCJ010000110.1:0-7678 GCA_036500225.1 Gammaproteobacteria bacterium
TTTAAGGATTCGGCCAGGTTGATGAGCGCGGCCTTGGTGGGGCCATAGGCGGAGGCCAGGGGCAGGCCCCGGTAACCCGCCACGCTCGCCACCAGCACCATGTGGCCGCTCTTGCGTTTGCGCATGGCCGGCAGCAAGGCATCCATGCCGTTCACCACACCCTGGTAATTCACCCGCATGTGTTCGGCCATCATCTCGGCCTTGAAACTATCCAGCTTCACCGCGTGATACATGCCGGCATTCAGTACCGCGAGGCTGATAGGCCCGTGCTTGGCCTCTATATCGGCCACTGCGCGGCGCACTGCCGGCAGGTCGGTCACGTCCAGGGGCCAGGCATGGATGGCGCCCGGCGATCGGTTGGCAGTCTCGGTCAATGGCTCGGTCCGCCGGCCTGACACCACCACCTGCCAGCCATCGGCGGCCAAGCGCAGCGCCAGTGCCCGGCCGATACCGGTGCCGCCACCGGTGATCCAAGCGAGTCCACGAGTCGTGATCTGCATGGCGTGCATTGTAAAGCCAGCGCAGTCTCCATGCCCCCCATATACCGGGCGTGGCTGCGGTATCATCATCCGCATCCGCGTTTCGGGGGAATCGGGTGGAAAAGCTCTGGCTTAAGGAATATCCCGCTGGCGTGCCGGCCGAGATCGACGTCAACCGTTATGCCTCGGTGAAGCAGATCTTCGAGGAGCACTGCGCCAAGTACGCGCACCTCCCTGCTTTCGTCAACATGGGCGTGACTATGAGTTACGCTGAGCTCGACCGCCAGAGCGCCCGCTTCGGTGCCTGGCTGCAGGGCGAACGCGGCTTCAAGCGCGGTGACCGGGTCGCCATCATGATGCCGAACCTGCTGCAGTACCCGGTGGTGCTGTTCGGCGTGTTGCGCGCCGGCATGACCGTGGTCAATGTGAATCCCCTCTACACCGCTCGCGAGCTGGAACACCAGCTCAAGGACTCCGGTGCCCGCGGCATCGTTATCCTGGAGAACTTCGCCCACACCCTTCAGGAAGTGAAGGGTTGCGCCGCCCTGGATACCGTCGTCACCACCCAGATCGGCGACCTGTTCCCGGTACCCAAGCGCCAACTAGTCAACTTCGTGGTCAAACGCGTCAAGAAGATGGTGCCGGCCTTCGAATTGCCGGGCAGCGTCAGACTGCCGGAAGCCCTGTCTGCGGGCGGCGACTATGACCTGGAACCCGTCACTGTCGGCCACCAGGATATCGCCTTCCTGCAATACACCGGCGGCACCACCGGCGTCTCCAAGGGCGCGGTGCTGACACACGGCAACATGTGCGCCAACGTGTTGCAGTCCTCCGCCTGGCTCGGCAAGGGTCTGGAGCCGGGGCAGGAGACAGTGATCACCGCGCTGCCGCTGTATCACATCTTCTCCCTCACGGCGAACTGCATGGTGTTCATGACCCTGGGCGGCAAGAACATCCTCATCACCAACCCGCGGGACATGAAGGACTTCGTAAAGACCCTGTCCAAGTATCCCTTCAGCGTGGTCACCGGTGTGAACACCTTGTTCAACGGACTGTTGCATGCACAGGGCTTCGAGCAACTGGATTTCTCCCATCTCAAGCTCGCCTTGGGTGGCGGCATGGCGGTGCAGCGCGCCGTGGCGGACCAGTGGAAGAAGGTCACGGGCCGGCCGATCGTCGAAGCTTATGGCTTGACCGAGACCTCGCCGGCAGCCTGCATCAATCCGCTGGACCTCAAGGACTACAACGGCAGCATCGGCCTGCCCATCCCTTCCACGGACCTCTCCATCCGCGACGACGACGGCAAGGAGCTAGGCGTGGGCGAAGTGGGGGAACTCTGCTTCAAAGGCCCCCAGGTGATGCGCGGCTACTGGAACCAACCGGAGGAGACCGCCAAGGTGCTCTCCAAGGATGGCTGGCTGCGTACCGGCGACGTGGGCAAAGTGGATGCCAAAGGCTTCGTCACCATCGTCGACCGCAAGAAGGACATGATCCTGGTATCAGGCTTCAATGTGTATCCGAACGAAGTGGAAGATGTGGCCATGATGCATCCCGGCGTGCGCGAGTGCGCCGCCGTGGGTGTGCCGGACGTGCATTCAGGTGAAGTAGTGAAGCTGTTCGTGGTGCGCAAGGACCCGAACCTCACCGCCGAAGAACTCATCGCCCATTGCCACAAATACCTGACAGGCTACAAAGTGCCGAAGCACATCGAGTTCCGCAACGACTTGCCGAAGAGCAACGTCGGCAAGATCCTGCGCAGAGAATTGCGTGAGAAGCATTGAGTCCAACTGAGCTTCCTGTAGGTATCTTCGATTCGGGCGTGGGCGGCCTCACCGTCCTCAAGGCCCTGCGCGCACGTCTGCCCCACGAGCATTTCCTGTATCTCGGCGATACTGCACGGCTACCGTACGGCACCAAGGGTCCTGACACCGTCAGCCGTTATGCGGTGCAGGCGGCGGGACATCTGGTGCAGCGCGGCATCAAGCTCCTGGTGGTGGCCTGCAATACTGCTTCCGCCGTGGCGCTGCCGGCTCTCACTACCGAGTTCGCGCCCCTCCCGGTCATCGGCGTGGTGGAAGCAGGCGCCGCCGCCGCGGCCGCCACTTCCAAGCGCGGCCATATCGCCGTACTGGCCACAGAAGGTACGGTGCAAGGCGGCGCATACGAACGAGCCATCTTGGCGCGACGCCCCGACGCCCACGTCTTCTCCCAAGCCTGCTCTCTGTTCGTGGCGCTGGCAGAGGAGGGCTGGGTGAAGGGTCCGCTGGTGGAATCAGTGGCGCGGGAATACCTGACGCCCCTGCGTCAGGAGAAGCGCCATGAAGGTCTGGATACCTTGGTGTTGGGCTGCACCCATTTCCCGCTGCTGAAAGAAGCCATCGCGCAGGTCGCGGGACCGGAAGTCACACTGGTGGATTCAGGCGAGACCGTGGCCCTGGCGGTGGAGAAGTTATTAGGTGACAAAGCGCGTACCAGCGGCAAGGGCGGTGCGCGATATCTCGCTACCGATGGCCCCGAACGCTTCGCCCGGGTGGGCAGCCGGTTCTTGGGCGAATCGCTCACACCTACTGACGTCGAGATCGTGGACCTCTGAAAGAAAGCGCCCCGCCAGTCGCCTGGCGGGGCGCTCTCATCATCATTCTTAATGAAGCGTCTGTTCGCTGGCTTCCAGGTGTACCGTCTTCCAGCCGCTCTTCAGGCCCCAGAAGAAGAAACCTGCTCCGAAAGCCGCCACGATCAGCAGATCCCAGCCGAAGGGTAGCAAGCCGATGCCGCCGAACTGAGTGCTACCGATCAAGGATAGGATCGCCACTCCCGGCAAGTAGATCACGAGCCACAACGCGCCGCGCATCTGTTGGCCGAAACCTTTCCAGCCGTTCTGGTACTCGTAGTAGCCCCACAGCAGGAGCACCGGCAACAGCGTGATGATCACCTTGCCGGTGAGCGGCCAGCGCGCCCAGTACAGCACCAGGGTGCCGAGGGTGAAGGCGGCACCTGCCAACCATTTCAGGGCCGGCAGCTTCAAGGGGCGCGCCTTCTCTGGCGCGATGTCGCGCAGCACCGCCACGCTCACTGGGCCGATGAGATAGGAGAGCACGCAGGCGACGGAGGTCACGTCGGCACCCTTGTCCCAGCCCTGGAACCAGAAGAAGAACACGAAGGCCACCACCAGGTTCAGCCACATGGCCGGGCGTGGGATGCCGTACACCGGATGCACGCTGCCGAAGATCTTGGGCAGGATGCCGTTCCGCTCCATGCCCCAGAGCATGCGCGAGCTGGAGGCGGTGTAGGTGGAGCCAGTGCCGCTGGGGCTGACGAAGGCGTCTACGTACAAGAGGATCGCCAGGAAGTTGATGTTCGCCGCCAGCGCCAGCTGCGCGTAGGGCGAGCTGAACTGGATGCCGCTCCAGCCGGCCTTCTCCAGCATCTCCGAGGGGACGGCGCCGAGGAAGGCCACCTGCAGGAGCACATAGATGACCGCGCAGATCACGATGGAGCCGATCACAGCGATGGGCACATCGCGGCTGGGGTTCTTGGACTCGCCCGCCAGGTTCACCGGACTCTGGAAGCCGTTGAAGCTGAACACGATGCCGGCCGTGGCCACCGCCGTCAGCAGGGCTGCGATGTCGGTGACGTGGGTGCCGCCGTGGATGCCGACGCTGAGGTTGCTGGAATGGAAACCGGAGGCGATGAGCAGCACCGCAGTCAGCGCCGGGATGACGAGTTTGAAAGCGGTGATGACGGTATTGCTGCGGGCGAAGAGCTTCACGCTCCAGAAGTTGAGCAGGAAGTAGATCACCACCAGCACCGCGCCGATGGCGAGCCCCGTATCGCTCACCTTCCCATCGAGGAAGAGGTTGTGTGCCCAGGGGTTGGCCCATGCCCATGGCCAGGAGGCCATGTATTGCACCGAGGCGAAGGCTTCCACCGGGATTACCGAGACCACTGAGAGCCAGGCGGCCCAGGCGGCGATGGACCCCACCAGGGACCCATGGGTGTAGAGGCCAAAGCGCACCATGCCGCCGGACTCCGGGAACATGGCGCCGAGCTCAGCGTAAGTGAGAGCGATCACCAGGATGACTACCGCGCCGATGACCCAGGCCCAGATGGCATCAGGGCCGGCCAGGCGCGCCGCCTTAGAGGCGCCGAACAGCCAGCCGGAGCCGATGATGGAGCCGATACCGGTCATGGTCAGGGCGACGAGGCCCACGTCCCGGCGCAGGGAGGATTTGTTCGACATGTGCTGTTCCCTATGGATATGGAGGAAGCCGGTAGCCGGCTCTGACTCGGCGCCCATCATGGCAGCCCGGCGGGACATCGCCAAGCGGGGGCCGCCCCCGGTAGACTGCCCGGCAACATGAAAGTTTCCCCTTCGGACCCGGCTTTCCTGGAGCGGATGGCGCGCATGGCGCTCGCCAATCTTGATCGCGAGTATCCGAACCATATCCAGCACTTGATGGATGGCGACACGGACGTGGCGCCGCCCCGGGAACTGCACCCGGTGTTCTCAGGCGCCTACGACTGGCATTCAGCGGTGCATAACTATTGGCTGCTGGTGCGGCTGCTCCGGCTCATGCCTGAAGACCGCTTCGCCATCGAGGCCCGTGCTTTCCTGGATCGCCGCCTCAACGCCGCGGACCTTGCCCAGGAATGCCGTTACTTCGATGACTCGCGCCGCGCTTCCTGGGAGCGGCCCTATGGCCTCGCCTGGGTGTTGCAGCTCGCCGCCGAATTGCGCGAGTGGGCCACACCTGAAGCGCGTCGCTGGCACACAGTGTTGGCGCCCCTGGAGGAAGTGGTACGTCAGCGTCTCAGCTTGTGGCTGCCCAAGCTCTTCTATCCCATCCGCAGCGGGGAGCATTCCCAGAGCGCCTTCGCCTTGGGGCTCGCCCATGATTGGGCGCGCGTCGCGGGCGATGCGCCCATGCAGGAATTGGTGCGAGCCAAGGGCACTGAGTTCCATCTCTTCGACGTGGACGGTCCCTTGGCCTATGAGCCCTCAGGTCAGGACTTCCTCTCGCCGGTGTTGGCGGAAGCGGATCTGATGCGCCGCCTGTTGCCGGCAGAGAAGTATCCGGCGTGGCTCGGCAAGTTCCTGCCCCAGTTGCCACGTGACGGCGCGCGCTGGTTGGAACCGGCCGTGAGCCGTGATCCCTCGGATCCCAAGCTCGCCCATCTCGATGGACTCAACTTGAGCCGTGCCTGGATGTTGCTGGGCATCGCCGCGGGCTTGCCGGCCGACGATGCGCGGCGAGGCGCCTTGCACGCCGCAGCGGATGAGCACATGGCTGCGGGCCTCGCTGCCATCCGCGAAGAGACTTACGAAGGCAGCCACTGGTTACCGAGTTTCGCCGTGTACCTTCTCACCGGCAGGGGTCTCGCATGAGCTGGCGCAGGCGCCTTTTGCGGCGCTGCCTGGTGGTGGCTTGGTTCTGGTTCCTGGGGACCGTATGCGGCGTCGCCTTCCGCGGCGTGGTGGATCCGTCCACCACTGCCTTCATGCAGGAACGGCATCTGGCCTTGCTGTCCAAGCACCGACCAGCGGACATCGACTACCGCTGGACACCTTATGAGGAGATCTCGCCGGACATGCGCCTTGCTGTGGTGACAGCGGAGGACCAGCAGTTCCCCTATCACCACGGTTTCGATTGGGACGCCATGGGCGCCGCCTTCCAGCACAACGCCAAGAGCCATCATGTACGGGGCGCCAGCACCATCAGCCAGCAGACCGCCAAGAACCTGTGGCTGTGGCCCGGCCGTAGCTATGCCCGCAAGCTGGTGGAAGCCTGGTTCACGGTCTTGATCGAGACGGAGTGGCCCAAGCGCCGGATCCTCGAGATGTATCTCAACGTGGCGCAATTGGACGATGCTACCTTCGGTGTGGGCGCCGCATCACGAAGCCTGTTCGGCGTGAGCCCGGCCCGCCTCAGCCGCGACCAGGCGGCGCTACTCGCCGCCTCGCTGCCGGCGCCGGATATCTTCGACGTGAACGACCCATCCGCGCGTCTGCAAAGACGCACAGCCTGGATACTGGATCAGATGGATGGTCTAGGCGGCCCAGACTACCTCAGCGACATCGAGCACTGAGACCCCGCCGCGCCTACTGGACTGTCACGCGCGTTCTAAAGCGCATATACCGCTGAACTTCTTCATCTTGGCCCGTACCGCGGGGCTCAGGCTCATGAGCGTGCCCACTAGTTTGAACATGAAGGGGATGTCGAAGCGCTTCAGGCGCTTCGCCTCCGCGGCGGTATCCCGGTATTCGCCCGGTTTCCAGCCGCAAGGCCCGAAGAACTCCACGTGTTCCGCCGGCGCGAACTTGAACTGCACCGAGTCGTTCTGCAGCAGCGTATTGGTAGAGCTGGTGGTGCCCTGGCGTGCCAGCATCTTCAAGAGTGAAGGCGAGGCGATATCCATGAGCCAGCGTTTGAAAGCTGGCGGCTGATGCAGGTCCACAGCTAGGGCCTTCACCGCTTCAGGATCGAGATAGATCAGCAGGCCTTCGGTGATCACCAGTACCTTGTCGGCAGCGGCCCCCACCTTGGTGAAGAAGGCCCGGCGTGCTTCCACGTCGGCAAGGTCCAGGGCGTGGCGCTCCAGCCGGCAGAAGCACTTGGCGTCTTTCAGGGCAGTGCGCTTGTATTCGACCATGCCGGGCAGGTCCACTTCGATCCAGCGCAGGGTCGCAGGCAATGCCAGACGGTAGGGCCGTGTGTCCAGACCGGCCGCAAGGTTCAGTACGGTGTCGAAGCCGTCTTCTTCCACGGCTTTCAGGATCATCTCGTCCAGCGCTACGGTGCGCACCACGATGGGCCAGCCGGGCATGCCGACTTGCTTCGCTATCTCCTCGCCGCGTGCGCCCGCGAGTTGGCGCGCGTAGGGATCGAAGAACAAGGGGTCGTCGCGCTCGCTCTCCTGGGCGCGGAACACCGCGACCCACAAGGCCGTGTCGGAGACGTCGCGCAGGGAAGTTTCATCGCTCATCTGGGTCACCGGTGCAAATGGCGCGCGGCAATCCTCGCACACCCCAAATAGGAAAGGGGTGCAAACCTTCCGAAGGCGGGTCAGGGGTTCCGAAAGCCGGTCTAGGCAAGAGGGAGGGGCCTAGACACAGGGGGTTGGCACATTCGGTAATCCCGCCGTCGTAGGGCTTGCACCCCTTAGACCGGTGACTTTGCGCCCCCGCCTTTCGGACGGGT
>DASYCJ010000111.1:0-4213 GCA_036500225.1 Gammaproteobacteria bacterium
AGCGAGACTGGAAAGGCTTAGGCCGGTGACGATCAGTGCCCGGCAGAAGTTCGACATGCTCATGGATGCTCCCTGACTGGGTCGGATTGGATGGATGACCGGGATCACGATGAAGTTCAACTGCGCAGCAGTTTGAAGGCGTGGTTCCAAGTCTGAGTACTGAGGCCATAGGCGAGCCACAAGAGACACAGCGGTTCCAGCAGACGCGCGCCTTCGATACCACCCACGTCCACCACGCCCCAACCGAAGTTCTTGCAGATGCCCGTCACCACTTGTTTGGCAGATGCATCGTCGCCGCAGATGAACATGTCCGGCGGCCCACCTGAGAACTTGGGATCCACCATGTGGGCTTCACCCACGCTGTTGAAAGCCTTCACCACTTTCGATTGAGGCAACCAGCGCTGTACCTGTTCGCCTCCGGAATCAGTGTGGCCTAGCGTCAGGCGCGCAGGCTTTCCAGCTTCGACGATCACCGGGTTGGTCACGTCTATGACGAGTTTGCCGGCCAAGCTCGTGGGTGCCACCGCGAGCTTCAAGGCGCTCTCGGTACCGGCCCACAGCGTCGCTAGCACCGCGATATCGGCGAAGCGAGCCGTGTCCTCGAAGCTGCCCGCGGAAGCGCGCTTGCCGGCTTTAGCCAGCCAGGGCTGCAGTTTCTGGGGGTCCCGGGACCCAAGCTTCACATCATGGCCGAGCTTCAGGAATCCAAGCCCGAGGGCCTGTGCCACGCCGCCACTGCCCAAGATGCCGACCTGCATATCCGCCTCCTGCATGACTCAGGGGCGGACTATAGCCCAGCAAGAAGTCGAGCCGAAGGTACTCCAGATACCTACATATCACGGGTTTCACGAGTATTGTTATTTAATTAAACGTATGATTAAATTATGCAATGAACACTATCCCGCGCAAACAACCCGGCCGCCCACCCACCGGGAATGATCAGACTGTCCGCCAGCAGCTCCTGGCGGGCGCCCGCAGCCTCTTCGCGCAAAGGGGCTATGACGCGGTCTCCACCCGCCAGGTGGCTGACGCCGCGAACGTGAACCCGGCCATGATCCATTACTACTTCGGCAGCAAGGAAGGTCTCTACGAGGCCATGCTGGCCGATACCTTCACACCCCTCATCGAGCGCCTGACCAGCGTGCTGGCCTCAGCCGATGATGCGGATGCCCTGCGTAACTTCTTCAAGCTGTACATGCACACCCTGGGTGCCAACCCCTGGATGCCACCGTTGATCCTCAGGGAAGTGGTGGCGGAAGGCGGCCGTCTGCGCGGGTGGTTCATCCAGCAGTTCGCCTCCAAGGGCGGCGGCATGCTCACAAAGCTCATCGAACGGGAGCAGGCTGCCGGTCGCATCCGCGCTGACGCAGACCCGACCCTTACGGCCCTCTCCATGGTGAGCCTCGCGGTGTTCCCCTTCGTGGCTATGCCCGTCACCCGCGAGGTGTTCGGCATGCGCGTCAAGACCGATTACCTGGACCGGCTCATCGACCATACCGAGCGAGTGTTCCTGCAAGGAGTCGCCCCATGAACCTGCGCCCCCTTTTACTTGTAGCGATCGCCCTCGGCCTCACCGCCTGCGGCAGCGACAACCCCCTGCCCATCACCGGCACCCTTGAGCGGGATCAGATGGAGTTGGTCGCGGAAGCCCAGGAACCCATCGTGCAGATCGCCGTGCATGAAGGCGACCGGGTCAAGGCCGGCGATCTCATCCTGCAGCTGGATCCCAGCGTCGCCACCGCCGCCGTGACCCAAGCTGAAGCTGCGCGGGATCAGGCTGCCGCGAAACTCCCAGGGACCGATGCGAGCTTCACCCGCGCCCAGAAAGACTTTGACCGCAGCCAGGCTCTGGTGAAAGAACATACCCAACCCCAATCGCAGCTGGATCAAGCCCGCGATGCCCTGGATAACGCCCGCGCCGCCCGCAACGTGGCGGCCGCTGCCCTGGCTCAAGCGCAGGCAGCCCTAGATCAGTACAAGATCAGTCTGGATCGTCTGAGCGTGCGCGCACCGCGAGACGCCACGGTGGACTCCCTGCCCTACCACCTGGGCGAGCGGCCGCCGACCCGCGCGGTAGTCGCGGTACTGCTGGATGCCAGCGCCACCTATGCTCAGATCTTCATCCCGGAGCCCCTGCGGGCCAAGGCCGTGGTGGGAAGTCATGCGACGATCAAGTTCGATGGCTCCGCCAAGAGTTACACCGGCATCCTGCGCTATGTATCCGAGGATGCGAGCTTCACACCTTATTACTCTCTGACGGAACGGGATCGCAGCCGCCTCGCCTATCTAGCCAAGGTCTACCTGTCCCCCGGGGACAGTACCGGACTGCCCAGCGGCGCACCGGTGAGCGTGGACTTCCCGGACTTGCACTGACATGGCCGGCGACTACGCCATCGAGACCCGCGGTCTCACCCGTCGCTTCGGCAAGTTCACCGCCGTGGACGGTATCGACCTCAAGATCCCCCGCGGCAAGATCTACGGTTTCCTGGGGCCGAACGGTTCCGGCAAGTCCACCACCATCCGCATGCTATGCGGCCTATTGGAACCGTCCGGCGGCGAGGCCACAGTCTTGGGCCATTCCGTGCCGCAGGAGGCGGAAGCCCTGCGCCGCAAGATCGGCTACATGACACAGACATTCTCCTTGTACGCGGACCTCACGGTGCGGGAGAACCTGGAGTTCATGGCCGAGGTATTCACCCTGCCCACCGCCAAACGCAAGGCGCGCATCGGTGAAGCCCTGGGCCGGTATTTCCTCAAGGAGCTGGTGGCGCAGCGGGCCGGTACCCTGAGCGGCGGACAGAAGCAGCGTCTGGCCCTGGCCGCCGCGACCCTGCACGAGCCCGAGATGCTGTTCTTGGATGAACCCACTAGCGCCGTGGACCCCCAGAGCCGTCGCGACTTTTGGGACCGGCTCTTCGACCTCGCCGCCGATGGCACCACCATCCTGGTCACCACCCACCTCATGGACGAAGCCGAGCGTTGCCACGGCCTCGCCATCATCAGCCGCGGCAAACTAGCCGCCGAAGGTAGCCCCCAACAGCTCATGCAGGACATCGATGCCCTGGTGCTGGAGATTGACCCGGATGACCCGCGCAAGGCCTCGGACGCACTGCGCGGCCAATCCTATGTGAAGAGCGTGACCCAGATCGGCAACCATCTGCATGCACTGCTCAAGAAAGACACACGCGATGGCGTGAAGAAAGTTCAGGCTCTGCTGAAGAAACAGGGTATCGAAGCAAAAGTGCAGGAGACCCACGCGGATCTGGAAGACGTGTTCGTGGCGTCCACTGGCAGCGGCGAGGCCGAGCAAGACCATGTGGACTGACTCCCTGCGCCGCATCCGTGCTGTGGCCGCCAAGGAAGTGCGCCAACTGCTGCGGGACCGCATCACCTTCGGCATGATCGTGGGCGTACCCTTGTTGCAGGTGATCCTGTTCGGCTACGCCATCAACACCGACGTGCGTCATCTACGCGCCGCGGTCGCGGATCTCTCCGGCACGCAGCTCTCCCGCAGCGTGGTAGCCGAGGCCGAGACCAGCCAAGTGGTGGACGTGGTGGCGGTAGCCCATTCCGCGCCCGAACTGGAAGGCCTGCTCAAGGACGGCAAGGTATCCGTGGGCATCTATTTCCCGCCGGACTTCGAGCGCCGCACCTGGACCCATGCCGAACCTGCAGCCCAGCTCATGGTGGATGGCTCAGACCCCACCCTGCTGGGCGTGGCCCAGGGCTTGGCACGGATGCCGCTGCCGACGCGCAGCATCTCTTCGCGCGCGGCACCCGCAGCTCTCTTCGAAGTGCGCAACTTCTACAACCCGGAACGCCGTTCGGCGGTAGACATCGTGCCGGCGCTCATCGGCGTCATCCTCACTCTCACCATGGTGCTGTTCACCGCCGTCGCCATCGTGCGCGAGCGCGAACGTGGCAATCTGGAACTGCTCATCACCACCCCCGTCAGCACCGTGGAACTCATGGTGGGCAAGATCAGCCCCTACATCATGATCGGTCTCATCCAAGTGACCATCGTCTTGCTGCTGGGTTGGCTGCTGTTCTCGGTTCCCATCGTGGGCAGCCTCGCCTCCCTGTATCTGGCTGCGTTGCTGTTCATCGCCGCGAGCCTTGGCCTCGGCCTGCTCATCTCCACCATGGCCAAGACCCAGTTCCAGGCGATGCAGCTCACCATCTTCACCTTCCTGCCCTCCATCCTGCTCTCGGG
>DASYCJ010000112.1:0-13987 GCA_036500225.1 Gammaproteobacteria bacterium
ATCTCGAAGGCTACCACCTGCCCCACGTGCATCCGGGCCTGAACAAGCTGCTGGATTACCGGGAATACACCACGAATCTAGCGGACTGGTATTCGTATCAGCACAGCCCCCTGGACGGGGATCAGGGTCCCTACGTGGCAGGGGAAGCCCACTATTACTTCGTCTATCCGAACATGATGCTGAACATCCTACCCGGCCGCTTACAGACCAACCGGGTGGTGCCGGTATCCGCCGGGCATTGCCGAGTGCTGTTCGACTACTACTACACGGATATGGAGTCGGATGCAGCGCGGCAGATGATCCTGCGCGACCTCGCCTTCAGCGACGAAGTGCAGCGGGAAGACATCGACATCTGTGAGCGGGTGCAGAAGGGTTTGGCGAGCGGCGTATATACGGCGGGCCGGATCTCGCCCAAACGCGAGTCCGGTGTGCATCATTTCCAGGAATTGATTCGCGCGGCGTACCGTCGCGCGGCGTCTTAAGCGCCGGTCCGGCGCATCAGGCCTTCGCTGTCTTGCCGACTTTGCCCGTCTGCCACACGTAGATGGGCAGGCCCGCCAAGAGCATCAGGGTGCCGTAGAACAGTGAATCCTTGCCGGTGCCGTAACAGGCCCAGATGCCGAATATGAAGGCCGCACCGGCGATCACCACGTCGAGCGTACGCACGTTGCTGGGGCGCTTGTCCCGGCGGCTGAGCACGATGTCCGCCAGGGCACACAGCATGTACGGCACCAGGGTGAAGAAGGTGGTGATGAGGATCAGGATGTTGAACATCTGCACCAGTGCCTGACCCAGGCCGCCGTTCAAGGTGCTGCCGATGTAGCTCATGAGCAGCAGGGCGCTGGCGATGAGGCTGGAGATGACCAGTGCCACCACCGGCGTGCCGAACTTGGATTCCTTGGCCAATATCTTGGGGAAGAGCCCGTTGTTCGCCACCGCTTGCGGCAACTGACCCTGCATCAGGATCCAGCCGTTGAGGGCGCCGAAACAGGAGATGAGCGCAGTGGCGGCGATGAGCTTGCCGGCCCAGCTGCCCCACAAGAGCGCTGCCGCGTCGGCGAAGGGCGCGTTGGATTTGGCCAGCACGTCGGCGGGGATGATGCCCATCACCACCGAGGTACAGACGATGTAGAACACGCCGGCGATCACCGTGCCGAGCATGGTGGCGCGGGGGATGGTCTTCTCCGGGTCCTTCACGTGATCCGCCGGTATCGTGGCGCACTCGAGCCCTAAGAAGGCCCACATGGCCAGTGCAGCAGTGGAGTTGATGGCTGAGAGCGGGCCCTCAGTGGTGTGACCCGAGTTGAATGTGGCGCCGCTGAAGTGGCTGAGGCCGAACACCGCCAACACGACGAGCGGCGTGAGCTTCAGGATCACGGTGATGAGCTGCAGACGGCCCGCGGCCTTCACGCCTAGGATGTTGATGCCGGTCAGCACCCAGGTGGCGGCGAGAGCGGCCAGCGTGCCCTGCACGGGACTGGTAGCCAGCGAGGGGATGAAGGTCACGAGATAACTGGCGAAGGCCACAGCGATGGCGGCATTGGTGGCGACGATGGAGAGCCAGTAGATCCAGGCGATCTGGAAGCCGGCGAAATCGCCGAAAGCCTCGCGGGGGTACGCATAGGGGCCACCGGCCTTAGGCAGGCGACGGGAGAGGTTACTGAACACCCAGGCCAGGAACAGGGCGCCGATGGTGCTCACGCTCCAGCCCATCAGGCTATAGGCGCCGTATGCGGCCATGGTCGCGGGCAGCAGGAACACGCCGGAGCCCACCATGTTGCCGAGCACGATGGAGGTGGTGGTGGCGAGCCCTAAGCTGCGACGATCCGCCGTGACGGTTCCCTTGGCCATGCTGATACCCCTGGAAATAAGAAGGACTGAATCAAGGTTTGCCTGATGCTACTAAAAAAGACATAGTTCCGACAGGATAATTCACTGGTTTAAGGCCCAAATGTCGCATATCGCCCTGGTCCGGGATGTAAGCCCCTCCTTGGAACGCTGTGAACTCAGTTTCCAGCAACGTGTCGCTATCGACCTGGATAAGGCGCGTGCCCAGCATCGGGCCTATGTGGATACGCTCATCGCCCTGGGTTGCAAGGTCGAGACCTTACCCACGCTGCCTGAGAATCCGGACGCGGTGTTCGTGGAAGACACGGCGGTGGTACTGGACGAACTCGCAGTCATCACCCGCCCTGGCGCGGAATCGCGCCGCTCGGAAGTGGATTCCAGCGCCGCGGCTTTGGCGCGCCATCGCAAGCTCGCTTATATAGAAGCACCCGGTACCCTGGATGGGGGCGACGTGCTGACCGTGGGCCGCACTCTATATGTAGGTCTCTCGGCCCGCAGCAGCAAGGACGGCGTGGAACAGATGCGCGCGCATCTGAAACCTCATGGATATGAAGTACACGGCGTGCAGTTACACGGCTGCCTGCACTTGAAGACTGCCGTCACCCAGGTGGCGGAACGCACTCTGCTCATCAATCCCGCCTGGGTGGATGAAACCGCCTTCAACGGCATGGACTTCATCCACGTGGATCTGGTCGAGCCGGCCGCCGCCAACGCCGTGCGCATAGGCGAGGCGGTGATCTATCCCAAGTCCTTCCCCCGCACCCTGGCACGCCTGCAACGGAAGGGCCTGCGGGTCCACCCGGTGGACATGTCGGAGACCGAGAAGGCCGAAGGCGGCGTCACCTGCTGCAGCCTGATCTTCACCGCGCCCTGAAATATCCGGGCAGGCTAGCGGGTCTCTGCTACATGAACCCCAACCCGGCCATGCCATGAATACCCTCAAAGCCCTGGTGCGCATCGTGAAGAGAACCACCGTATTCATCACCCTCTTGCTGGTGGCCGGCGCCATCCTGGCAGCCTTCCGTTTCACCGGCAGTTCCGCGCCACTCATGGCCGCGGCGGCGGGCGTCTCGGACCAATATCTCGGCACCACGCCGGCACCGGATTTCCCGGCGGGTCTCGACTGGATCAACACCGGCGGCAAGCCCATCAGCATCAAGCAGCTCCGGGGCAAGGTAGTGTTGCTCGACTTCTGGACCTACGGCTGCATCAACTGCTTCCACATCATCCCTGACTTGAAGAAGCTGGAAGCCAAGTACCCGACCAGCCTCGTGATCATCGGCGTGCATTCCGCGAAGTTCGCCACCGAGGGCAAGACCTCGCACATCGCCGCGGTGGTGCAGCGTTACGGCCTCGAGCATCCGGTGGTGAATGATGACCAGTTGCAGGTCTGGAACGAATACGGCGCCGAAGGTTGGCCCACCGTCACCCTCATCGATCCCGCCGGCAACGTGGTGGGTCAGGTGTCCGGCGAAGGCCATTACGACCTCATGGACAAAGTCATCGGCACCCTGACCACGGAGTTCGCCGCTAAGAAGCAGCTCGTCACCAAACCCCTGTGGTTCGCCGGCCTGCACGACAAGATGCCCGACACCCAGTTGCTGTACCCCGGCAAGGTGCTGGCGGACGTGAAGGGCGGGCGCCTGTTCATCGCCGACTCCAACCATGACCGCGTGGTGGTCACGACTCTCGAAGGCAAAGTGCTGTCGGTCATCGGCGATGGCAAACCGGGATTGAAGGATGGCGCCTACGGCGCCGCCGAGTTCCACTATCCCCAGGGCCTCACGCTGTTCGACGCGGATACCTTATATGTGGCCGACACGGACAACAGCGCCCTGCGCCGCGTGGACTTGAAGCGCGGCACCGTGACCACGGTGGCAGGCGATGGCAAGCAGACCTATATGGAAGACGGCGACCAGCCAGCGGCCAAGGCCGAGCTCGACACGCCCTGGGATGTGCTGGCACAAGGCGGCCTCGTCTACATCGCCATGGCGGGTCAGCATCAGCTCTGGACTTACGATCCCGCAAGCCAAGAGATCAAGCACTTCGCTGGTTCAGGTCGCGAAGGCATCGACGATGGTGAACTCTCGGAAGCGAGCTTCGCCCAGCCAAGCGGCCTCACTACTGATGGCGCCACCCTCTATGTGGCGGACCCGGAAGCGAGCGCCGTGCGGGCGGTGGATCTGAGTGGGCATTTCGCGCGGGTGAAGACTCTCATCGGTCTCGGTCTCTTCACCTTCGGTGACGTGGACGGCACCGGCGATACAGTGCGCTTGCAGCATGATCTCGGTGTGGCCTGGCACGCGGGCCATATCTATATCGCCGATACCTACAACGGCAAGATCAAGGAGCTGGACCCGGCCAACAAGTCGGTCACTACCCTGGTGGGCGGCGATACCCTGGAAGAGCCGGGCGGTCTGAGCATCGGCGGCGACATGTTGTATGTGGCGGACACGGACCACGGCCGCGTGGTGACCGTGGATATCAAGACCGGCAAAGCGACTCCGCTGGTTCTCAGCGATCCTGACAAGCGTCTCTGACCTAAGGCGCGCTCAGCAGTAGGGTCATGCTGAAGTGCTGGTTCTGTCCAGGCAGATAGGGTGTGGTCTGGATGTCCTGGAAGCTGCCGCCGAAGTGTTTGCGCAATGCGTCCATGTAGACGTTCAGGTCGTTCGGGGCGTGGGACTCACCCGAGATGAACACATGGTCGTTCAGTTTGCCGCTGCGGCTGATCATGCCGATCTCCATGGTTCCCGGGGCCAGCTTGATCAGCTCCGGAGTGGGATCCTCCATCGCGCTGCTGCCCTTGATCACTTGGGCCAAGCTCAGGGGATAGACCGCTGTGGCACGACCTGCCAGGAAAGTCACAGCCAGTACGGCTGCGGCGATCGCGCCCCAACCCGCGCGCTTCCAGCGACGCAGACGATCTTCGCTCTCATCGCCGTTCTGGGTGAGGGCCTCAGGCTTTATATCCAGCGCCTGGGCCAGACGGGCTACTACATCCTCGGAAGGCCTGGAGCGGCCGTTCTCCAGCTTGGAGAGATAGGACTGCTCGATGCCGGCTTTTTCCGCCAGCGCCGGCTGGGTCAGGCCGCGGGTCAACCGCAGCGTACGCAGGTTGTCGGGAAAGGACATGGCCGTCACCTCGTCTTGCGTCCAGGATGCGAGCAAGTTTGGGCGACGATCGCAGGAATAGGAAGGCTGCCTCAGCATGAATTTCCCATGAATATCGCGGAATAACACGGGTTTCCAAGGAATAGCCTGCCACGGCAGGCCGAACCGCCGGCCTTTGCTACACTTCATCTCATGTCCAGCGCCCGAGAGACCCGTGTCGCCCCCCATAAGCTCACCCTCCCAGAGGTGTTGGGCTGGATGGTGGCGGACGGCATGGTGACTGCCGACAAGGCGCAGCTGCTTTCTGGCTTGGATGCACGCGGCGCCTACAAGGATAAGCATCCACTCCTGATCCTGGGTAAGCGCGGCTGGAACGACGAGCGTCCCCCGCATCTGCCGCTCACCCTCGATTCCTTGAGCCAGTGGCTCGCAGCCCGCTGCGGCCTCACCTATGCCCGCATCGATCCGCTGAAGCTGGACGTACAGCGCATCACCAGTGTGGTGTCGCTGCCCTACGCCTCCCGCTATAACATATTGCCGGTGGAGGTGAGCCCGCGGGAGATCGTGTTCGCCACCGCCGAGCCCTATGAGATGGAGTGGGAGCAGGAGATCGCGCTGGTCCAGAAGAAGACCATCAAGCGCGTCATCTCCAACCCCGATGATATCGCGCGCTACCTGGTCGAGTTCTATTCCATATCCCGCTCGGTGCTGGGCGCCGAGAAGCAGAACGAAGGCCTGCCGGCCAGCGGCGGCATCCAGAACCTGGAACAGCTGGTGGAGCTCGGCCGATCCGGTAAGCTCGACGTCAACGACAGCCATGTCATCAGCATCGTGGACTGGCTGCTGCAATATGCCTTCGACCAGCGCGCCAGCGACATCCACGTGGAACCACGCCGCGAGCAGGGCCTGATCCGTTTCCGCATCGACGGCGTGATGCAGCAGGTCTACCAATTGCCGGCGGCAGTGCTGATGCCGGTCACGAGCCGCATCAAGATCCTGGCGCGCATGGACATCGCCGAGAAGCGCCGCCCTCAGGACGGCCGTATCAAGACCCGCACCCCGGACGGCACCGAGGTGGAGCTGCGACTCTCCACCATGCCCACCGCCTTCGGCGAGAAGCTGGTGATGCGCATCTTCGATCCGACGGTCTTGCTCAAGGACTTCCGCGCCCTGGGCTTCGCCGAGTCCGACCAGAAGCTTTGGGACACGCTCATCGAGCAGCCCCACGGTATCATCCTGGTGACCGGCCCCACCGGCTCCGGCAAGACCACCACGCTCTATACCACCCTGAAGCAGGTGGCCAAGCCTGAGGTGAACGTCTGCACGGTCGAGGACCCCATCGAACTGGTGGAGCCCGCCTTCAACCAGATGCAGGTGCAGCAGAACATCGATCTCAACTTCGCCGCCGGCGTACGCACCCTGCTGCGCCAGGACCCGGACATCATCATGATTGGCGAGATCCGCGACGCCGAGACCGCCGACATGGCGGTGCAGGCGGCCCTCACCGGCCACCTCGTGTTCTCGACACTGCACACCAACGACGCGCCGTCATCCGTGAGCCGTCTGCTGGACCTAGGCGTGCAACCTTTCCTCATCCAATCGACCCTGCTCGGCATCATCGCCCAGCGCCTGGTGCGCACCCTCTGCCCGCAGTGCAAGCGCGCCACCGAGATATCGGACGCTGACTGGGAGATGCTGGTCTCACCCTGGAAGGCGCAGAAACCGCGCACGATCTATGAGGCGGTGGGTTGCCTCGAGTGCCGTAACACCGGCTACCGGGGTCGCATCGGCATCTACGAGATGATGCACTTCACCCACAAGCTGAAGCCCCTGGTCACCGAGCGCGTCGACCTCGACGCCTTGCGTGACGCCGCGCTCAAAGAAGGCATGAAGCCCTTGCGTCTGCGCGGTGCGCAGAAGGTGGCGGAGGGCATCACCACCCTTGAAGAGGTGATGCGCGTGGCGCCGCCCACCGCGGTACGGAGCAGCACATGAAACGTTTCTGGTTCGGTGTACTTTGGTTCGTGGTCTTCTACGTAGCGATCTACATCGTGTTCGTGGTGGCCCAGTCGGTCTCGCTCATGCACGGCCTGCCGCCGAACCCGAGCACCCAGCAGGCGGTGGATGCAGCCACAGCCTATGCCGAGTCCCATGCCACGGTGCTCAGCATGGTGCGTTGGGGCATCTTCCTGGTGACGCTCGCCGCCGCGGCGGCCGGTACCTATAGAGGCTGGCTTCCAGGCACCCGCAAACCCGCGGCGTGACCACTCCCAATCCTAAATTCGGACCCTGGCAGGGTCTGTGGCTCATGCTCGGCTATCTCGGGGCGCAGTTCGCGGGTTACGTGCTGGTGGGCTTGGTATGGGGCGCGGGTCAGGGCTTCGAAGCGGTACTGCATCATCACAGGCTTACATCGCAGCCAGGCTTTGGTCCCCGGCAGGAAGCCTGGGCTGCGCTCATCGGTTTCATCGCTTCTGCCGCCTGGTCCATCTGGTACGTGCGTCACAATGCACGGCCGCTGTTCCGTCGTGGTGATGCCTCCGGCATCGCCTGGCGCGTAGCGCCTGCACAGGCATATCTCGCGGCGGCGGGCGTAGCGCTCCTGGCTGCACTCTTCGCCTCAGTGGCGGTGATCGCACTGCCGCCGGACCTGGACAAGCTCACCGGCCCCACCTCCAAGCTGCTGGATGCCCCCGGCCTGCCGCGGGACGTGGTCACCATGCTCGCCTTGATCGGCGCGCCGCTCATGGAGGAGTTCGTGTTCCGCGGTGCTTTCTTCGCGGCCCTGGCGGGACGCTGGGGCGCCGGCGTCGCGGGCGTGATCACCACTCTGGTGTTCGTTGCTCTGCACGCAGCGGACAAGATCCACTGGTGGCCGGGCTTCGTGGTGGTGGGATTCCTGGGCGCGCTGCTGGTGTTACTGCGCCTGCGTTACAAGTCCATCTGGCCAGGCATGCTGGCGCATTTCCTCTATAACGCCTCGTTCTTCTTCCTGCCTTAGAGCACCAGACGTAGACAGGACGAGACGGCCGCCAGTAGGAAGCCGATCAGGAAGCAGAGATAAGACCAGCGCAGATAGCGGTACTTGTAAGCATCCAGGTAGTGGCCGATGCCGTAGATGTCTTCGAGCATGGCCTCGTAGATGGCCCGATCGTCCTTCAATAGTTTCGCCATCTCCCGCACGTAACGTTGCCTGGGAAGCTCGGCGAAGTGGCCGAAGAACATGAGGTTGAACTTGGCGGGGCGGGGCGCGCCTTCGGTCCAGGGGATGATCCGGTGCTTGGGCAGCACCGCGATCACAGCGAACAACAGCGCCAGGGTCACGAAGGGCAAGAGCAGCATGACTGTGGTGCGATAACCCGGGTCTTCGAAGTGGCTCAGGGCCAGGGTCAGCACGATGGACGAGGCGGTGATGATGATGTTGGCCTTCACATCCGCCATGGCGCTCAACTGCACGTGGTGCTGGCCCACCACCCCCAGGAAATCGTCGGCGGTGCTGCGTCCGATGACGCCGTCGAGATCGGCGTAGGGGTCGGTCTCGCCGGACGCTGTAGTCTTCTTCTGCATGGCGCAGGCCCTCGAGGCCGGTACATCGAGGCGCATGGTAGTGTGGGGTATGCATGCGGAGCAACAGCATGGCGGGTGATTGGCAGCGCTTGTTGGCGCCGGGCTTGAAGACACTGGGAGTGACACTGCCCGCCGGCGGCGAGGCGGCTTTGCTGCGCTACGTGGGATTGCTGGAACGCTGGAACCAGGCCTATAACCTCACCGCCATCCGCGATCCGGGTGAGATGCTGACCAAGCATGTGCTGGACAGTCTCGCGGTGCTGCCCTTCGTGACTTCGGATCCCGTGGCAGACGTGGGTACCGGCGCGGGCCTGCCGGGTATCCCCTTAGCCATCGCCCGGCCAGAGCTGCGTTTCACACTCCTGGACAGCAATGGCAAGAAGACCCGTTTCGTCACCCAGGCCATGGCGGAACTGAAGCTCGCCAACGTGGAAGTGGTGCAGAGCCGTTCCGAGGCTTATCACCCCGCAACGCCTTTCGCCCTGGTCTTGAGCCGGGCTTTCGCGTCCCTCTCAGACTTTGCCACCCTCGCGGGCGGAATGGCCGTGCCCGGCGGGCGGCTCTTGGCCATGAAGGGCGCGCGGCCGGAGGAGGAGATCGCCGCCTTGCCGGCGGGCTTCCGCCTGGTGGCAGTGCACCCCCTCAAGGTGCCGGGCCTGGGCGCGGAGCGCTGCCTGGTGGAGCTGGAAAAGCAAGCCTAGACGGCCCGCAAACGTTCGCGCCCGCGCTATAGTCCCCTTCCCGGTCCTCCGTATAACTATTTCGTCCATGGGAAAGATTCTCGCAGTCACCAACCAGAAAGGCGGTGTGGGCAAGACCACGACGGCCATCAACCTGGCCGCGTCCCTGGCTGCCACCAAGCGCCGGGTGCTGCTCATGGACCTCGACCCCCAGGGCAATGCCACCATGGGCAGCGGGGTCAACAAACACGAGATCGAGAACGGCGCCTATGAGGTACTGATGGGCGAGGTGACCGCGGCTCAGGCGGTGCTCAAGGTGGAGAGCGCGGGTTATGACCTCCTGCCCGGCAACGGCGACCTCACCGCGGCGGAAGTGAACCTGCTCACCACCGACAAGCGCGAGACCCGGCTGCGCGATGCGCTCATGCCGCTGCGCGCAGACTACGACTACATCCTCATCGACTGCCCGCCGTCCCTGAACATGCTCACATTGAACGCGCTCACCGCCGCGGACGGGGTCTTCATCCCCATGCAGTGCGAGTACTACGCGCTGGAAGGCCTGTCGGCCTTGGTGGCCACGGTGGAGCGTCTGAAGCAGACCGTGAATCCGCGACTCGAGATCGAAGGCTTGTTGCGCACCATGTTCGATCCGCGCAACAACCTAGCCAACGAAGTCTCGGCCCAGCTCATCATGCATTTCGGCGACAAGGTGTATCGCACCCTGATCCCGCGCAACGTGCGCCTGGCGGAGGCGCCGAGCTTCGGCCTGCCGGCCTTGAAGCATGATTCCACCTCCCGCGGCGCCCTGGCCTATCTGGCCCTCGCCGGGGAGATGCTGCGACGCAGTGAGAAGCAGGCGCCCTCCCTGCAGTGAGGGTAAATGCGTCGGCTCCCGGCGCTTGCTGCTAGAATGCCCACCCTTTTTCGGAGCCTCTCTTAAGTGTCCACCAAGCGCAAAGGTCTAGGCCGCGGACTCGACGCCCTCTTGGGCGGCGAAGCGGCGCTCGCGCCCGTCATCGCCGGGCAGCCCGGCGTGGACGGTGAGCTGCGCCAGATCCCCCTGGACCAGATGCAGCGGGGCAAGTACCAGCCGCGCCGAGACATGAAGGAAGAGGCGCTCAAGGAACTGGCGGAGTCCATCAAGAAGCAGGGCGTGGTGCAGCCCATCGTTGTTCGCCCATTGGGCGAACACTCGAAGGGCGAGGCACCTGGGCGAGGGGCGCGATACGAGATCATCGCCGGTGAACGCCGCTGGCGCGCCGCGCAGATGGCCGGCCTCGAGACCGTGCCGGCCGTGGTGCGCGACGTACCGGACCGCACCGCCATCGCCATGGCGCTCATCGAGAACATCCAGCGCGCCGACCTCAATCCTCTTGAAGAAGCCGAGGCCATGCAGCGGCTCATCGCCGAGTTCAGCGTGACCCACCAGGAAGCCGCCGAGGCCGTGGGCCGCTCCCGTGCCGCTGTCACCAACCTCTTGCGCCTCCTGGAACTCAGCCGCGAAGTGCAGGACCTAGTCCGCAAGGGCGACCTGGAGATGGGCCATGCTCGGGCACTCCTGGCCCTCAAGGGCCCGGCCCAGACCGCCGCCGCCCGCCAGGTGGTGGACCGGCACCTCACGGTACGGGACACGGAACGCCTGGTGCGGGACAAGCTCAAGGAAGCGGGCGAGACCCGCGCCCCCTCGGCCAAGAAGACCGACCCGGACGTGGGCCGCCTGGAGCGCTCCCTGGGCGAGAAGCTGGGGGCCAAGGTGGCCATCGAGAGCAAGGGCAAGGGTGGCAAGCTGGTGATCCATTACTCGAGCCTGGACGAGCTGGACGGCATCCTGGCCCATATCAAGTAAGCGCCGTATCTGTTGCAGGCCCTTGTTCTGAGGGCTTAATTTCCGATTATTTTCATTGAAGGTCCCCTCTCGGCCCGCTAGAATAGGCGGCTCACTGGAGCTTGGGGATTTCAGGAGCCACCCGACCGCCTAAGAGGCCGCCGCCGTGGCTTTTTTGTTGCCCCAACGGGGACTGCGATGGCCGGCTATCTAGAAGACGCGCGTAAGAGCGCGTTCCAGGTCGTGGGCTGGCAGTTCCTGGCAGCTTTCCTTGCGGGGATCCTCGGGGTCCTGGCCGGAGGTCAGAAGACCGGTGAGTGGGCCTTCCTGGGCGGCCTGACTGCCGCCCTGCCGAGCCTCCTGATGGCGGCACGGGTGTTCGGCGGCAAGCCGGAGCGGGATCCCAAGCGTATGTTGAGTCGTTTGGTGCTGGGTGAGGCCTTCAAGTTCGCGGCCACGGCGTTCTTGTTCGCCGTCGCCATCAAGGTTTTGCATGCGGCGTTCCTGCCGCTCATGTTGGGTTTCATGGCCGCCTTGGCGGCTTACTGGGTCGGCTACATCAGAAGCGGTATCGGACAGGAAAGATGAGCGAAAGCACCGGCATCACACCTACTCAGTACATCCACCACCATCTCAGCTATTGGACGGTGGGGCATGGCTTCTGGTCGTTGGATGTGGACACGCTGATCTTCTCGGTCGGCCTGGGCCTGATCCTGTTCTTGGTCATGTTCTTCACTGCGCGCCGCGCCACCTCGGGCGTACCGGGCCGCTGGCAGAATTTCGTGGAACTGATCCTGAACTGGATCCACGACAACGTGAAGCAGGTCTTCCAGTTCGACAATCCCGTGATCCCGCCGTTGGCCATCACCATCTTCATCTGGATCTGGGCCATGAACTTCATGGACATGATCCCGGTGGATCTGCTGCCGCGCTTCGCCCAGTTCATCGGCGTGCATGCCTTCCACGCAGACCCGGAGCAGGTGTACCTGAAGGTCGTGCCCACCAACGACATGAACATGACCTTCGGCCTGTCCCTGGGCGTGTTCGTGCTGACTCTGTATTACAGCTTCAGCAAGAAGGGCATCCTGGGTTACGGCAAAGAGTTCATCGGCCATCCCTTCGAGGCGAGTCATCCGGCGGTCAAAGTGGCGCTGGTGATCCCGAACGTGCTCATGAACATCGTGGAGACCATCTCCAAGCCGCTGTCGCTGTCTTTGCGACTGTTCGGCAACATGTTCGCCGGCGAGATCCTCTTCATCCTGATCGCCATGCTGCCCGCCTGGGGCCAGTGGCCGCTGTCCTTCGTCTGGACCGGCTTCCACCTGCTGGTGATCACCATTCAAGCGTTCGTCTTCATGATGCTGAGCGTGGTCTATCTCGGCATGGCGCACACGACTCACGATTCGCATTCCGCTTCACACTGATCATCAACCGCGATTTCTTGTAAGGAGATTTTCATGGATATCGTCACTTCCATCGCCAACATCCAGGGCCTCACCGCATTGGGTGTGTGCCTGATCTTCGGCATGGGCGCCTTCGGCACCGCCATCGGCTTCGGCATTCTGGGTGGCAAGTTCCTGGAAGGCTGCGCGCGCCAGCCGGAACTGGGCGGCATGCTCATGGGCCGCATGTTCCTGGTGGCGGGCCTGCTAGACGCCGTGGCCATGATCGGCATCGGCTTCGCCCTGTTCTTCGTGTTCTCCAACCCGTTCCTGGGCGCCGTCACTTCGGCTGCTGCCACGGCTGCGGGCGCGAAGTAATCCGGATCGAGCTTCACTGAGGATCACGCCGTGAACCTGAATGCTTCACTGATCGCCGAGATGTTCGCCTTCTTCCTGTTCGTCTGGGCAGTGATGAAGTGGGTATGGCCGGTGCTGCTCAGCGCCATGGATGCGCGCGAGAAGACCATCGCTGACGGCCTGGCCGCTGGCGAGCGCGGCAAGCAGGAGCTGGCCAAAGCCCATGACGAGGCCGGCGTCATCCTGAAGGACGCGCGCAGCAAGGCTGCGGAGGCGGTGAACGTCGCTAACCAACAGGCTTCGCACCTGTTGGAAGAGGCTCGTAAGGAGTCCCAGGCCGAGCGTCAGCGCCAGGTGGAAGCCGCCAAGGCGGAGATCCAGATGGAGCTGAACCGTGCCAAGGACGCCCTGCGTTCCGAGGTGGCGAAGGTGGCTCTGAGCGCCGCCGAACGCATCATCGAGCGTGAGATTGACGCCAAGGCCCACAAGGCCCTGCTCGACGAACTCGCCGGCCAGATCCACTAAGGCAGCCCCATGGCAGAGAACAGCACCCTGGCACGTCCTTACGCCCGCGCAGTGTTCGAGCTCGCGCGCGACAAGAGCGCGTTCGACCGCTGGAGCAAGCTGTTGTCCGTGCTCTCGGGTCTGAGCGCCGATGCCAGCGTGAAAGCCATGCTCACTTCACCTAAGGCCGCCCCCGCGGTGCGTGCCGAGGTGCTGTCTGAGCTGGCTGGTAAAAGCGGCGAGAAGCTCGACCAGCAAGCCAAGAACTTCGTGAGCCTCCTAGCGGACAACCGTCGCCTGGGTCTCCTGCCAGAGATCGCCGCCGACTACGAGCGCCTGCGCGCCGAGGCGGAGAACACCCTGGAAGTGGAGCTCTTGGCTGCCATGCCGGTGCCTGCTGCCGAGCAGAAGCTCATCAGCGAAGCGTTACACAAGAAGCTCGGTCGCAAGATCACGCTCAAGTATGTGGAAGACAAGTCGCTCATCGGCGGCGCGGTGATCCGTGCCGGAGACCTGGTCATAGACGGGTCGGTGCGCGAGAAACTGGAGCGCCTCACGGCCGCTCTCATCCATTAATCAGAACCTTAAATTCAGAGAATCCTGAGGTCCGACCATGCAACTCAATCCCTCCGAGATCAGCCAGCTCATCAAGCAGCGCATCGAGAAGTTCGACGGCGAGGCGGAAGCCCGCAACGTCGGCACGGTGGTGA
>DASYCJ010000113.1:0-4471 GCA_036500225.1 Gammaproteobacteria bacterium
GATGATGGTTTCCGCCTCTGGGTAGCAGCCCCTTTCAGCCAGATACCACGCCATGCAACTCACCGGCTCCGCCGCACTCGACCTCGTACTCTACCTGCTCGCCGCCCTGGGTCTTTTGCTGCGCCTGCTGCAAAAAGGCCCATCGCTCTTGCGCGAAGGCCGCGGCTTCACGGTGAGCGCCGCCATCGCTGCGGTATTTATCCATTCGGTGCTGCTCTATGGCCTCGTGGCGACACCCCACGGCTTGGACCTTGGCTACTTCAACGCCCTGGCCCTGGCGGGCTGGCTCATGGCCTTGATCGCGCTCGCGACTTTCCTGAAACCCGATTTCGAGAACCTGGGGCTGGCGCTCTTCCCGCTGGCAGGCATCAGCGTGCTGGCGGCGGAACTCTTCCCCCATGACGTCTTGCTGATGAGCGACCGCAGCTGGCCGCTGGACGTGCATATCGCCACTTCCATGATCGCCTACAGCCTGCTCAGTGTCGCGGCGCTGCAGGCGGGCGTCTTGTATCTCCAGGAGCGGCGCCTGCGCCATGGCAGCGCCGGCGGGCTCTTGAGCACACTGCCACCCATGCAGGAGATGGAGCGCTTCCTGTTCCAGCTCATCGCCGCGGGTTTCGTGCTGCTGACGCTCTCGCTCTTCACTGGCCTGATATTCGTACAGAACTTCATGTCCCAGCACCTGGCCCACAAGGCCATCCTCTCGGGGGCGGCGTGGCTGGTGTTCGCGGTGCTCTTGTGGGGTCGCTGGAAGTTCGGCTGGCGCGGGCGCACGGCGATCCGCTGGACCTTGAGCGGTTTCGCTTTCCTGCTGCTCGCCTACTTCGGCAGCAAGCTGGTGCTGGAGCTGATCCTGGGCCGGCACTGGTGAACGGCTTCCTCGCCGCGACGTGAACGACATCCCCATATCCTGGTTGGTCGGCATCGTATGTGTGTGTCTCACGCTCTCGGCGTTCTTCGCCGGCTCCGAGACCGCGCTCATGAGCTTGAACCGCTATCGGCTGCGGCACCTGGCGCGGGCGGGACACCGCGGCGCGCAGATCGCGGAACAGCTGCTGCGGCGTCCGGACCGGCTCATCGGCCTGATGCGCCTCGGCGACACCCTGGCCAACGTGGCGGCCACCTCCATCACCACCCTCGTGGCCCTTCGCATCGGCGGCGACAAGGCGGTGGCCATCGCCGGTCTGCTCTTGATCCTGGCGCTGCTGACTTTCTCCGAGATCACGCCGAAGACCCTCGCGGCGCTGTATCCGGAACGCTTCGGTTTCCCGGCGGCTTTCATCTACTGGCCGCTGTTGAAGATCCTATGGCCGGTGGTGTGGGTGGTGAACAGCTTCACCCGCCTGGTGCTGCGCATCATGAACATCCGCGCCGACCAGGCGCCGCTGCATTCCATGAGCAGCGAGGAGCTGCGCAGCGTGGTGACGGAAGCCGGCGCGCTCATCCCCAAGCGACACCAGCGCATGCTCTTGAGCATCCTGGATCTGGAGAAGATTACGGTCGAGGACATCATGGTGCCGCGCAACGAGATCAGCGGCCTGGACATCGAGTCCGAGTGGAGCGAGATCGTGCATCAGCTGCAGAGCAGCCAGCACACGCGCATGCCGGTATATGAAGGCAATATTGATAAAGTGCTGGGTTTCGTGCATGCCCGCCAGGCGCTGCATCTCCTGTCGCGGGACGATGCGGACAAGGATGCCTTGAAGGAGATACTGCGCGAAGCACCCTTCGTGCAGGAAGGCACCTCACTGCAACGCCAGCTGCTGAACTTCCAGAACGCGAAGAAACGGATCGGCCTCGTGGTGGACGAGTACGGCGACATCCAGGGACTGGTGACGCTCGAAGACATCCTGGAAGAGATCGTGGGCGAGTTCACTAGCGATCCGGCGGCTCAGCACAAGGACATATACAAAGAGAGCGAGGGCAGCTATCTCATCAACGGCAGCGCCAATGTGCGCGGCCTGAACCGCGCGCTGCACCTGAAGCTGTCCACCGACGGGCCGAAGACGCTCAACGGATTGATACTGGAATATCTGGAAGCTATCCCACAGCCGGGTACAACACTAAAACTCGGGGGACATTCCTTCCAGGTCGTGCAGACCACTGACAATTCAGTGAAGACGGTCCGATTGTTCCTTGCTGAGAAACCGAAGAAGGCGCCTAAAGAGAAGCAATAGCTTCCGCTAGTCGCGTCACGCCGATTACCTCTAAGCCCTCGATGGAACCTTTCTTCGGTGCGTTCTGGCGTGGCACGATGGCGCGCCTGAAGCCGTGCTTGGCGGCCTCGCGCAGGCGCTCTTCGCCGTTGTAGACCGGGCGTATCTCGCCTGCGAGCCCCACTTCACCGAACACGATGAGTTCGCCGGGCAATGGCTTGTCCCGGAAACTGGAGAGTGCCGCCAGCAACACCGCGAGATCCGCGGCGGTCTCATTCACCCGCAAGCCACCCACGACGTTCAGGAACACGTCATGACCGAACATGGCGATGCCGCCATGACGGTGCATGACGGCGAGCAGCATGGACAAGCGATTTACGTCCATGCCCACGGCCACGCGCCGCGGGTTGTTAAGGGGACTCTCGTCCACCAGCGCCTGCACTTCGATGAGCATGGGTCGCGTGCCTTCGCGGATCACGGTGACGGCGGACCCGGCCACCGGTTCACCGTGACGTGAGAGGAAGATGGCGGAGGGATTCTTGACCTCTTTCAGGCCGGTCTCGGTCATCGCGAACACGCCGAGTTCGTTGGCGGCACCGAAGCGGTTCTTGACTGAGCGGATGATGCGGTAACGGCTACCGGCATCGTTCTCGAAATACAGCACCGTATCCACCATGTGCTCCAGCACCCGGGGACCGGCGATCACGCCTTCCTTGGTGACGTGGCCGATGAGGATCACGGCGGTGCCGCTCTGCTTGGCGTAACGGGTGAGATGGGCGGTGCTCTCCCGGAGCTGGGCCACGGAACCGGGGGCTGACTGCAGCTCGCCGGTGAACATGGTCTGGATGGAGTCCACCACCAGCACTCCGGGCTTGGTCTTGTGAGCGGCCTCGAGGATGCGTTCCACACAGGTCTCGGCGGCCAGGGTCACGGGGGCGTCTGCCACCTCGAGGCGCCGGGCCCGGAGACCCACCTGACTGAGTGATTCTTCACCACTTACGTACATGACCAGCCGGCCCCGGGCGAGGCTGGCAGTCGCCTGCAGCAGGAGCGTGGATTTACCGATGCCCGGGTCGCCGCCGATGAGGGTGACGGATCCCGGTACCAGGCCCCCGCCCAGGACCCGGTCCAGTTCCTCGAGACCCGTGGCAAACCGGGGGGTCTCCCGGTGTTGGGCCTGGTCCAGGCCTTCTAGGAGGGCTGGACCCCCAGCAGCCTGGGTGGCCGCCGGCCGGCTTCCGGCCAAAGTCTGGGTCTCGGTGAGGGTGTTCCAGGCAGCGCAGTCCGGACATTGGCCGGCCCAGCGCAGGGATTTGCCGCCGCAGGCTTCACAGACGTAGACGGTCTTGGTCTTTTTCATGGGCTCTGGGAGGGCGGAAAGGCGGCATGTTAGCACCCCTTAAACCCCCCTGATTTCCGGGGTGGTTTCCTTCCATTTCCATGAAAATTCAAGGTAGTATGGCCTATGCTTGATATGGCCTCTTAGGGCAGGGGTTGGGGTGAAAAAGGGCTTTTGGAGCAGCGACTGGTTCGCAGGCGTGGCCTTCGGACTGGTCTTTATCCTCGTGGCTTATGTCATCTTCTCAGACGGTTTCAACCGTACTGAGACGGCGGCCTATGACCTGGGGATGAACTGGACCTCCGGAACCCCCGACCCCGACATCGCCGTCATCGCCATTGACGATGCCAGCATCAATACCCTCGGCCGCTGGCCCTGGCCCCGCGATTACCACGCCGAACTCATCCATAAGCTGACCCAGGATGGTGCCAAGGTCATAGGCTTCACCGTGTTCGTCTCGGAAGCGCAGCAGGATGCGGGCAGCATCTATATCAAAGACATGATGCAGTTCTACGACTCATCGTCCCTCGGCGGCGCTGCACCCTATGTCGCCCCGACTCCCGCCGGCAGCACCGCAGAGGTGGTCGCCAAGGCCCCCAGCGTCAGCGTGCCGGGCAACGTGCGCACCGATCTCGAAGACCTGCGCAAGCGCTTGCAGGAAGCGGACGACGTAACCGATACGGACACCAAGCTCGCGGCTGCCATGCAGCAGTCTGGCAAGGTGGTGATCCCGATGTTGTTCACCCTGGGCGCGCCCCTCGGCAACCCGGGCGAGGCCACACCGGATTTCATCGCGCGCAACAGCTTGGGCAAAGTGAGCAGCGACGAGGATGACCTGCAGCCCCTGGCCACCAAGGCCATGACACCGCCGCTGGACGACTTCGCCAAAGCGGCCAGCATCGGCTATCTGATGCAGATCCCGGATCCCAGCGACGGCGTGCTGCGCGAAGAGCCGCTGGTGCTGCGCTACTACGAC
>DASYCJ010000114.1:0-3176 GCA_036500225.1 Gammaproteobacteria bacterium
CAGCCAGTAATCGTACTTGCTGGTGTAAGGGTGGAAACTGGGATCCTCCACTTCGAAACGAGCCACAGCGAACATGGCTTCGTCCACCAGCCGTGAGGGCGTGGCGAGCACACCTGGACCGAAGATCTGGGCCAAGTCCGCGGCATAGGGCGCGGCCTTCAGCTTGGCGGCAACGCCCGCGATGTCCGGGTTGGCCATCTCTAGCGGATTCAGCAGCGGACCCTTGGCCTGCTCCTGCAGGGTGTTCACTCGCCCATCCCAGAAGAGACCGCCTTGGGGGACCATGGCCACGGCACTGGTGGTGGCACCCACGGTCTTCTGCGCACGCGTGAGCCCTGCCGACTGGGTGGCCATGTGGTTGAGGTTCACATTCTCGGCTTCGTTGATGTCCGGGCCGATGCTGAAGTTGGGCGTGAGATAGAGGTAACGCAGGCCCGGCACCGCGCGGTTGCCCTGCAGCTTGCCCTTCGGGCCGCCGAACCTAGCCGCGAGGCCGTCCGGCGGGCCGTAGTCATGGTCCGGGCTATGGCAAGAGGCGCAGGCCATGGTCCCGGAAGCCGAGAGTTTGGGGTCGAAGAATATCTGCCGCCCTAAGGTCGCGATGGCGCTCAAGGGCGCCGCTGCGGGACGGTGCAGCTGCACCGGATGCGGATTGATGCCGTCCGTATCCGGTGTCATGGGGGCGCCAGCGCTATAGCGCCAGAGGAAAGCGCCCGCCAACAGCATCGAAGCCGTGATCCAGACTCGAGTCATGCTCCTGTTTCTCGTCGACATGCAGCTCTCGATGATACAAAAGGGAACGGGCCCCGCTCATGCGGGGCCCGTGGTCATATACCACTCTGGACTCGGGATCCTTCCGTACCGTGCTTATTGCGGAAGGTCGGAGCCCGGCTTGCTCACTTCGGTGCCGTCGTTCTCATCCAGGAACAGCTTGGAGTTCTTGCCACCGTCCTGGAAATCGAACATGGCATCGATGCTCCCGGTGGTGGCATCGAAGGAGCCGCCGCCGAGACGCTCGCCACCCAGCCAGTTGTCCTCGATGAACCTCACCACCGAGGCCTGAGTGATCTTGGTGTGATCCACGAAGTTGGCCTTGGCCCAGGGTGAGATCACGATGAAGGGCTGACGCGCACCGGGACCGCAACGGCCGTTGACGGCGCCTGCACCGGCCACGCCATCGGCCTGAGAAGTGCTGCCTTTCACGCCGCAGGCACCGGCCTTGGTCAGCTGGTCCACGGTCGGGTTGAAGGAACCATTGCCGACCTTGGCGAACTGGTGGTCGTACCAACCGTCGGAGTCGTCATACATGATGATGACGGCGGTCGCGCCCCAATCCGGTTGCTGCTCCAGGAAGTTCACCACCTCGGCGACGAAGGTCTGCTCATCCAGCGGATCCGAATAGCCCGCGTGGGCGTCCTGGAAGCCAGAAGCCTTGAGGTAGGTGACTGCCGGGAAGTTGCCGGACTTCACCGCAGTGAAGAAGTCCTGCAGGTCGTACTGGTGGTTGGCCGCATCACCTTGCATGCCGATCATAGCGGTGGAGGTCGGCCGCACATGGGTCGGGTTGGCGGTGGATGCGTAGTACTGGAAAGGCTGGTGATGAGGGATGTAGTCGGCCTTGGCTGAGTTGGTCACAGCGGAGGTGTGGGTGCGCGCGCAACCGGTGCTGCCATCGAGGTTGGTGAGACCGAGGTCGAAGCCACCCTCGAACCAGCCCCAGCTCACGCCCTTGGTGCTGAGCAGGTCACCGATGTTCTTGCCTTTAAGAGAACCCTGGTCGGTGCTGCTGGAGCAGGTATCACCGGTAGGGTCCACATCGCCCATCAGGGTCTTGCCACCCTCACCATCGTCGATGAAGTAGTCGGTGAACGAACTCTTGGCCACCACGAAACCGTTGGTCTGGCCTGAGATCACGTTGATGGCTCCAGGGCTGGAAGGGCCGTACTGGTCACTATAGGAGTTGTCGTTCATGGCGTAATGCTGAGCGTAATTCCACAACGCTGTGACGGTGTTGCCGTCGTAATAACCCATCACGAGGCCGGTGGTACCGAAGGCGCCAGCGGCGCCAGTCTCGGCGGTACCGGTGAACTCGGGGAAGGCGTCCACCGCGCCGTCGTCATATGCTTGTTGTTCGGCGGTGTAATCGTGGTTCATGTCCGCCGTGGCGGCTTGGCTGCGGTCCAGGCGGAACGGGTTGCTCACGCCGGTGCCGTTGCCAGCATTGGTGAGGTTCGGGTTGTTCTTAAGCAGGGCTTCTGTGAACACGTTCGCAGACGGCGTGCCGGCAGCAGCGGTGAACTTGGGTTCGCCGGTCGGATTGGTGGCCTTGGGGTAGGTGCCGAAGTAGTGGTCGAAGGAGACGTTCTCGCCGTAGATCACCACCAGGTGTTTGATGGGCGTGGCGGTGGCGAGATCATCGACGCTGCCACCGGAGGGTTCATTGCCGCCTCCACAAGCAGCCAGGATCGAGGTCAGGCCGAAAGCGGCGGCGACGTACAGCAACTTCTTCATGGGCTCTCCCCAGGTTTCGCAGATGTGTCCAAAGGACCGCGGATGCGGACCATCTGCGCGGACTCTAGGCGCGACGCGTTAAAAGCGAGTGTCGAGGGCGTGACTGACGGATGACAGCTTGCGCAATGAATCCGCAGATTTGTTACAGCGCTTAACTTATTCCTGAACGGAGGGACTCAGACGGCGACGGGCGCCTTGATGGCGGCATGCGATTGATAGCCGCTGATCTCGAAATCTTCGAAGGTGTAATCGAACAAGCTGGGAGGATGACGCTTGATGACGAGTTGCGGCAGCGGCAGCGGATCGCGCTTGATCTGTTCTTCCACCTGCTGCAGGTGGTTGTTGTAGAGATGGCAGTCGCCCCCGGCCCAGACGAAGTCGCCCAGCTTCAGGTCAGCCTGCTGGGCCACCATATGGGTGAGCAGTGCATAGGAAGCGATGTTGAAGGGCACGCCCAAAAACAGATCAGCGCTGCGCTGGTACATCTGGCAGGAGAGCTTACCCTCCGCTACGTAGAACTGGAAGAACGCATGGCAGGGTTGCAGGGCCATCTCATCCAGGTCTGCCACGTTCCAGGCGCTGACGATGATGCGCCGGGAATCCGGCGTATCCTTGAGCTGCTGCATGACCCGGGTGATCTGGTCGATATGGCGGCCATCCGCCGC
>DASYCJ010000115.1:0-10615 GCA_036500225.1 Gammaproteobacteria bacterium
GGCTTCGCCTCCTGGATGGAATACAAGGCGCCCGACCACTTCAACCCGCGCTGGAACGTGTGGCTGGATTCCGTGGACGCGAAGGAAGTCGCCATGCGCACCGACGTGCGGCCCGGCACCCATCCCATCATCACCCCCATCCACGACGTGCTGCAGGCGAGCCAGGCCTTCGACAGCATCACCTATGAGAAGGGCCAGGCGGTGATCCGCATGCTGGAGGACTACGTGGGGGCAGACGCGTTTCGCGACGGCGTGCGCGCATATATGAAGAAGCACGCTTACGGCAACACCGTGACCGATGACCTCTGGGCGGAGATGGACAAGACCGCGAAGCAGGACATCAGCGGCGTGGCCCACGACTTCACCCTGCAGGCCGGTGTGCCCCTGATCCAGGTCACCGCTACGCCGAAAGGCGTGCATCTCGCCCAGGAACGCTTCACGGCGGACGGCAGCGGCAAGCCCGCTGCCACCTGGCACGTACCGGTGATCGTCGCCTCCAGCACCGGCGCGCCACTGTGGCGCGGTCTCGTGTCCTCGGACAAGTCGGTGGACGTGGCCGTCGCGGCGGGCACGGTGCCGGTGTTGAACGCAGGTCAGGCGGGCTATTACCGCAGCCTGTATGACACCGCGACTTTCAGCCGTATCTCCGCTGCCTTCCCCAAGCTTAAGGCGGCGGACCAACTCGGTCTGCTGAACGATAGCCAGGCCTTGGGCTTTGCCGGTTACGAGCCCATGGATGACTTCATGCAGCTCACCGCCCAGGCTTCGCCGGACATGGATCCCATGGTGGAAGGTCACCTAGTGGAGCAGCTGGCGGACCTCAACTTCTACTACGAAGGCCTGCCGACCCAGGCAGCGTTCAAGGCCTACGGCCGCAGACTGGTGAATCCCCTGTTCGCCAAGGTCGGCTGGGATGCGAAGCCGGGTGAGGACAAGAACGTCACCATCCTGCGCAGCGAACTCATCGGTGCCTTGAGCGAGTTCGACGATCCGGCGGTGCTCGCCGAAGCCCACAAGCGCTTCGCTGCCTATCTCAAGGACAAGGACAGCCTCTCGCCGGAGATGCGCGAAGTGGTGCTGGGTACCGTCGCTGATCATGCGGATGCCGCCACCTGGGAGCAGCTGCACGGCCTCGCCAAGGCTGCAAGCTCCAACCTGGAGCAACGGCAGCTCTATCGCATGCTGGCCTCGGCCCATGACAAGAGCTTGGTACAGAAGGCGCTGGACCTCTCCCTCACGGATGAGGTGCCGGCCACCACGCGCCCGTCAATGCTAAGCGCATCCTCCGGGTATTACCCGGAGCTGGCCCTGGACTTCTTCATCGCCCACCAGGACGCCTATATGGCTCTCCTGGAACCGGCGAGCCGCAGCCGCTATGCGCCGCGCCTCGCGTCCAGCGCCCGCGACACCGGCATCATCCCCAAGCTGGATACCTACGCTGCCAAGTACATCCCCGAGAACGCGCGCGGCGACGTGGTGAAGGCGGAAGGCTCCATCAACGAGCACGCCGCCATCCGCAACAAGCGTCTGCCGCAGGTGGACGCGTGGCTCAAGGCCCACGGCGGCTGACGTCATCGCCAGTCACTGGATGAAGCGGCGGGCCGAAAGCCCGCCGCTTCATTTGTGCGATCCGAATATTAGCTCCTGCCGGCGATATATCTGCCGCGTCGATTGACGGGCTCGCTCCGTCTCAGCACAATCGCCCTGGGGAAAAAAGGGAACATCCATGTCCGCAGGACAGTCCGCAGAGACTGCCGCGGCGGTGCCTAGCGCGCCGCGCGTGCTGTATTCGTCCGGCCAGATCGCCTTGACTGCGTTCCTGCTGGGGCCGCTGCCGCCCCTCTATATGCTCATCTCCAATTTCAGGACTCTAGGTCAAGCGCGTCTGCTACGCATGGCAGCTGTGGGCGGTTATGCACTGCTCATGGCCGAGATCTTCTTCATCTATTTCATCCCACGTCACAGCATCGTCGGCACCATCCTGGCGCCCATCAATGCCGGTATGGGTGCCGGCTTGGCACACATGTATCAACCGGATGCGGCCACCCTCTCCCGCACCCCCGGTCTCACGCGTGCATCGCTGTGGCGGGTGGCCTGGGTCTGGGTAGTGCGTACCCTTGAATTCCTGATCTGGGTGTTCTTCGTGTTCTCACTGCTCGACTACGCGGGGTTCAGCCGCGCCAGATAGATAGGGCGAAGACGAAAAAATATAAAAGGGAAGCGAATGCGCAAGAAACAACTCTCCATCCTGCTTGCTGTACTCGGCATCGCCGGGCTGCTCGGCATCCTCGGCCTGCGCCTATGGGCTTCGTCCGCGCGCCTCGCCATGCCGCAGCTCTCCATGGTGCATGCAGGCGCGGATGGCCGCATCTACGTGGTACTCGCCGACAGTCTCTACGTCGAGACAGCGGATGGCACCTCCGTCAGCATCACGCCCCTGAAGGCACTCGGACTGGACAGCTTCTGGGGCGACTTCGCGGTGCTCTCAGACGGCAGTCTGATCCTGCCTTCCCACGTGCAACCTGGAGACACGGCGCAGAAAGAACTCGACATCTACGCGCGCAAGCCCGTGACCGCTCCACAGGAAGATGCGGAGGGCGTGCCGCTGATGCACTGCATCCTCGATACTCGTCAATGCACAGTGCTCAAGGGTTCCGGCGGCAAGTACTTCAAGGGCGATCGGACCTTCAAGCTCGCGGTGGACGAACAGGCAGGCCACATCTTCGTCGCGGACACGGCCGGCCAGCGACTGCTGATGCTCGACATGCAGGGCGGCATCCTCGCCGAAGACGCGAGCGATCTCAAGTTCCCGAACCAGCTCACATTCACTCATCAGGGCACGTTGCTGGCCACGGATACCAACGACTTCCGGCTGCTGGAGTTCGCAGTGACAGCGGACGGTTTCGGCGCGAAGCCGGAAGAGACCAGTGTCACTGCGTGGCCGGACCGGCACGGCAGATCCTTCCCCGCCGGTGTCGGCGAAAGCGGAGATGGCACCCGCTGGGTGGTGCTGGCGGATGATGGCATCGCCCACGGCGCACTCTATCGACTGGCACCCGGCGCCACGCAGGTTCAGCCCGTCACCCTGCCCGAGGGCGACGTCCTGGACGTGGCGGCCCGCGCCGACGACGTGTTGGTGCCAGACATGGCCCGTTATCGCATCTATTGGTTCAACCGCGACGGCGGCGCCCTGCCCGATTTCGGTTCGCCCGCACTCCAGGAGAGACTCGGCGCACTCGGCCGCGCGCGGGCCATCTATGACGCCATCTTCAAGCACAGCCTGGTTGCGATGCTCGCCATGCTGCTCCTGCTGGTGCTGGCCCAGCACGTCTCCAAGCTCGTGGATGCCGAGACCGAACCAGAAGCAGCTTTCGCCGCGGTCCCGCAGGAGTTCGTGGCCCCCGCTGCCGGCAATATCGGCCTTGCGTGGCAAGGTTCGGACGTGGTCTTCCGCAGGCGTCTCTCCGGAGCACTGGACAAGGGGTCACGGCGCCTGGTTTTCGGTTTCGCGCTGCTGGGCGTGCTGCTGGTGATCGCAGGCATCGCGGTCATGGATTCGAGCAGCCTCTCGAGAGCCGTGCATAACGATAACAGTCAAAGCCGCCTCGAGATGGATACCTTCATGATCATCATCTTGAGCGCCGTCGCCGCGGTGTATCTGCTGTTCAGCATCCGCTTCGAGCGGCTCTACGTCACGGGCACCGGGGTCCGTTATCAGACGTGGCTAGTGGGGCCCCTCCGCCTGTTCGCGCCGTTCTATCCCAGTTGGTCGATCGGATGGAAGCAGCTGGCCGCTATCCGTCTCGCACCCCGGGCCGGCGGCAGCCTGGCCATGCAGTGGTTCTACGAGCTGGAATCCCACGATGGCTCGATACGACGTATAGGCGCCTTGTTCTGGCGACGGGTGGATAAAGAGGATGAGACCGGCCTCACGTTCCGCGCTGCCCAGAAGCGGGATCCGAAGGTCCTGTTTCAAGCCATCGTCCGCACCGCGCTCTACAAGCTCATGAGCGATGCGCGCAAGTCTGTGGAAGCGCGCAACGGCAGCAGCTCCAAGAGCCCGGCCTGACGCCTGCGACCTGTCATGAAATAAAACGGCGGGCCAAAAGCCCGCCGTTTTCATATGCGCCTATACTGAGCCACCTGTATCAAGGAATGCCCGTGGCCAAAGCCAATTACAAGTTCGACAAGCGTCAGCGCGACCTGTCCAAGCAGAAGAAGAAAGAAGAGAAGCTGGCGAAAAAGGCCGCCAAAAAGGCGGCTGCTGCGACTGAAGAAGGTGGCGCCGTGGCGCCGGATGACGTCCCGCACTAGCCCGGCCGGGCAAGCCTAGACCTCGTCTTCGGCGGATGCCGTCACCTGCGGCATGCCTTCCTCAGCGATCGTTACATGCATGGTGATGGGTCGGCAGCAGACCTGGCAGTCTTCTATATAGGACTGGCGCTCTACTGACGGGTCGATCAGTATCTCGATCATCTCGCCGCAGTAGGGGCAAGAGATATCGAAAGGCTCCACGCCGGTCAATCCCAATCCGTTGTCATTCATACGTCTCGCCGCACGCGATGATTAGGAGTGGCGGTCATAACGCCGTGGCCGCTTGTGCACCACCACCGTCTTCTCGAAGCCTTCGCCACCCAGTGCCCAGATCCAGCTCAGCACGCAGATGATAGGGTCCGTGGTCCAGTAATTGGTGGTGGCGAGTATCGCTACCAGGAGACGCGGCGTGAACAGCCAGCCCAGCCACCACAGCATGCCGCCCCAGGCGACGCCTGAGAACAGCAGCGTCAGGCGCGGGAAGAAGAACATGAAGATCACGAACCACAAGTCGTGGTGGTGCCAGAAACTATCCATAAGCTGCTACGCCTCGAATAACTTTGTTGCGCTTCGGACTCGCAGTCGGTCACGTACACTAAGAGTATGCTCTCCTGCTCACCTCGCGCGCCTCGTTCTTCTTCGGCTCGCGACGCTTATCTTTAAGAATAAGTATCCAATTTTGAACTGCCCAAGCTACTCATGCCTAGCCCTATACCAACTCCTAGCGCGTCAGCGGTTTGGAGGCTGAAAGCATGGCGATGGTCGAGCGGATATACCGCTCGATGGCCTCCGCCCCTTTCAGGTTGTTTAGGTAACGCAATATCTCCTTCCGGCGTGAAGGTGCAAGCGCATCGAAGCGCGCTTTGGCCCGCTTATTGGCCTTGAGCGCCTTGGCGAAGGCGGGTCTCATGGGCGTACGCCGCGGAACGGGATCATGGGTCAGGGTCACGGCAACCCGGTCTCCCACGTCCTTGCCGATGGCCTTGCGCATAGGTCCGTTCAGATACAGGCGCCAGAAGCCCAAATACCTCACCACGTTGGCCTTGAAGATCTGGGTGTCTATCTTGGCCGTGACAGGGATGGATTGGTTCTTGCCGGACGCGGCCTTGAGCGCCTTCACGAGAACCGCCGGTACTTTCACGCAGGGATTGATGGTCGTAGGTAGCGCGCCACGCGCGGTGATGATCGCGGCCGAGAAACGCTTCGCCGGTGTGGCCATCAAGCTGCTCTGCCCCTGGTGAAGACGTCCGTCATGTGTACACGCCGACACAGATGTTGGACTCCAAGTGGGCGAGCTAGGTGGGCCCGCGCGCCAAGCAAGGTGCGCAAGCCATGCAGCCCCCCGGCGCCGGCCCAATCCCCGGCCTTCACGGCGGCAATCATCCCCTGGAACTCGAGTAAATGCAGCGCCGCGAGTACGGCCGGATTCATATCCTTCATATATTGCTCTTCCCTTAATACATCTGACCGTTTGCAGCGTCAGCGCCTGGCCTAAGTCTCCGATGCCTTGAAGACCGCCAACTGCGCAGCGAAGGCGCGCTGGTAGGCGGAGCGCGCTTCGCCGCGGGCCACATAGGCAGCGAGGTTCGGGAATTCATCCAGGATGCCGGATGCCCTCAACCTGATCAGCACATGCACCATCAGGAGGTCGGCGGCGGTGAAGGCACCATCCAGCCATTCGGCCTCACCCATATGGCTGGACAATTCACCCAGCCGCTTACGCAGACGTTCCTGGACCAGGGGCATGCGTTCCTGGGCCCAAGGCTTGTCGCCTTCCAGGAGTTTCGCGGCCACGAGCTCCAGGATCGGCGGTTCCACGGTGTTGAGGGCAGCGAACATCCAGGTGATGGCGCGGGCCCGGGCGTCTGCATCTTTCGGCAGCAGGCCTGCATGGGTCTCGGCGATGCGCAGGATGATGGAGGCCGACTCGAACAGTACGAGGTCGCCCTCTTCGTAGGTGGGTATCTGTCCGAAAGGATTGCGGTACAGATGGGAAGGCTCCTTCATGACCTTGAAGGAGACCAGGCGCACGTCGTAGGGCTGGCCCACCTCCTCCAGTGCCCAGCGCACGCGCATGTCCCGCGCGAGACCTCGGCCACGATCGGGGGATTGTTCAAAAGCAGTAATAGTCGGCTTCATCACTTAGCTCCGGTTCAAGCGCCTGGCGGGAGTAGGCGGAGGATGGTGACCGGGGCCGGCCTGGATTCCTAGCCCCCTCCCTCATAGTTTGACGTAATAGTCCCGAATTGGTGGTGGTGTTACAAGGAGCCGGCAAAGCCACTAATGGCGCGCTAGGGTGGCCGCTCGAGTTTGTGCGCCGCGTCACAGTCTGGGACGTGTCGTGCGGGTAACTTCCCTATCCTTCGCGCGTCAGCACGATGGGCACATCGAGATGTGCCGACGGCTCCATGCAACGTGGAGTCGGGGGTGGTTTATGCGTCCTAAATAAACCCCGTAGGAGAATGATTATGACCCCGAGTCTTGCATTACATTCCCAGCCGAAAGACTTCATCACGCACATGCGCAGTCGGGATGGCTCGCGCAGTGATTCCAAGTTCGAGAAAGAAGTGATCCTGCCGCCGATGGACCAGCAGGACGTGTGCCTGCACGCCTGGGCAGATGCTCGTTTCTGCGTGGAGAACATGGCGGAGCACGCGCAGTTCTTCGCCTTGCAGATACCGCAGGGCCTGGCGCCCCGCGAACATGACCAGGCGACGCAGTTCGAGGCGAAGTTCAAGGCGCTGTTCGCCAAGATCCTCGCCGAGGGCCCGCCCCAGGAGAAGGATCTCAAGAGCTTCTGCGAGGCGGTGATCAAGGAGATCAAACCGTTCATCGCCTTCAAGGCTGCCTGCTACGAGGCCCAGTGCAGCGGCAAGCTGTATTGCCTCATCTATCCACTGGCCTTCGAGCATACCCAGCGTGAAGCCAAACGCTGGTGCCTGCGCATGGAGCAGCTCTGCCTGGGTGAGGCGGAGTTCGACCGTGCCGAGGTCTGCACCTTCTGGACCGGCTGCATGGATGAAGACGCCCGCTTCATGGCGCACATGCTGGATCCGGACGAGTACGCCCTGATCGATGCCTGCATGAAGACCAGCTCCGTGTTCCGTCACCTCAATCGTGGCGGCACCGGCGGCGTGGTCGCCTCCATGGTCGGCGAGGTCGGTGAGCCGGGCTCGGTGGTGGTCTCCCTGGTCAAGAACCAGAGGACCTACGAGATCATGAGCTGCGCCGAGGCCATGCTGGATCTCAAGACCAAGCTCTGCCGCGACATCGAGGCGGGACGGGTAAAAAGTATGATGATCCCGGCCATGGCGGACCATCTGCGCCGTGAGTCCATCAAGTTCGTCGATGAGCTGAAGCGAGCTGTGTAAGGTCAGTCTTGGGCCGGTAGTCGCATCGGAGCATCTCCAGTGCGGCTATCGGCTCCTTCCTGAAGATCGCCTCTTTCCCAACATGAAGCGGCTCCAATGCCGCGGTAAGGCAGCATGCCCTATGGCGACGGCTGTGCATCCCCCTGCCCCTTGAAGAAAGTGACGATCGCATCCCGGGTCTCGTCCTGCCGGCCGACCATCATGTGGCCCCCGGTCGAATAGCCGATGAACCGCGCCTTGGGTATATGCACCGCGGTGTAGAGCGCGGCGTCGTAAGTGCCGTACAGGTCATCGAAGGTGCCAATCACCAGGGTCGGCACGGCGACCTGCTCCAGGTCATAGCGCTGCAAGCTGCCGATCACTTTCATATCGTTCAACAACCCGGGCCGGCGTGGTCCCACGGGCAGGATCTGGTCGATCATCTGCTTCACGCGCGCCTGTTCTTCCGGGCTTGCGTGCTCGACCGCCGTGGACGGCGTGCCCATGGCCTTCTCAACCGTAGCCTGGCTCAAGTGCGGCGCAAGCCAGACCAGGAAATCCGAGCGTAGCACCGTGTTCATCACGAACGACCCGCCCAGCGGATGCTTCGCCGGGACTGGCTTTTCCGGGTGCGGCGCAAAGACCATGGGCACCAGAAGCACCAACGCTTTGGACTGGTCTGGATGGCGCAGCGCGAACTGCAGAGCCGAAGGCACACCTGCCGACACGCCGAGCACATCCGCTCGCGGGATATCCAGGACATTCAACAGGCAACTATAGGCATCCGCCTGAGCCGCTGGCGAGGCGTCAGCGGGCAAGGGCGTGCCCAGGTAACCGAAGCGTGACACGGCGATGACCTGATATCCGGCCTTGATCAGCGGCGCACCGATGATGAGGCCCTGATCGAAACCGCCCCCGGCGCCATGCACCACCAGTAGCGGCGGGCCCTGGCCCGAGATCGCATACTCGATGGGTCCACAGCGTGTATCCGCCACCTGGCTGCCAGAATCGATGCGCTTGTGGGCGGCCTCGAGATCGTGCCGGTAACTGGGGACGATCAAGGTGCAGCCGCTCATCAGCGGTAGCACGAGCAGCACGCTCGCGGCGAGTCCGATCCGGCCTATGGTCATCCCTGGCGGGGTAACAGTGTCCACGCCTATACCTTGGGCCCTATACGGCGATTGTCGCAATTCCCACGACATATTCCCGACAGGGTTCCCGCCTTCTAACCCCACATCTCAAAAAACCGTGGTCCTTGCCCTAGCGCTCTCGATCAGGGGTGACAAAAGGCTCGTTCGTATATCGGTTCCCCATCGCATATCTGGCCGAGAGAGGCTGACAGCTGGTCGCCGGCCTTACGGTATGCCGGCTCGCTGATCTGCTTTTGGAATGCGGAGAAATAGGCCTCGCTATCCTGCTGGGTGGCGAGCATGTGCTGGGCTGCCGGCGTCTTCTCGAACGCCAGGTAGGCGTCTATGTCCGCCTCGCTCAACCTCGAAGCATAGAACCTGATGTACGCCTGCTCGTAGACGTCCGGATCATAGTACGAGCACATCTGCGCCGAGTAGGCCTTGTAGGCCTCGAGCACTTTCGGCCATTCGGGAGTGCCTGGCTTGAATCCGCGGAAATTGCCCTTCGCCGCCGCGACCTTATCGGGCGTGTACATGTTGGTCTCGACGTTCTGTATGCAGAGGTCTTTCTCGTGATTGAGTGACTCAGTCACATGGAACGACGTCATCAATTCACGGACCTTCGCCACCATGGCGGGGCTCACCGCCGTGGCAGCCGGCGGTGGAACGGCCAGGGCGCTGACGGTCCAGAGCGAAAGGAACGATACTACCAATACTGACCTGCGCATGTTATTCCCCTTAGTGCGGCGCGAAACTAAACATGATCTCTCATCCAACCACTTTAGAGTTAGAGCTCAATCAATATGGATCCAGGCTCTCCGTATCCTTCGTCCAGGTCTGGGTCGCGATCTTCCAGTCCGCGGCGGTCTTCTGCAGCGTGAACACCAGGCTACCGGTGGCGTGATATGGCTTGCCCTTCGCCTGGGCGGTGACGTCCAGCGGGATGACCACGTAGGCGCTCATGCCGGAGACATACGCGTACTTCGGCGTGCCGCGGGTCACCTTGGTGCCGCTCATGCCGGTCTCTTTGTACATCTCGGCGGCACTGGTGAAGTAAGCCTGCATGGAGCCCTTGCCCTGCCAGAGGAAAGGTGCGAACTCATCCACGAAGGTGCAACCCGGCAGGTATTGGGCCTGCATGGTCTTGATGTCGCCGGTCTGGGCAGCATCCAGAGCTGCCTTGATGGGCGCCAACACTTGCGCATCCTGCGTCGTGTCCTGTGCTGCCCACGCTGCACTCGATGAGAGGAGCGCCGCTGCCAGGGCCAGAATTGTCATGAGTCTACGATTCATATATTCACCTGCATGAGTCCGTAAAATTAAAGAGGAAGCGCCCCCAAGGGACCGGAGCCAGACCTATAAGCAATCACCCATGATCCCCGCATCGGGATCGGCCTTGGGCAGTTCCGCCATCTCATGGGTCGCCTGGGCGGACTCCACGGATACGAATATCACCGCGCCTGGCTCTCCCGATGGGGTCGCGTGATAGAAGATGCCCTTGAAGTAGTAGGTCTTGCCCGCTTCCAGGTCGACACCCAGATAGGCAGTCTCGTCATGACCTACAGCAGTGCCATAGAGCGTGTGCTTACCGGGCCATATATAGGTGCTGAAATAGGATCCGTTGTTGAGCGCGCCGATCTCATGCTCCTCGCCAGTCACGCCCTGGCTGACCGATTGGACCGGGCGCCCCGCTTGCAGCAACTCATCGGCGTGTATCAGCAGGGCGCAGCCCAGACTGCTGGATCCGCGGTAGAAGTACACCAGCGCCATGTCCCGCCTTGCGGCCCTCGGCGGCTGGTTCCGGAACTGTTCATCCGCCGG
>DASYCJ010000116.1:0-32849 GCA_036500225.1 Gammaproteobacteria bacterium
ATGCCCGCCTGATCCACCACCGGCCCTGATAGCGCCGGGATGGGGGGCATGGAGGCGTCGGCCGCGAAGGCAGCTGGCGCCCCAAAGAAGACCGCCGCGCTCAAGAGCGCGGCGGCGAGGTACTTGAAGGGGTCGTGCATCTCAGGCTTTAGAACTGCACTTTTGGTGCGGCTTGAGAAGCCTCATCGGCGCTGAAGTTCTGCATCACCTGCTTATCGCCGTAGAACATGGAGCGGTACCAGCGGCCCGGGATGGTGGTGAGCTCGGTGTTGTAGTCCTGCACTGCCAGGATGTAGTCGCGGCGTGCCACGGCGATGCGGTTCTCGGTGCCTTCCAGCTGCGACTGCAGGGACAGGAAGTTCTCGTTGGCCTTCAGATTGGGGTAATTCTCGGTCACCACCATGAGGTGCTGCAGAGCGGTGGTGAGCTGGCCCTGGTTCTGCTCGAACTGTTTGAAGGCCTGGGGGTTGGTGAGGATGTTCTGGGGGATCTGCATCTGGCCGACCTTGGCGCGGGCCTCGGTGACCTCGTCCAGCACCTTGTCTTCATGGGCGGCATAGCCTTTCACGGTGGCCACCAAGCTCGGCACCAGGTCTGCCCGGCGCTGGTATTCGTTCTGCACCTCAGCCCAGTTGCCCTTCACCTGCTGGTCCAGACGGGGGATGTTGTTGATGCCGCAGCCCGAGAGGGCGAGCACCAGCCCCAAGAGGGCACCGGACAGGAGGATGCGGGCGGCGGTACGCAGGCTGGCCATGTGAGATTCCCTATATATATGTAAGAGTCGCAGGCGGCCAATCATAGCGCGGTCCGCCCCGGCGGGACGCGGCCCCTGCCAAGGCTTAATATGTCTGTCCTGTCCGGTTTCAAGACCCCAAGACCCTAAGAAAGAAGTCCTAAGGAACCCATGAGCTCCCCGCAACGCCTCGTCGTCCTGGTGCACGGTTGGAGCGTGCGCGACCCCTCCACCTACGGTGCCCTGGCGGGACGCCTGAAACGCGAAGCCGAACGCGACCCGAAGCTGGGCCTGGACGTGCGCCAGATCTGGCTCTCGGAATACGCAAGCTTCCAGAACGAAGTCACACTGCCGGACATCGCTCGCGCCTTCCAGGCAGCTCTCGAACACGAACTCGGCGCGGAACTCGCTGCCGGGCGGCGTTTCATCTGCATCACCCATTCCACCGGGGGCCCGGTGATCCGTACCTGGCTGCAGGAGCAGTATCTCGCCAAGGGCCTGAGACAGACGCCCATGAGCCATCTCATCATGCTGGCACCCGCCAACTTCGGTTCGGCCCTGGTGCAACTGGGCTTGGCCAAGCTCTCGCGTCTGCGCAGCGCCTGGTTCGACGGCGTGGATGTAGGTACCGGCGTGCTGGACTGGCTGGAACTCGGCAGCGCCTCCAGTCTCAAGATGAACCTGGATTGGTTGGAGCAGGGCTCGGAACTCATCGGCCCGGAGGGAGTGTTCCCCTTCGTGCTCACGGGCCAGTCCCACGATCCCTTCCTCTACGACTTCGTGAACAGCTACAGCGGTGAGACCGGCTCCGACGGCGCAGTGCGAGTGGCCGCCGCCAACCTGAACTTCGCCCACGTTCGCATAGAGCAGCAGGCACCGGCGCCGGACCCGAAAGCGAAATTGGGTTTCAGCGCACCGCAGTTGCGGGCAGGGGCCTTCCGGCTGCCGCCAGCGGTACCTTTCGCCATCCTGCCCGGTCTCTGCCATTCCGATATGCGCATGGGCATCATGCGCAGCGTGCCAGCGGACGATACGCCGCACCCGACCGTGAGCGCCATCTTGGACGCACTGCGCGTCGACGATCGGCAGCAGTATGCCCAGGTCTTCGATCGCTTCGCCGCCTTGACCGCCGAGACCCAGAGTCGCGAACAGGTGGAAGACCGGCAGCCCATCACCGGCTTCGATCACAAGGAACTCCACGATCCCTGCGCCATGCTGGTATTCCGGGTGCGGGATGACCATGGCAATCCCATCCGCGACTTCGACGTGATCCTGACCGGCGGTGAGGACAATCCCAATCGCCTACCGCCGGATTTCTTCATCGACCGGCAACGCAACCACCTGGATCCAGGTTGCGTGGTGTATTACATCAACGCCGCGCGCATGCTCGGCGCACCGGCAGTCACGCGCGATGGTAAGGAAGTACGTGCCGCGCTGCCCCCTTGCGAGGCCCTGGGCTTGCTGGTGATCCCCTTCCCTCAGGACGGCTTCGTGCACTACCAACCGGCGAAGCTGCGGGCCGAGGCTGGGCATCTCGTGAACCTGGTACGGCCCAACGAGACCACGGTGATCGACATCGTGCTCAAGCGCATCGTGCGCGAGGGCGTGTACCGCCTCACCCGGGAGCCGGCCGCGGAAGATTTCACCAAGCAGCCCCCGGGCTTGCCCGTCGCCTGACTCCTCTTACTCTCTAAACCCTTGGAGACGACCATGCGTCATCTGCTGTGTGCTGTCATCGCTCTCGCCTGTGCCGCACCCCTGCAGGCGCGTCCGCTGCAACCCCAGGACTTCGCCGCGCTCCATGACGTGGCCGCGCCGCAACTCTCGGCGGACGGCCAATGGGTGGCGTACACGGTGCGTACAGTCGACCTAGAGAAGGACAAGCGCGCCACCAATCTCTGGCTGGCGAAGTGGGATGGCTCGGTGAATCGCGCTCTCACTTTCGGCGACAAGAGCCAGTTCCTGCCGCGCTTCAGCCCGGACGGCAAGCAGCTGGCCTTCCTCTCCGGTCGCGGCGACGATGAGAAGGGCGATCAGTTGTGGATCATGGACCTGGCCGGCGGCGAAGCCCGCCAAGTGACATCCGTCAAGGGCGAAGTGGAGGACTACGCCTGGGCCCCGGACGGCAAGCACATGGTGCTGCAGGTGCACGACGCGGATCCGGCGGATGAAGAGAAAGACAAGGACAAGGCACCGCCCCCGATCGTCATCACCCGCTTCCAGTTCAAGCAAGATGAGGTGGGCTATCTGACCACCCTGCGTAGCCATCTGTATCTGCTGGACCTCGCCGGCGGCGAGCCGAAGCAGCTCACTTCAGGCGATCATGACGAATACCTACCGAGCTTCTCGCCGGACGGCAAGTCCATCGCCTTCGTCACCAAACGCGGTGCCGACCCGGATCGTAGTGACGACTGGGACATCTATGTGATCGCCGCCGAAGCCGGCGCCCATGAGCGCCAGCTCACCCATACGCCGGAAGCGGACGGCAATCCGGACTGGGAGTCCTATCCCGCCTGGAGTCCGGACGGCAAGCAGATCGCCTACCTGCACGGCGGGCCCATCAAGAAGATCGAATACGCGACCGACTCCCTGGTAATCATCTCCGCCGCGGGCGGCGAGCCCAAAGCGCTGACCACGTCCCTGGACCGAAACCTGTATTCGCCGTGTTGGACGCAGGATGGCAAGGGCATCCTGGTGCGGCTGGAGCAGGACCGGCACGTGGTAGTGGCGAAGGTCGACGCTGCCAACGGCGCGGTGAAGGAACTCACGCCCATGGAAGGTACGGTGGACCAGTTCAGCGCCGCTGCGGGACATGTGGCCCTGCTTTGGACCTCACCCTCCACGCCCGCCGAAGTGATGGCCTGGGACAACGGCAAGCGCCGCGAGCTCTCCAAGCAGAACGACGTCTTCATGAAAGGCATCAACGTGGCCAAGGTGGAGGAGTTCAGCGCCAAGAACCCGGACGGCACCGAGGTACACGGGTTCCTCACTTATCCCGTGGGCTACGTGAAGGGCAGGAGTTATCCGACCCTCTCCTTCAACCACGGCGGACCCCAGTCCGAGAGCGATGCCCGTTTCGACTTCAATCACCAACTGTTCGCCGCCAACGGCTACGCGGTGGTAGCCACCAACTACCGGGGTTCCACCGGTCGCGGCACCGATTACGCCATGGGCATCTATGCGAGCTGGGGTGGCAAGGACGTGGAGGACGTGCACGCCGCCATGGACTCAATGGTGGCCCGCGGCATCGCCGACAAGGACCGCCTGGGCGTGGGCGGCTGGAGCTACGGCGGCATGCTCACCAACTACCTCATCGCCAGCGACACGCGCTTCAAGGTGGCGGTGAGCGGCGCGTCCATCTCGGACATCCTGGCGGGTTTCGGCACCGACCAATACATCCGTGACTACGAGAACGAGCTGGGCCTGCCCTGGGAGCATCTCGACACCTGGATGAAGGTATCCTATCCCTTCTATCACGCCGACAGGATCAAGACGCCGACCCTGTTCATGGGCGGCACCAAGGACTTCAACGTGACCCTGCTGAACCAGGAGCAGATGTATCAGGCCTTGCAGGCGCTACAGGTGCCGACGGAACTGGTGATCTATCCCAACCAGTTCCACGGTTTCACAAGACCAAGCTATATCCTCGACCGCTATCAGCGTTGGTTAGCTTGGTACGCTAAATGGCTGAAGGCGTGATGTGCTTGCGTAGGGCACGCTGGGCGGGGAAATAGACCGCCGCATATATGACGGGTCCGGCGATGGCTGAGAACAACAGCCACGCCACGGCCCCGTGCCAGGTGTAGCTCCACAAGGCCACGATGCTGCCCCAGAAGTCCGCCTTCACCATGGTCACGATCTGGCTCACGGATAGGGGCAGCGGCGGCTGACGGAACAGCCACTGCCCTGCCTGCACGAAGGGGATGAGCAGCAGCAGCTGCAAGGGATAGACCAGGTTGTTGGCGATCTGGATCAAGACCAGGTTCAGGCGCAGGGCCAGGGCCGCCACGGTGCAAGACACGATGGTGGTGCCGAGCACGGGCGCGATGCCGAGCAAGGCGCCGAGGGATGCTGCCAGCGCGATCTTGTGGGGCGTGATGCCCTGTTTCAACAGCTCTACGACATGACGCGTGAGCTTATTGTCCTTGAGACTCAAGCGCGTCTTTGCAGCAGGTTCCACACCGGCTCCTCGGGTTTTAGCTTGAAGAGTTCTTTCAGCACGTACGCCGCCATGGCCATGTTCCCCAATCCCATCACCAGCAGGAACCACAGGCCCTTGACCCAGGCCGCCCGCTCTTTATAGGCCACCCACACCCAGAAGGTAAGGAAGCCGCAGTAGGCATCGTACAGGGTCGCCACCGCCCACGGATTCGCGCTGAACAACGGTAACGAGGCCAGGAGGTTCATGGCCAACATGGCCCTCACGTTGATCCAGACCATCACCACCAAGATGGCGCCGAATAAAATTTTGAGAAACACCTTCATTTCGACCCTCATGGATGAGTTGTATCCGCAGCGAGATACGCTCTTCTAGTCGCCGCAGATTCATGAAGAGAAGCTCATTTTCTCCGAATTCAATTCGTCACGTATTCTGTCAAAAACCCCTGGGAAAACAGGGGCCTTTGTCTATAGTCATCCAGGCCGAATTTTCCCAGGATGGGAATCCCGGCAGCCGTCTGGAGGTCCAGGGACTGGACCGATGGCTTTAAGACGTGGCTCCGCTCGTACACCGGCGTGTCCTCAAGGATGCATCGGCGACAGGGGTCTGTGCGTCCATCTCGGACTCACCCCCGGTGGAGCTTATTTAGAAGCACGCCGACGCATCATCCGCCACCCGCGGGAAACGGGAGGCGAAGGTTGCGCTGGCATCACCAACTCGGGGGCTTAGATTCCTTATGAAGAACTCATTGCTGAAAGCTGCCGTCGGCCTGGCCTTGTTCGGCCTGGCCGGTGCGGCGTTAGCTCAACCCGGTGCTGCGTTCGCCACGCTGCATCCGGCCACCTCATTGCGCGGCAACGACATGCCGACCGGCGCACTCGAAGCCACGCAGCCGATCCATGTGGTGATCACACTCAAGCTGCGCAACGAAGCGCAGCTGGACAAGTTCCTGGCGGATCCGCACCACGCAGTGCTGTCGCCCGAACAGTTCACAGAGCGTTACTCGCCCACCCAGGCGCAGGCCAAGGTGGTGGCAAACTTCCTGAGCCGTTCCGGCTTCAAGAATGTGGAGATCTCCTCCAACCGCCTGCTGGTCTCGGCCGATGGCCGTGCTGACCTGGCGCAGGACGCGTTCCAGACCAAGCTGATCCATGTGTTGACCCACGACGGACGTGAAGCTTTCGCCAACTCCAGCGAAGTGCGTGTGCCCGTCTCCATGCAGGGCACGGTGCAAGCGGTGCTCGGTCTGCAGACCGTGCATCAGGGCCACACCTTCGCCAAGTTCGCGCAGGTCCCGGGCGGTCACGTCGACGCCACCACCGGCACGGCTAGCGGCCATAACCCGACCAACTTCGCCTCGATCTACGGCGACAGCAGCCTGGCGACAGCCTCGTCGGTCCCGGTCGGCATCGTGACCGAAGGCAAGCTGACCAACATCCTGAGTGACCTGAGCAAGTTCACCACGCAGAACGGCCTGCCCGCGGTCACGACCCAGACGGTCAACACCAACGGCACCAGCACCGACACCAGCGGTGACGGTGAATGGGACCTGGACAGCCAGGACATCGAAGGCATCTCCGGCGGCGTGCAGAAGATCATCTTCTACAACATCCCGTCTCTGTCCGATGCCAACATGACCGCGGACTTCAACGCGATCGTGACCGCCAACGCGGTGAAGGTCATCAACGTGTCCATCGGCGAATGCGAGTCCGATGCCCAGAGCGACGGTTCCGCCGCTTCCGATGACACGATCTTCAAGCAGGCTGATGCCCAGGGCCAGACCTTCTCCATCTCCACGGGTGACTCCGGCGCCGACGAGTGCGGCACCGGCGGCGTGACCCCGAGCTGGCCGGCCACCTCCCAGTACGTGATCGCGGCGGGCGGCACCGAGCTGTTCACAAGCGGCACCACCACCTGGGCGAGTGAGACAGTGTGGAACGAGCTCAGCAAGGGCGAAGGCGCCACGGGCGGCAGCCCCAGCACCTTCGAGCCGATGCCGAGCTGGCAGTCTGGCGTGGGCCAGAACGCCGGTCACACCAAGCGCGGCGTGCCCGACATCGCCTTCGACGGCGATCCGGAGTCCGGCGCCCTCGTGATCGTGGATGGCGCAGCCAACCAGCAGATCGGTGGCACCAGTCTCTCCTCGCCGCTGTTCGTCGGCACCTGGGCCCGCGTCCTGCAGGCCAAGGGTCAGACCCTGGGCTTCGCCGCTCCGCTGATCTATGCGGATGCTGCAGCCCATGCTTCCACGGACTTCCATGACGTGACCTCGGGCAACAACAGCGGTGAGACCGCCGCCGCCGGTTGGGACTACACCACCGGTTTCGGCAGCATCATCGGTAGCTCGTTCGTCGCCAACGTCGGCGGCGGCGCCGGCGGCACGGCACCGGTGGCGAGCAACGGTTCGGTGAGCACCAACGAGAACAGCGCGGTGAGCGGTAGCTTGTCGGCCACTGGCACGGGCGATACCTTCGCCATCGTGGCGAATCCGGCACACGGCTCGGTGACCATCACCAACTCCGCGACCGGTGCCTTCACCTACACGCCGGCCAGCGGCTTCTCCGGCAGCGACTCGTTCACCTTCCACGCCACCAACAGCAGCGGGACTTCCAATACCGCCACTGAGAGCGTCACGGTGAACAGCACTGCGGTGAACCCGCCCACCGCCAGCAACGGTTCGGTGACCACGGCTGAGAACGCCGCAGTCAACGGCACGCTGTCGGCCACGGGTACTGGCACCCTGACGTTCGCCGTAGTGGCGGCCCCGGCTCATGGCACGGTGAGCATCACCAACGCCTCGACCGGCGCCTTCACCTACACGCCGACCACGGGCTTCGCTGGTAGCGACTCGTTCACCTTCGACGCCAATAACGCCGGTGGTAACTCCAACGTCGCGACCGAGAGCGTCACCGTGACGGCACCGTCCGGCGGTTGCGCGGCTGGTTACACCTCGTTCACCGGGAACATCACCCAGGGCAACGACGTGTTCGAGCCGAACAACACCTACTACCAGACCACGGTGACCGGGACCCAGTCCGGCATCCTGAGTGGCCCGGCCGGTAAGGACTATGACCTGTACCTGTACAAGTGGAATGGTTCGTCCTGGCGCGTGGTGAAGAGTTCCACCGGCACCACCGACAACGAGACCATCAACTACAGCGGCACTGCTGGCTTCTATGAGTGGGACATCTTCGCCTACTCCGGCAGCGGCAGCTTCCAGTTCTGCATGAAGCATCCGAACTAACCGACTAGTAACCACCTAGGATCGTCTTGATCCAGGCCCGCGGCGCAAGCCGCGGGCCTTTTCTTTTATGGCCATACACGGCCTTCTTGGCCGTCTATGGCTCGGAACGCGACGGATGAATCGCCGCTTTTCCTGCGCCACAGCGCTCGCTAACGGGCGCTGTGCGCCGGATATGGATGCCCCAAACATAGTCCCTGGGGTAGCGTGGTATCATTTCGCCCCCGCGCGATCCCGCACTCCTGCTGCAGCATGAACGCCCTGTCCATCCAGAAACTGGTCAAGACCTACAGCAACGGCGTACAGGCCCTGAAGGGCATCGACTTCGAGGTGGAAGAAGGCGAGTTCTGTGCCTTGCTCGGTCCCAACGGCGCCGGCAAGACCACCAGCATCGGCATCGTCACCTCGCTCGTCACCAAGACCTCCGGCACCGTCACGGTGTTCGGCCACGACATCGACCATGAACTGGAAGCGGCCAAGTCCTGCATCGGCCTCGTCCCGCAGGAGCTCAACTTCAACCAGTTCGAGAAGGTCTTCGACATCGTGGTGAACCAGGCGGGGTTCTACGGCATCCCACGCAAGCTCGCCAAGGAACGCGCCGAGAAATACCTGAAGCAGCTGTCCCTGTGGGAGAAGCGCGATGCCATGTCACGCACCCTCTCGGGCGGCATGAAGCGCCGGCTCATGATTGCCCGCGCCCTGGTGCATGAGCCCAAGCTCCTGATCCTGGACGAACCCACTGCCGGCGTCGACATCGAGATCCGCCGCTCCATGTGGGAGTTCCTGCGCAAGATCAACAAGGATGGCATCAGCATCATCCTCACCACCCACTACCTGGAAGAGGCGGAGAACCTCTGTCGGCGGGTGGCTATCATCGACCACGGCAGCATCGTGGTGCAGGGCTCCACCAACGAACTGCTGGCCCGGCTGCATACTGAGACCTTCGTGCTCAACCTGCGCAGCCCGCTGAAGACGCTTCCTAAGGTGGAGGGGTACGCGGTGACCCAGGTGGACGATGTCACCCTGGAAGTGGAAGTGAACAAAGAGCAGGACATCAATGCCTTGTTCGCCAGTCTCTCCAAGGCTGGGGTGCAGGTCTTAAGCATGCGCAACAAGGCTAACCGCCTCGAAGAGCTGTTCGTGCGCCTCACCGAGAGGAAGGGGGCCGCATGAACCGCCTGCGCTACAACCTCATCGGCTTCAATACCATCGTCATGCGCGAGATGAAGCGGGTGCTGCGCATCTGGGTGCAGACCCTGGTGCCGCCGGTGATCACGGCCACCCTGTACTTCATCATCTTCGGCCGGCTCATCGGCAACCGCGTCGGTGCCATGAGCGGGTTCAGCTACATCGACTACATCGCGCCGGGCCTGATCATGATGCAGGTCATCACCAGCGCCTATGCCAACGTGGTGTCCTCGTTCTTCGGTGCCAAGTTCGGCCGCCACATCGAAGAGCTGATGGTCTCGCCCCTGCCCAACAGCTACATCATCATGGGCTACGTCACCGGCGGGGTGCTGCGCGGTCTCCTGGTCGGCCTGTTGGTGATGATCGTGGCGTTGTTCTTCACGGACATGCACCTGGCTCATCCTGTCGTCACCCTGGCCGTAGTGCTGCTCACCTCCATCGTGTTCGCGCTGGGCGGCCTTATCAACGCCGTCTATGCCAAGAAGTTCGACGACGTAACTATCATCCCTACTTTCGTGCTCACGCCTCTCACTTACTTGGGCGGCGTGTTCTATTCCATCAACATGCTGCCGGAGGGCCTGAAGGCAGTATCGCGCTTCAACCCGATCCTGTACATGGTGAATGCCTTCCGCTACGGCATCCTCGGCGAATCGGACATCGGCATCTACACCGCCTTCGCCATCATCCTGTTGTTCCTGGTAGTGCTGTACCTCTTCGCCCTGTATCTCCTGAACAAGGGCGTGGGTATGCGCAGCTAAGCAGTATGATGCGCCGCTACGCCCTGATCCTGCCCCTGTTCATCGTGAGTGCCGCTTTTGCGGCTAACATCACCGTGGCCGAGCTGATCCATTCAGGTAAGGTCTTGGAGCACGACAGCGTGATCGTGGAGACCGCCAAACCCCACGAAGCTGATATGTGCCGCGGCTTCAACCTGACCGAGAGCCAGGTACGGGACTTCTTCAAGAAAGCCGTGGTGATGACGGACGCGGACCTGCGCAAGGCTTATCAGTTGTCGCCCTGCACGGTACAGGGGCATTTCCTGTACCACGAGCAGAAGTTCCTTTTCATCATCGATGCCGCTGCTACCGGCCGCATCGAGACCGCGCCGGGTATCTATGTGGAGTTCGGCTGCAACGTCTGCAAGGACCTCTTCGACTATGGCTACGTGGTGCCGCCGGCGCCGGCCACTCAACCGGCTCCCGCTTCCAACACCACACCGCGCCCGCCCCGCTGAATCAGTAATCGCTCATGGAATAGGGCCGGCTCTGGGCGTCCACGGCCCAAGTCTTGTTGGGCTGCGCCTGCATGGTGAACTTCAAGGTGCCACCGGCCATGATCTCCTGGTGGGTGATATAGCTGCGGTTCAGAGGTTTTCCGTCCAGGCTCACGCTTCCCACGTAGGGATGCTCGTCACTCAAGCCTTCCGCCAGCACCGTAAAATGCCGGCCGTTCGGCAAGTTGAGGACAGCGTTGGCCAGGAAAGGCCGGCCGATCACGTACTGGTTGCTGGCCGGAGCCACGGGGTAGAAGCCCAAGGCCGTGAACACGTACCAGGCGGACATCTGGCCCAGGTCATCGTTGCCTGAGAGCCCATCCGGGGTCGGCGCGTACTGGGTATGCATGATCTGGGCCAGACGCATCTGGGTCTTCCAGGGCTGGCCCGCATAGTCATAGAGATAGGGGATGTGGTGACTGGGTTCGTTGCCGTGGGCGTAGTAGCCGATGAGCCCGGAGATGTCCTCAACGTTGGCGAACTCCTTCGGGTCCACCTTGGTGTCGAACACCGCGTCCAGTTTCGCCACCAGCTTGTCTTCGCCGCCCAGGGCGTGGATCAGACCACCTACGTCCTGGGGCTCATACCATGAGTATTGCCAGGCGTTGCCTTCCGTGTAGTCGCTGCCGTAGCCGACGGCTGCGGGATCGAAGGGCTCGTTGAAGCTGCCGTCGCTCTTGCGGGCCCGGATGAAGCCGGTCTTAGGATCGAAGACGTTGCGCCAGTTGGAAGCACGCACCCGATAGGCCTCCGCATCGTCCTTGTCGCCCATGGATCCGGCCATGCGCGAGATGGTCCAGTCGTCGAAGGCGTATTCCACGGTCTTGGATGCCGCCTCCTTCTCCTTGTCGATGGGCACGTACCCCAGCTGCATGTAGTACTGGAGACCGTCGTAGGGGCCATAGCTTGCGGTGCTTATCATGGACTTCAACGCTGCCTTGGCGTCAAAGCCGCGGATGCCTTTCATATAGGCATCGGAGATCACCGCCACCGCATGGTAGCCGATCATGCACCAGGTCTCCTGGCCCATGTACGACCACACCGGCAGCATTCCGTAGGGGCTGTCGTGCTGGAAGGCGATCATGGAATCGATCACATCCACGGTCCGCTTGGCTGGCTGCACCAGAGTCAGCAAGGGATGCTCGGCGCGATAGGTATCCCACAGGGAGAAGGTGGAATAGAAATCGAAATCCTTGGCGCGATGCACCGCATCGTCTGGGCCGCGGTATTGGCCGTCCACATCCATGGCGAGATTAGGCGCAAGCATTGAATGATAGAGAGCCGTATAGAAGCTCTTCTTGATGTCGGGAGCTGCATCCACGCTCGCCACTGCGTCCAGGGCTTTCACCCAATCGGCCTTGGCCGCAGCGCGAGTGGCATCGAAGTTCCAGCCAGGCATCTCCACATCAAGGTTACGGATCGCGCCGTCTTCGCTCACGGTAGAGATGGCAGTCTTCACCAGCAGCGCCTTGTCCCTCAAGGTGCCGAAGTCGAATACGGCGTAAGCGGCACGCCCCTCGATCTGGGCTCGCTCCAGGGGTTCGTCCGCCGCTGGCGGCGCGAAGCCCTTATAGACTAAATCATCTTCCTGGTCGTAGAGGCCGTGGTCCTGCATGGGTCTGGAGAAACGCATGGCGAAATACAGTTGCCGCCCCGGCGCCCAGCCACGGGTCTCCCGGAAACCGGTGATGGTGCCGTCGGGACGCACGCGGATGCGCGACCACAGCACCTTACCCTGGTAGTCATAGATGCTGGAACGCAGGTCCAGCAGTACATGCGCCGGTGTGCCTTCCGGGAAACTGTAGCGCTGCAGACCCACGCGCCGGGTGGCGGTGAGTTCCACGCGGATGCCATAGTCGCTCAAGGTCACGGCGTAGTAGCCGGGTTCAGCCAGCTCGCTGGCGTGGTCGAAGCGCGAACGGTAACCGCTCTTCGGCTTGTCCGGGTCGCCGGGGTTGATGCGCACATCCCCGGCTATCGGCATGAGCAGCACGTCGCCCAGGTCCGAGTGGCCGGTGCCGGAGAAATGGGTGTGGGAGAAACCGAGGATGGTCGGGTCTTCGTAGCGGTACCCCGCGGCCCACTTATAGCTCTTGTGGAAGTCCTTGATGTCCGTATCCGGGCTCAACTGCACCATGCCGAAAGGCAGGCTGGCGCCCGGGTAGGTGTGGCCGCCATCGCCGGTTCCGATGAAGGGATCCACGGAGCTGTAGCCGCCGTCCGGCGTGGCGGCATGACTGCCGGCCGCAGCCAGGAACAATGAGGTCAGCAACAGCGCAGGGATGATGCGGATCGGCATGGCGAGACTCCGAAGGTCACAGTTTGATGCAGCGGGGCCCGAGCCCCTATAGTACCGTGGCCTCCTCCGGAGCCACAGGGAGCGACCCCGCATGAACGGTAGAGACCCGAAGCGCGACCGCCTGGCCTTCGGCGTGGTGACAGCGGTGTTCTTCATGTGGGGCTTCATCACGGTCCTGAACGACGTGCTGGTACCGCACTTGAAGTCCCTATTCGCGCTGGACTACACCCAGGCGGCGCTGATCCAGTCCTGCTTCTTCGGCGCCTATTTCCTGATGTCGCTGCCGGCGGGAAAAGTCGTATCGTGCCTGGGATGCAAAAACAGCATCGTCCTGGGTCTGGCAATCACGGCCCTGGGGGCCTTGGGCTTCCTGCCCGCCGCGGCCCTGCCTTCCTACCCTGTATTCCTCTCGGCGCTCTTCGTGCTCGCCTCCGGAATCACCCTGCTACAGGTGGCTGCCAACCCCTACGTGAGCCTGTTGGGTCCGCCCGAGGGGGCCAGCAGCCGCCTCAACCTAAGCCAGGCCCTGAACTCTTTGGGCACCGCCCTCGCCCCCAAGTTCGGCGGAGTCCTGATCCTCTCCGCCGGAGTACTGGCTCCAGCGGCCCTGCTCGCGCTCAGCCCCTCGCAGCAGCTCGCCTATCAGCTGCAACAGGCCCATGCGGTGCAACTCCCTTATATAGGCATCGCCGTGACCCTGTTCCTGTTGGCGCTGGTGGTACACCTGTTCCACCTGCCGGCGGTGCAAGAGATGGAGAGCGGCGATGAGGGGCCGCACCCTTTCCGCGATGCGCTGCGGCACCGGCACCTGAGCTTCGCCATCGCCGCCATATTCCTGTACGTGGGCGCCGAAGTCTCCATCGGCAGCTTCATGATCAACTACATCTCCCTGCCCGACATCGGTGACATGCTGGAAGCCCGTGCGGCAGGCTACGTGTCCCTATATTGGACCGGTGCCATGATCGGGCGTTTCGTGGGTGCGGCGCTGCTGCAGCGGGTGGACAGCCGCAAGCTGCTGGCGATCTTCGCCACAGTGGCCACTTTCCTGGTGCTCACCACCATGACCAGCGGAGGCATGATGGCGGTATGGAGCGTGGTGGCCGTCGGTCTCTTCAACTCCATCATGTTCCCCACCATCTTCACCCTCGGTATCGAGGGTCTGGGTCCGCTCACGGGCCGTGGCTCGAGTCTCCTGGTCATGGCCATCGTCGGCGGTGCGCTGGTCCCCCTGGCTCAAGGCAAACTGGCCGACCTGATTGGCCTGCATCATGCCTTCGTGTTGCCGCTGATCTGTTATCTGTACATCCTGTTCTACGCAGTAGCAGGTTCACGTCGCTTGAGCACGGATGACGATGCCACCCCTACGGTCCGCGCCCGTGGCTGAAGTGCTGTGCTTCGGTGAAGCCCTCATGGATATGCTGGCGGAACCGGCGGGTACTTATCGGCCCTATGCGGGTGGCGCGCCTGCTAACGTGGCCGTAGCCCTGGCGAAGTTGGGTATAAGTTCAGCTTTCGTCGGCATGCTGGCCCAGGACGCTTTCGGTGATTCCCTACTGGCGAGTTTGCGCGAGGCCGGTGTCTGCACCGCTTATTTAGAGCGTACCGACCAGGCCAACTCCGCCCTCGCCTTCGTCTCCCTGGATGCTCAAGGGGAACGGCGTTTCAGCTTCTACCGGCCGCCGTCAGCGGACCTCTTGTTCCAGGCTAAGCATTTCAAGCCTGAGAGCTTCCATGGTGCCGCGGCTTTCCACTGCTGCTCCAACAGTCTGACGGAGACGGGCATCGCTGAAGCTACTCTGGAAGGCGTGCGCCTGGCTCAAGCCGCCGGTGCCATCGTGAGCTTCGACATGAACTACCGGCCTAGCCTCTGGCCGACCCATGCCGATGCCCGACCGCGTATCTGGTCTCTATTGCGTGAAGCGGACGTGGTGAAGCTTTCCACCTCGGAGCTCGCCTATCTCGCTGAACCCATGCGTGGTGAGGCAGCCGTCATCGCCGAGATCTGGCGTGGCCGTGCCCAGTGGCTGCTCATCACCGATGGCGCGGGCCTGATCCGGCATCTAACCCGTGAATCGGAAGATACAGCCAGCACCTATGAAGTGAAGAGCGTGAACACCACCGGTGCCGGCGATGCCTTCGTGGCGGGGATACTGGCATCCCTGGTGGAGACACGCGCTGAAGGCCTCACAGCCTTTCTCGCGGATACCGAACAGGTGGATGGCGCTCTGCACTTCGCCGCGGCCTGCGGGGCACTCGCCGTGACCCGTCACGGTGCCTTCGAAGCCATGCCGAGCCTCGCTGAGGTGGAAGACTTGATGGAACAGCAGCCTTGAGCCCCGAGTTCCGTTCGCCGGAATTCCTGCGAGATCACATCGCGGCCAGCATGGCTTTCTACCATCCACGCTGCATCGACCCCAAGGGTGGTTTCTTTCACTACTTCAAAGATGACGGTACCGTCTACGACAAGAGCCACCGCCACCTCGTCAGCAGCGCCCGCTTCGTCTTCAACTACGCCATGGCCTATCGTGAGTTCAGGCAGTCCGCGTATCTCGACGCGGTACGGCATGGTTTGGCGTATCTGCGAGATGTGCACCGGGATCCGGTGAGCGGTGGCTATGCCTGGACGCTACGCGATGGCAAGCCAGAAGACCGCACCAACCATTGCTATGGCCTCGCCTTCGTCCTGCTGGCTTATTCCTGCGGCCATATGAGCGGCGTGAAAGAAATGGCCGCCTGGATGGATGAGACCTGGGCACTCTTAGAACGACACTTCTGGGACACAGACGCCGGCCTATATAGGGACGAGGCCTCGCCGGATTGGGTGTTCAGTGCTTACCGGGGCCAGAACGCCAACATGCATATGTGTGAGGCCATGCTGGCTGCATTCGAGGCCACCCGGGATCCGCGGTATCTAGACCGGGCACACCTCCTGGCAAAGAACATGACCCGGCGACAGGCTGCCAAGGCCGATGGCCTGATCTGGGAACACTACGACGCGCATTGGAACATCGATTGGGAATACAACAAAGGTGACCCACGGCATCTGTTCCGCCCCTGGGGTTTCCAACCAGGGCATCAGGTGGAATGGGCCAAATTACTGCTGATATTGGCTCGGCATCGGCCCGAAGCCTGGATGTTGCCTACGGCCCAAAGCCTCTTCGATACCTCCCTTGCCCACGGCTGGGATGGCGAGTATGGCGGCATCTGCTACGGCTTCGCACCGGATGGCGGCCTCTGCGACACGGACAAATATTTCTGGGTGCAGGCAGAGGCGCTGGCTGCCGCGGCGCTACTGGCGGCGAAGAGCCGCGACGACAAATACTGGGATCAGTATCAGCGCATCTGGGCTTATTCCTGGGAGCACCTCGTCGATCATAGATATGGCGCCTGGTTCCGCATCCTCGATCGGCAGAACCACAAATACAGTGATGAGAAGAGCCCGGCAGGCAAGACCGATTACCACACCATGGGTGCCTGCTACGAGGTACTGCGCCTCCTGCGAGGCGAGGTAGAGATATGAAGACCTGCGTGTTCGGCTTCCTATGCCTGTTGTTCTCTACCGCGGCGTTCGGCGCTGCGCCTGCGCCGGAGGATCCGGCGGTGACCGCTGCACGGGTCAAGACCGAGTTCCTGCACGCCTGGGACGACTACGCGAAGTACGCGTGGGGCCATGACGAACTCATGCCCTTAAGCAAGAAGGCAAAGGACTGGTACGGCCAATCCCTACTCATGACGCCGGTGGATGCACTGGATACGCTGGTCATCATGGGCCTGAAAGATCAAGCGGATAAAGACCGACAGCTCATTGATACTCAACTGAATTTCGACAAGGACATCTACGTCAAGAACTTCGAGATCACCATCCGTCTGTTGGGCGGCCTGCTCTCGGCTTATGAACTCACCGGCGACCAGCGTCTTCTGGTCCTGGCGGATGACTTGGGCAAACGCTTGCTGCCGGCCTTCGATTCGTCCACCGGCATGCCCTATCAGTATGTGAACCTGCGCACCGGTAAGACCCGCGGGGCAGAGAGCAATCCCGCCGAGACCGGTACACTGATCCTAGAGTTCGGCACCTTGAGCCTTCTGACCGGCGACCAACGCTTCGTCGCTGCTGCCAAACGCGCCTTGGTGGTGACCTACAACCATCGCTCGTCCATCGGTTTGGTGGGCGATGGCATCGATATCGAGACGGGGAAATGGATCAGCACCGACTCCCACATCAGCGGCGGCATCGACTCCTACCTGGAGTACCAGGTGAAGTGCATGCTGCTGTTCTCCGATGGCGAGTGCATGGACATGGCGACCGGCAGCATCGAGGCGGTACGCAAGTACTTGCCGGATGAGGTAGATGGCCAGCTCTGGTATGGCCACGTGAACATGTATACCGGCAAGCGCACTACTACCGAGTATGGTGCCCTCGATGCCTTCTTCCCGGCTGTGCTGGCGCTGACAGGCTATCTGGATGAGGCTAAGCGGCTGCAGGATTCTGGCTACGTCATGTGGGACCTCAACCACATGGAACCGGAGGTCTACGATTACAAAGACCACAAGGTCGAGTATCCGGGCTACGAGCTACGCCCTGAGATGGTGGAATCCACCTATTACCTGTGGCACTACACCCATGATCCCGTTTATCAGGACCACGCGCGTCGCATGTTCGCCGACTTCGTGCAGTACTGCCGTAACGACGTGGGCTATGCGGCGCTGAAGAGCGTAGTCACCAAGCAGAAGCGCGATGCCATGGAGAGTTATGTGTTCGCCGAGACCTTCAAGTACTACTACCTGATCTTCGCGCCGCCTTCGACCCTGGACTTTGACAGCATCGTATTCAACACCGAAGCCCACCCACTGCTACGGGCGATACCGTCGAACTTAAAACTGAAAGATATGTTGCTCACACCGACAGACCTGCGCCCGCGACCCTCGAAGCACCGTTGAACTTCATCGGGGCGGCGGTCGTGATCGCTGTACTTTCTTGGCCCAATCGTCCAAGCCCTTGCCCATCTCCTCGCTGGCATCCGGCGACCCTCCCGGGCAGGCGGTGGGCTCCGCCAGGTCCACGTGGTTGGTGGGCGACGGACTCCCCTGCACCGTCTGGATCTGGGCGCAGCCATCATCCGTGCGCGCGATCTTCTGTCCATCCACGTTGCGGTAACTTTGGTCATCGGGCAGAGCCTGCGCTGGTGGGGGCTTTGGGAGGCCGGGCGCGGAGCCTTTGCCTGTCACCTTGGCGCGCAGGGCTGCGGCGATCTCCTGCTCACGCTCGACTAGGTATTCCCGTAGATAGCCCTGTGGCGTGTGTCCGCCCGGTGCCGAGACCACCGTCGGTAGCGGCGGCCAGACGCTCTGCAACAATCGTACGTGGGCTAGCGGTGCAGGAGTTGGGACTCGCATGCGCGGGAAAGGCAACGTGGACACGGGCGCGGAGAACGTCAACTGCTCCCGCAGCTGGTCCGTATCCCGGGATAACCTGAGGCTCGGTGCGGTCGAGAAGAGTATCGCGAAGCCTGCCATCACCAGCAAAGTCGCGGCGGCGGCGGCCCCCAGACTGACCCGGCTATCCGGACGCCATGCGCCGCTGTCCCAGACAGCCCGTTTCCCTGGATGCATCGGGCCGCCTCACTGCACTTGCAGCGCCGCCGTGGTCTTGGTGTGGGCATCCTGCCCCAGGCCAGACTGCTGGTGCTCCTGGCTCAAGTCGACGATCACCAGGCGACCGCCCACCAGCCTCAGCGTATCGCTGTAGCTGTCATCCACCGTGATGCACATGAAGAACTTGCAGAACTTCACGTGCAGCTGATCCTGGATCTGGAGCGGCACGCCGTCCGTATCCAGCCAGATGCTGAGCGTGTCCTGCCAATCCTTGGCGGCATCGCTGTCCTTCTTCGGCGCACGGAACGGTAGGTTGACGGTCAGTACCGTGACCTTGGCGCTGCCCAGGGTCGCGGACTTGGTCACGGGCCCAGTGGCGCCATCCAGATCATGCGACAAGGTCGGTGCTGCCGAGAGCATGTGCTGGATGCGCAGCGGAGTCATCTCTCGCAGCAGGTCCCCATTCGGGGTGGGAAGCTCGGGGTTTGCGGCGTTGGTCGCCTCCTCGGTGCTCAGGGTCGCCACGAGAGTCGGGTTGAGATGGACCTGGAGGCCATCGCTGCCGTCCACCTGCAATTGGAAATGGGCGCTCTTGGTCTTATCCGCCACACCCTTGGCATCGAACTCGGCATAGCTTGCATCCAACACGCCCTTTACCGGCGTATCGGCCTGTAAGTCCTTGAGCTTGGTCTTGAGGTCCGCGAGGATATCCGCCTGAGCTGAAGCGCAGGCCAGACCCAACAGCAGCAGACTCAGGTGTAGCCTCACCGGTCAGCTTTGAGCACAGCCGTGTAGTAAGACTTCACCTTGGCGGCGGGCACGCCGGTGGCTAGGGCGACATACAGGATGATCAGGCTGAACACGGCCACCGACAGCATGCCGTCGAAGATGCCGAAGGTGCCGGTGCCGCCCATCTCCACGGGACCGAAGAAGCTCAGTATCCACATGCCGGCGAAGTACGGCACCAGCCACCAGGCGTGCGCCAGGTCTTCATCCGGCTCCTTGCCTTCGATGTAGAGGTAGAGGAAGCGCAACAGATATACCGCCATGATGCCGGCGATGATCATGAACAACACGTTGACGGTGCCGAAGCCCGCCCAGTACATGACGAAGTTGGAGCTGATGAAAGCCGCTGGCGCGATGAGCCAGGCGGTCCACAGCCGGAACGGCCGCTTCAGGTCCGGCATGGTGCGGCGCATGCGCAACAGCACCACGCAGCCGATGCCGTAGGACAAGACCGTGGCGGAAGAAGCGTAGTTGACCAATTTCTGCCAGCTCGGGAAGGGGAAGAAGAAGATGCAGCCCACCACGAAGGACAGGATCAACGCCGTCCAGGGTGTGCCGTTGCGGTTGATCTCACGCAGCTTCGCCGGCGCATAGTTCTCTTCCGAAGCTGCCATCACCACCCGTGCCGTGGCAGTGGTCCAGATGTAGCCGCAGGCGGTGGGCGAGATGATGGCGTCTGCGTACAGGGCCATGGCCCACCAGGAGACACCGAGGGTCAGCATCAGACCCACCATGGGGCCGGAGGCCAGGATCGGGTTGGCGGAGACGCTGCCGAAGTTGAGGCCTGCCCAACCTTCCTTCGCCAGCAGCTCCGGCGGCACCGCCGCCACGAAGGAGTACTCCACGAACACATAGATGATGGCCGAGAGCACGATGGTACCCACTACTGCCCGCGGGATGTTGCGGGCCGGGTCCTTGGTCTCGCCAGCCAACTGGATGGCCTGGGTGAAACCGAACAGGGAGAAGAACACGCCGGCAGTGGATATAGCTAGGAACATGTTAGTCACGTCACCCGTCGCGTGCGCCTTCACCGAGAAGTTCTCCGGATGGTGGGCGCTGAACATCAGCACCAGGATGGTACCGATTGGCGCGCACACCTTGATCCAGGTGGCGATGGTGTTGAGCATCAGGATGAAACGCAGGATCAGGAAGTTGAGCAGCACGAAGGCGCCCAATACGAACACCGAGACCACGATGCCCGTGCCGGTGAGCAGACCGGTGGACGTGTCGATCATGCCCGGCAGGTAGCCGTTGGCGTAGGTCACCACCGCCATGGCCTCCACAGGCGCGATGGTCACGTAGGCCAGGAACAGGATCCAGCTCCACACACGGCCCACGAGACGGCCGTGGCTGATGACGCTGATGTGCATCAAACCGCCGCTGCGGGGGAACAGGGGTCCCAGTTCCGCGTAGACCATAGCGATTAAGCCCACCACTACCGCCGCGATGGCCCAGGAGCCGATGCTCAAGGGGCCGGCTATCTGGGCCGCCTTCATGGGCCCGAACAGCCAGCCGGAGCCGATGGTGGAGCTCAGTCCTGCGAACAGCAGTCCGATGAGGCCGGCGTCTTTACGCAGCTTGCCCTGTGCCACGGTGTCACTCCTATATGGGTTGCGAGAGGCTAACGGACCCCCCACTAGGGTGCAAGGGTCGTTAAATGTCTTGGGAGGCTACCTGCCGCCAGATAAGGGAGTGACAGCCATGCCTCGCTCGAAGACTCAGAGCTGGACGCCGCAACAGCGCCATATATAGATCGCAGTTGCATCAGCGGTTCACGTTCGCCGGACTACAAGGCCACCAACCGGCAACCCGTACCTCAGCCCAGGATGTCGGGCCGTCCGCCCGAATAGCAGAGCATCGGTCTCATACTCGGCTCAATTTCAGGAATCGGGCGGTCAATAGCACCGCCGCCACCGTGAGCCCGGCGATGAAACCAGCCCAGATCATCTGTGGCCCCAGATGCATGGGGATGCCGAACACCCAGGCCAGGGGGAAGCCCACACCCCAGTAGGCCAGTACCGTGATGAGTGTGGGGATACCCGTGTCCTTGTAGCCACGCAGTGCACCCATGGCGCTCACCTGGATGCCATCGGATATCTGCATGATAGCGCCCATGTACAACAGGCTCACGGCGATGGCTGCGACCGCCGCGTCATGGGTATAGAGCCCCACTATCTGGTGTGGCAGCAGTGCCATGCTCCCGGCCGACAAGACCTCGAAGCACAGACATACACCGATGCCGGTGAAGCCCGCGAGCCGGGCTTCCGCCCGATCTCCCCTACCGAGCGCATGCCCCACTCGTACTGAGATGGCTAGTGCCACACTCATGGGCACCATGAACACGAACGAAGCATAGTTGAGCGCGATCTGATGCGCCGCCACGATGTCGGTGCCGAGGGTACCCATCATCAGGCCCACGCCGGAGAAGAGACTCGACTCCATGAAGATGGACACAGCGATGGGCACGCCCAGGAACAGCAGTTCCTTCAGCATGCGGGCGTCCGGCCAGTCGAAGTGCTCGAACATCTTGAGCACGCGGTAGTACCGGCGCCGACTCACGTACAGCAACATGCCGAAGAACATCAGCCACTGGGTGAGCGCGGTGGCATAGCCTGTACCGGTGGCGCCCATGGCGGGCAGACCCAGCTTGCCATACATGAATATGTAGTCCAGCACGCCGTTCATGGCGAGGCCGCCGATGGCGATGCCTAGCAGGATGCGGGTACGGCCGATGCCCTCGCTGGTGAAGCGGAGTACCTGATATAGACACAGACCCGGCAGGCCCCAGGCCACGGCACGCAGATAGCCATCTGCCACCGGCACGATCTCTGGCTCGATGTGGATGGCCTGCAGGAAAGGATGCAGGCTGCGTAACAGGAAGAAGCCACCCCAACCCATCACTTGCGAGATCCAGGCCATCTGCCGGGCATAACGGCCGACCTCATGATCCTTGCCCGCACCGTGCAGATGCGCGGTGGTGGGTGATTGGGCCATGAGCAGCCCCAAGGAGAACAGGAAGATCGGTGCCCAGGCACTGGAGCCCACCGCCACACCAGCGAGGGTCTTGGCGCCGAGCAGGCCGGCCATGATGGCGTCCGTCAGGCCCATACCCACCAGCGCCAGGTTATGCACGATGATGGGCAGCCCCAGGATCAGCATGGCGCGCGCCTCCATCCGGACGGCAGTCCAGCGCGGGGATGGCGTGGCGGTGGAGGACATCGGGCGCTTACCTAGCGGGAACCGCTGCATCATAGCAAGCATGTCGCTAAAGTGGCATGATTTAAGGCCTTCACGCCCACCCGCTCTCCGGAGTCCCCATGGCTCAGAACACCACTCGCCCCGTCGCCATCGTCGGCAGCAACCGCATCCCCTTCTGCCGCATCTTCACCAACTATGCCGACATCGGCAATCTGGAGATGCTCACCGCTGCGGTGACAGGCCTGGTGGACAAGTACAACCTCAAGGGCGAGATCCTGGGCGACGTGGTGGCGGGCGCGGTGATGAAGCACTCCCGCGACTGGAGCATGGCCCGTGAGGCAGTGCTCTCCAGCGGCTTGAACGTGCACACTCCAGCCCATAACTCCGATCGCGCCTGCGGCACTTCCTTGAGCAATGCCGCGGAAATCGCCGCGCGCATCGCCATCGGCGAGATCGAATCCGGCATCGCTGGCGGCGTGGACACGGCGAGCGATGTGCCCATCGTGTTCGGCCGCCACTTCCAGCAGATCCTCCTGAAGAGCAGTCGCGGCAAGAGCTTAGGCCAGAAACTCAAACCCTGGCTGGGTTGGCGTCCGAGCGATCTCGCACCGCATCTGCCGTCGGTCACGGAATCCCGCACCCATCTCAACATGGGCCAGTCCTGCGAACTTATGGCCAAGGAATGGGGCATCACCCGTGAAGCCCAGGACCAGCTGGCTTACGAGAGCCACATGAAGGCGGCGGCGGCCTGGAAAGAGGGTTTCTTCAACGACCTGGTCACGCCTTTCCACGGCGTCAGCACCGACAATAACGTCCGGGCCGATACGACCATGGAGAAGCTCGCCAAACTCAGACCTGCTTTCGACAAAACCAGCGGCAAGGGCACCCTCACTGCCGGCAACTCCACGCCTCTCTCGGACGGCGCCTCAGCGGTGCTGTTGGCATCCGAAGAATGGGCCAAGGCTCATGGCCTGCCGATTCTCGCCTACTTGAGCTACACCGCCACTGCCGGTGTGGACTTCGCCGGCCAGCAGGGCCTGCGCGAAGGCCTGCTCATGGCCCCCACCTACGCGGTGCCAAGGATGCTGGACCGGGCCGGCATCAAACTGCAGGACTTCGATTTCTATGAGATCCACGAGGCCTTCGCTGCCCAGGTGCTGTGCACCCTCAAGGCCTGGGAATCGGATGAATACTGCCGCACTCGGCTCGGCCGCAAGGAAGCCTTAGGCTCCATCGATCGCAAGAAGCTCAACGTCAAGGGCGGCAGCGTGGCTCTGGCTCACCCCTTCGGCGCCACCGGCGGTCGCATCATCGGCGGACTAGCGAAGATCCTCGCCGAGAAGGGTAAGGGTCGTGGCCTCATCTCCATCTGCACTGGCGGCGGCATGGGTGTCACTGCAATACTTGAGAGATAGCTCAAAGCTCCTCCGCTCGGCATGACTTCGTTGCGGTCCGGCTCGCCGTCCTCACGTACTGAAGAGTGCGCTCCGGGGGCTCGCCTCCCGCGCCTCGTCCACCTTCGCTCGTAACGCTTTGAGCGCTCTTCAGTAGGCAATTCGAGTTTGTAAAAGGAGAAAGCCCCTAACGGGGCTTTTTCTTTCAGCGAGATTTTTTCTTTCCTGGCTGTGTCGGTGCATCCAACTCAGATGTGCAATTCGGGCAGCGAGTGGCTTTTATATTGATCACCGAGAGGCAGTAGTGACATTCCTTGGTGGTGGCTTCCGGGTCGGCGTGGTGCTCCAACCTCTCTTGGAGCCGGTTCATGGTGCGCACCAACATGAACACCGCGAAGGCCACGATGATGAAGCTCACGATGTTGTTTATGAACTGCCCGTAGTTCAGGGTCACGGCGCCGGCCGCATGGGCCTCTACTAGGTTGGTATAGGGGGGTGCGGCCTTGGTGCCCTGCTTCAGCACCACGAACAGGTTGGTGAAATCCACGTTGCCGAGCATCAGCCCGATGGGCGGCATGATCACGTCATCCACCAGGGACTTCACGATGGTGCCGAAGGCACCGCCGATGATGATACCCACAGCCATATCCACCACGTTGCCGCGCATGGCGAACTGTCGGAATTCCTTGAACATGGCTTATCTCCCCCGGTCGGTTGCTGACCAGAGCATAGCACCGTGTGCGTTGTTGCTAGAATGAAGCATGACAGACGAGGCTACTTCTCCCACCCTGGGTCGCAACCTCCCGGGTGTGCTGCTGGTGAATTTGGGCACGCCGGATGCACCCACGGTGCCAGCGCTCAAGCGTTACCTCACGGAGTTCCTCTCGGACCCGGACGTAGTCACCCTGCCGCGCCTCTTCTGGTTGCCGCTCCTGTATCTCGTGGTGCTGCGTACACGACCCGCCAAGTCTGCGGAAGCCTATGCGCGGATCTGGACCAAGGAAGGCTCGCCTTTGCTCCTGAACAGCCGCGCTCTGGAAGCTAAACTCCAGGTGGCCTTGCGGCAGCGCTACGGCAAACCGGTGGTACTCGCGCTAGGTATGCGTTATGGGAATCCGGACATCGCCAAGGCCCTCGAGGCCTTGCAGCAAGGTGGCGCCACGCGGCTCCTAGTGCTGCCCCTGTATCCGCAATATGCAGCCGCCACCACCGCTTCCAGTTTCCGTGCGGTCTCGCGCCTGCTGGAACGGCTCGGTTGGTCGCCGCGGGTGCGGGATCTGCAGGACTATCACGATCACCCCGCTTACATCGCAGCACTCGCGGAGAGCGTGGAAGAATACTGGGATAAGAACGGCCGGGCCGCGAAGTTGCTGATCTCCTTCCACGGCATCCCCAAACAGGTATCTGACGCGGGTGACCCTTATGCTGGTCAATGCGCCGCCACCGCGACGGCCTTGGCGAAACGGTTAGGTTTGAGCGCGGATCAATGGCAGCTTACCTTCCAATCCCGTTTCGGCAAGGCGCGCTGGCTCCAGCCCTATACCGAAACAATCCTGAAGGAATGTGCGGCCAAGGGCATACACGAGATAGATGTGGTCTGCCCCGGCTTCCCGGCGGATTGCCTGGAGACTCTGGAAGAGATCGCCCTGCGTTATGCAGAAGGCTTCCGCGCCGCTGGCGGCGAACGCTTGCGTTACATCCCGGCCTTGAACGATCGGGACAGCCATGTGCAGGCTCTGGCTGAGATCGTCGTCACCGCCCTCAAGGAAGCCTGAACATGGTCGGGGATTTCCTGGAGATCAGTCTAAGCACCCGCGATATCCTGGCTTCGCTGGAGTTCTACCGCAAGCTCGGTTTCGTGGAGGCACCGGTGCGGGAAGCTTGGCAGCATCCCTATACCGTGGTGACCGATGGGCGCCTCTATATAGGCCTGCATGCACGGGACGGGCTGCCGCCCGCCTTGAGCTTCGCTCTGCCGGATCTGCGCAATCATCTGCCGAAACTCGAGGCTTTAGCCCTGGAGTTCAGCTACTGCAACATCGAGTTGCACCGCTTCAACGAAGTGGGGTTCCCGGATCCGGACGGCGGACTGGTGGCACTACTGGAAGCACGCACCTATTCCCCGGTGCACGCCTCCCAGGTGCAGGTGACGCTGTGCGGCTATTTCCTGGAATACCGGCTACCGGCGCGGGATCCCGCCGCGACCCTCGCCTTCTGGGAGAAGCTAGGACTCATCGCCACACCCGCCGAAGACGGCCAGCCACCCCAGGTCTCCTGGGGCGGCATCAACATCTCCCTGACATCCTTCGGTCCGCAGGCCAAGCCCCTACTGGTGTTCGTCTGTGCCGACATCGTGGAGACCGAGGCCTTGCTGGAGATGCGGGGGCTGTCGATACAAAATGATGCGCAGGGACTGCGTGTGACCACCCCAGAAGGCCTTACTCTCTTGCTCACGGCCGAGACCGGCTGAAGGGGACCTGCATGAACGTGAACTTCGATCCGCAGCACTTCGTCGGCCCCGCCATCTTCATGGGCTTCGTGCTGTTCATCCTGTATCGGCGCTTCCGCCGCAATTTCGGCAAACAGAAGCTGAATCGGGGTTACATGCTATTCCGCATGGTGGTCCTGTGCGTGTTGGGTGTGCTGCTGCTGATCCCCACTTTCTTCTCCCAGGAACTGGCAGTGATGACCATCATCGGCACCGCTGCAGGCGTCTGCTTAGGCGTATGGGCTGCAAGACACACCCGCTTCATGCGCGAAGACGGCGTCCTCTATTACCTGCCCCACAGCTACGTCGGCATGATCGTCACGGCTCTGTTCGTGGGCCGCCTCGGATATCGCATCCTGATGATGTCGCAGCCCCACATGATGAACGGCGTCACCATGGACATGAACCCGGGCATGTCCGACTTGGGCGGCATGAGCACCATCTATCACAACCCTTGGACGCGGCTGGTGTTCTTCATCCTCATCGGCTACTACGTCTACTACTACTGGTTCGTGCTGCACGAATCCAAGCAGCTGAAGCCGGAAGACATGGAAGGCGGGGCACTGGTGTCGGCTAAGCCCCAAGGGGGACGGGGCGGGAACATTTAGTGATTCAGACTTTCTTACGGTCTAACCAGACAGCCAGTCCTTTGGCGTTGAGATCCACATCCATACCCAGCCACAGGTCTACAGTGGCTTGATCCAGCGTGCAGCCATGGGCCCGCACCTGCTGCACCAGCCAGTCGTGGATACCGGCTCTCAGCTTCTGTCGACGCTCTTCCCCGCTGCCACTCACACCCTCGGCGATGCGCGCGTGGGCGTCGATGCCCGCGTGCATATCCTTCACCAACAACTCGGGGTTACCGACCCGACTGTAATGAGTGAGGAACACCTGTTTCGGCTTATGGCTCATGATCCGGTCCAGCGAAGCGTGGGCCTGCGCCGGATCGAAATGCACCGGCGTGGTGGCAGGAAAGATGAACGGGCCCTTGGCGGTGTCGAACACCTGGTACGAGATGCCGAAGGTATCGCCGGTGAACACCGAGTCGCTGTCCGGGTCCACGATGCAGTAGTGATGCAGCGCATGGCCCGGCGTGTGGATGAACGTGAGTTCACTCTTCCCCAGCTTCAAGGTCATGCCGTCCGTAGCCTGCACCACCCGCTCAACAGGGATGCCGGGGATCTCGCCGTAGAGTCGCTTGAACTCCGCTTCACCATATACCGCGCGAGTGCCTTCGATGAGCTTCGTTGGGTCCACCATGTGCCCGGCACCGCGGGGATGCACGACCAGCTTAGCTTTGGGCAGATGCTGCATCAGGGCGCCAGCGCCGCCGGCGTGGTCGAGATGGATGTGGGTGAGGAAGACGTAGTCCACCTGTTCCGGCAAGGCCCCAGCGCTCACCAGGCCTGCCAGCAGGTTCGGCACCGAATGGGTGGTACCGGTATCCACGAAGGCGGCGCGGCCATCCCTGATGATCACGTGGCTCGCATCCAGGCGCGGACGCACATAATCCGTGTCCACAGCAGTGATGCCATGACCGAAATACTGGGTGATGAGTTGAGTCATGGATGCTCTCGGCGGCGGTCGGGCATTGTAGCCCTGGCTTTTGAATCGGCTTGTGCGGTAAGACGTATACGTCTAGTCTTTACATATTCTAATGAAAGCAAAAACTGCCGCCATCGCCCTGGGGTTACTTTTCTGCTCTGTCACCGGCCTTGCCCGGGCGACGGTGCCTGCACCTGCATCGAGCACCACGCCGATACCAGCCTCAGCGGATTCCACAGCAGCTCTTTCCGGAAGCACCGCCACGCGCATGACCCAGTTCACCTGGGCGCTGGATCCCTACGATTCGAACTTGGCATTCGACTTCCCGCTGGGCAACAGACCCATCAGCACCATCCAATCGGAAGACCCTTCCGAGCTGGTCCGCGGCCTCATGGAAGATTCGTTGGTTCCCCATTACATGTATGTGCAGGGCGACGTGTATCCCTTGCCGATCCTGGGCACTTACCTGAAATCCCATTCGCCGCACACCTATAAGAAGGCTGATCTGCAGGCCACCGGCGTGAATCTGGTGGAGTCGTCCACCACCAGTTACCAGGAACCCTGGGCGCTCTCGATGTTCCTGGGCAACATCGCCGATCTGCAACGGCCGGGTCAGTCACAGAGCGCCAATAACGTGGGTTATTCCGGTTGGTTGTTCTCCGGTGGTACGCAACATCTCAAGGACAACGAGTTGATTCAGGACGACTGGTACAGGGTGGAATGGCAGGTGCGAGGCGACCTGGACGATCGCGGCGCGAAGTTCTCCTGGAACTTCCGCGTGGGCAGCAAGTTCAACGCCAACCCCTACGTCGCCGATGTCATCTACCTGGGCCTGCAACGGGACGACCTGGATTTCCGTAAGCCCTTCCTGACCTGGCTCGACAATTCGAGCGCGGATGTGCAACTGGAGTTCTCGCAGCACGGCGGACATGTGGTGCGGGAGGAATTAGTGGTGGGCAAGAAGTATCCCTTCCCCGAGGCGGGTTACGCCCTGACCTTGAGCCTAGGCGTGGTGTGGGACGGCGTCGGTGAGTATTCGGGCCCGCTGCGTGATAGCCCCAAGAGCCAGTACACCCTGGTATTCCAACCCAGCATCGAGTTCTGATTGATCAAAACACCGCGCTTGTAAGGTCTTACTGCGCGGGCTAAGCTTTACATAATAAATATTTCGTCCGACGTATCACCGCATGCAGCTGAGCAGGCTTACCGCGGCAGGGTTCCTTGCCCTCCTCTTATCCGCCCAAGCCTGTTGGAGCGATGAGGCACCCGTGAACGCGGGCCCTGCCACCGCCAACATGCCGCCAGCGCCGACCACGCCCGCCAACGGCCGGCAGCAGACGCAAGCCGCCAAGAGCAGCGGCATGGAAGTGACCTGGGACAAGGACCCCTACTACTCGGATGTGGATCTCAACATCCCGCTGACAGATTCGCCCATCCCCACCATCCGCTCCGATAGCGAAGCGGTTATCTACCGGGATCTCATCGAAGGCTCGCTGGTACCCCGCTACATGCTGCTCGAGGGCAGCATCTACCCGATGCCCATCCTCGGTACCTATATCAAGAGCCATTCGCCCTCGTTGTACCAGGAAGGTCAGATCAGCCACACCGGCGTGAACCTGCTGGAATCCGCCACCGCCGGCTTCCAGGAACCTTGGGCCATGTCGGCTTTCTTCGGCAACATCGCCAACCTGCAGCGCCCCGGTGAGGACCAGCAGGCCAATAACCTGGGATACACCGGTTACCTACTCAGCGTCGGCGCACAGCACATCAAGGACAACCAGCTCATCCAGGACAAGTGGTATGAGATGGAATGGAAGGTCAAGGGTGAACTAAATGACCGCGACCAGAAATTGACCTGGAGCTTCCGGGTGGGCGGCAAGTTCAACGCCAATCCCTACATCACCGACGTGATGTATCTGGGCATACACCGCAACAACCTGGATTTCAACCAGCCGTTCCTGAGTTGGCTCAAGAACTCCGACGTGGACATGCAGATATCCTTCTCCCAGCATGGCGGCCAGGTGGTGCGGGAGGAACTGGTGTTCGGCAAGAAATATCCTTTCCCCAGGCAGGGTTTCTCCCTGACCATGGACATGGGCTTCATCTGGGACAGCCCGGATGAATATTCCGGTCCTCTTCGCACGGATAACAGAGCCCAGCTGACACTGGTGCTTCGTCCTGGAGTGGAATTCTAAACTCGCAAATGCTTGCCTTAAAAAGGAAGGGCCCCTCTCGGGGCCCTTCCCTTCTCAATACGGTTGGTCACTTTTGTTGATAGACCCATGGACTCATCAAGGGCGAGAGCTTCCCGATCTTGTCCGCCAGAGCCTTCGCATCCTTATATGATGCAGCCTGGCGCACCACCAGACGGTGATAAGCGGTACCCTTCACGGTCACCTGGGTATCGTCGGCGGGGAAACCAGCGATGCTGAGCTTCTTCATCAAAGAAGCAGTATCTGCATCGCTGGTGGATGAGACCAGAGCCACCACCCACTTGCCATCACCCGTGAGCACGCCGCTGCCTGCCGCCACGTCTGTCTGGGCGGCCCAATCCGCCACCTTGTCCGGGGTCACGTCCATGTTCATCTTCATGTCTGCGCCCTGGGCAGCGGTGGTCATATAGTGCATGGGTTTGTCCATACTCATGCCCGTGTGACCAGGCATGTCCATGGAGATGTGGCCTTCCAGCAGCGCCACCAGTGCGCCGTCATCGGAAGCGCGACCCCACACGTCCGTGCCGCGCACCCCGATGGTGGCGACACCCACCTGGATATCCACGTGTCGGCGCTGGCTCTTGCCGAGCAGGTCCGTGGTGAAACGGAACACGCCCTTCAGTACGTGCAGCACGCCTTTGAACATGCTGCCCTGATCGTCCTTGGCCATCTGCATGGCGGGCGTGGCGAACTCGGTGTTCTCGCCGAGCTTGACCATGCTGTGTTCCGGGAGCTGCAGATATACGCGGCCGCCGGCGGCGGTGCGCAGGGTATCGCCATCGCCCACCAGCATGCCGGGCTTGAGAGGCGCAGTGGCTCCCGCGTGAACCAACCAGGCGGGCGACTGCACCGCAGTGATGACGCTGCCCGCAGGCGGACTCGTGGGCACTGCGACAGCGGTGGATGCCACCGGCACAGCGGCGGGAGCCGGTGCGGCATACGCTGCGCCCACCAGTACGCAGGCGATGGCAGCGGCGAGCGCGACGGCGTGTTGCTTGAGCATGGGTCTATCTCCCTGGAAACAGTGCTTCGAATATGTTGTCTGGCGATTATACGCAGAGCCGACATATCCGGATGCAGGCCTGTAAGCGCCTGCACTGGCAAGGGGCTAGCTGTTCACGGGAAGGGCGAGACCTGGCAGGAAGCCGGGATCTTACGCACGAAGATTAGATGAGATCAGCTTCCAAGTCATGCTCGGCGCAGGCCTTGATCCTGACCTTGGCGAACTGGCCGGGCTTGAGCTTGGCCGCGCCGGCCACCCGTACCACGCCATCGATCTCCGGAGCATCGGCAAAGCTGCGGGCGATGGCAGTGCCGTCCTCCACTGCATCGACCAACACCTGTAGCTCGCGGCCCACCAGGCGCGCGAGACGCTTCTGGCTGATCTCCGCCTGCGTCGCCATGAACTGGGCGCGGCGTTCCTCTGCGAGTTCTTCCGGAACCCAATCCGGTAGTGCGTTGGCGTCAGCGCCCTCCACCGGCGAGTAAGCGAAGCACCCCACCCGATCCAACTCCGCTTCACGGATGAAGGACAAGAGTTCCTGGAAGTCCGCATCGGTCTCGCCGGGGAAGCCGACAATGAACGTGGAACGGATGGTGAGGTCCGGACAGACCTTGCGCCAGGCCTGGATGCGCTGCAGGGCTTTCTCGCCCGCCGCGGGACGGCGCATGGATTTGAGGATCTTCGGGCTCGCGTGCTGTAAGGGGATATCCAGGTACGGAAGCACCTTGCCTTCAGCCATGAGCGGGATGATCTCGTCCACGTGGGGATATGGATACACGTAATGCAGGCGTGCCCACACGCCGAGTTCGCCTAGCGCGCTGCACAGATCGCTCATGTGCGAGCGGCGCTCCTTACCACGCCATTCACCGCCTGCGTAACGCAGGTCTACTCCATAAGCGGAAGTGTCCTGGGACACCACCAGCAGTTCCTTCACGCCGTCTTTGACCAACTTCTCCGCTTCGCGCATCACTTCGGTGATGGGTCGGCTATCGAGCTTGCCGCGCAGCTTAGGGATTATGCAGAAGCTGCACTTGTGGTTGCAGCCTTCGGAAATCTTGAGATAGGCGTAGTGGCGCGGCGTGAGCTTGATGCCGCTGGCCGGGATCAGGTCCACATAGGGATTGCGCGCGGGCGGCGCCAACTGCGCATGTACCGCCTTCATCACCGCCTCGTAGTCGTGGGGACCGGTGATGGCCAGCACGTCCGGATGGTGCTGGCGGATGAAGTCCTCGCGCATGCCGAGGCAGCCCGTCACGATCACCTTGCCGTTCTCCGCCAGCGCCTCGCCGATGGCGTCCAGGGACTCCTTCTGTGCCGCCTCGATGAAGCCGCAGGTGTTCACCACCACCACGTCCGCCTCGCCGTAGCCGCCCACCACCTGGTAACCCTCGATGCGCAGCTGCGTGAGGATGCGCTCGGAATCGACGAGCGCCTTCGGGCAGCCGAGGCTGACGAAGCCCACGCGGGGTGAAGTCTGGGCGAATGTCGTCGGATGAGCCATGCAGTTACCGGTATATCACGGCGCAGGGATGCGCCGTGCGCGGAGCGGAGGCGGGTACGGCTGGGCCGGACCCGCCGATTCTCGAAAATCCAGGGATGGATTTTCGGGAAGGCCTAAATTAGGAAGGCCGCGTATGCTACTGCCCCGTCTTGCCGGCAGCAAGGCTGGCCGCTTGTATATGTCCGTTTACGAGTTCATCAGCCAGTGCATTCATGCCGTAGACCTTCCGTAGGGCC
>DASYCJ010000117.1:0-14348 GCA_036500225.1 Gammaproteobacteria bacterium
TCACGTCGGTCTTCTCGCGCAACGAGTGTTCCCTCCCGGCATCCATGCCGGTGAAAGCTTGTTACGGACTGGTCGTCAAGAATTCGTGGGTATAAAAACCCACGGACGAGTATAGACAGTTGTATATCAGGCACAAGACCCCTGATACGACGATGCCCGCCGTGAGGCGGGCATCTGGATAAAATCTCGCCAATGCCTCTTAAGGTTGGCGCCCGGAAGCGAACGCCAACACCGTGCCTTGTATGTCGGACTGCAGGTCTTGCGCCACCTGGTCCATCAGACGCTGTTGTGCAAGCTGCCGGTTGCTACCCGATACTTTCAGATCCCAGCGGCGCACGCCGTGCGCGCGGCTGTCGGTCCCGTTCATGGTCACCTGCAATGTTCCGGTGATCCAGAACCAACCGCCCTGCGGCGGCAGATCTGAAGAATCAAGACTGGCAGTCATGGTGTAGTTGCCACTATCCGCCGCCGTGAAACCGGAGTCAGACAACGCCCCGGCCAATACCTTCTTCAAGGCATCCGCGTCGCGGCCATCCGCCGCCGGCACGATCTGCACCTCTTTAAGTAAACCGGAGCGGTCCGCCTGGAGTTTTGCCAGAGACCATGAGGAAGGGATGCCCATGCCGCTCGGGTCCACCACCTGCAGATCCTTCTGCAAGCCGGCCCGCGTCTGCTGGGAGTCGACAGCCTGTGTCGCCGCCGCGATCTTGTCGAACAGATCGCTGCTGTTTTGCGCCTGGTTGAGTGAGGCCGCGGTACCCGCATCCAGGTCACCGATCTGCTGGCGCAAGGCCGTCCCCGCCTTGGCGCGGGACAATGTAGCCAGCGCGTAGTATTGCAGGCTCTGAGGGTCCTGCCAGGTCTGGGATATCTCCACACCGCTCATGGCTTGTTCCGTGCGGGTATTGATGTTGCGGCTCACGTCCAGGCTGTTCTTCGCAGTCGGCGTGCCGTTGGCATCACCCTGCGAATAGGTCGAAGCATCGCTGCTCTGCTCACTCACATCCACCGTGAAATTCTTTGCCAGGTCTGCCCGTGCCCGGTCCTTGGCCACAGCCATGGTATCCGACTGGCCGTGGCCGGTCAGATAGGCGGCAGCGGGATATTGGCTGGCGTTGCCGTTGACCCAATCCGGGCGGTCACTGCCGGGTTTGGCGGAGCTGCAGGCCGCGAGCGACAGCAATGCAGTCACGATCAAGATGCGGATGGGTGTTTTCACGTCGGTACCCTCATCATTGTAAGGAGCCCATTTGCAGGGAAGAGAAAGTGATCTCGCCGGCGCGGATGCTCACGTCCTTCAGCACCCGCGTCCCGCCGCGTGCACGCACGGTCAGGTCATAAGTCCCCGGCGGCAGCCTGAGCCGCGCCACCTGGATGTTGTCCGGCAGCGTGGACCAGTTGCGTATATCCGCCGTGTCCACAGCCGAAGCCACCAGGCTCAGCACGGACCCCAGCCCTGGCGCCGACTTATCTGCCTGGTTCGCCGCGACGGCGCGCGTCACATTACGCGCGAACTCCGCGGCCAAAAGCTTCGGACGGTCAGCTTTGTACTGTTCTTCCGCGTCGTCGGCGATGCTCGCGACCTGAGAGGTGGTGGCCTCCTCCCCGCCCGCGGATATCTCCGCGTAGGTCTCTCGCGTCCGACGCCGTATCACCGGCAATGTCACGCTGTAGAAATGGCCATTCACCGGGTCTGGTAACACCGCCGACTGTGCGTATTTCACCGGTCCCATGCCGTCGCCATAGATGAACACCAGCTGCCCATCCGGGTCCTGCAAGGACACGGGCGTCCAATGGTCCAGGCTGAAACGCTGCTTATAGTCGTTCAGCTCATCGGTCAACCCTAGGAAATCCGCGAATCGGCACAGGCTTTCCTGCAGGTCCCGCGGGATGCTGGCGTCGCTCGCCCCTTGCGCCTTATAGGATTTGTAGGCCTGCCGGTAGGAGATCATCGCATCGCTGAACTGCCCCATGTTCTCGTATACGAGGCCCGAGAAGTACCGCGGGAAGGCGTCACCGCCGTTCGGCGCTGCATCCGCATTGGGATACAGGCGCTTCAGGAGGTCGTCGATCTGGGCCGCTTCCACTCTCGCCGAATCGGCTTGACCCAGCTGCAGATAATTCAGCCCCTGGTAAACGTGCGCCAACAGCCGTTCGTAGAGCGGCGGGTTGTATGCCCGCAGGTTCTCCGTAAGGGTCAGCGCTGCCGCGTTCTCCGTCACGCTGGTCGCCTCCAGGTACTGGATCAGCGGTTTTGCCTGCTCGAAGGACTGCACACTGGCGTCATAGTCGCCCATCATGCGCTGCACCATCGCCTTGTTCAGCAGATACAGCGCCTGATCCTTGCCGCCCGAGATACTCTCCAGCTGCTTCAAGGCCGCCTGCGGCTGCTGCGCGACCAGATCGCGGTCCACTCTCTGCATCGTATCCGTGTAGCTCAGCGTGCAGCCGCCCAACAGCAGCGAGGCGCACGCTACCCACGAGCGCAGCCGACGCGCCGCGCCTGGAGAGCGCGCGGCGTGAGAAGACACCGCCATCGGCTAGTGCCCGGTCAGAATCGCGAGCCGCTTTGCTGCACGATCTTCTTGATCTTCTTCTGGCCGACCCAAGTGATGAGGTTATCGTGCATGTTGATCAACCGCAGATCCACCTGGTAATACTTCACCGAAGTGTTGCCGTCCGCGTCGATGATGGTGTTGATGGTGCCCTGCATCATGTAGTCGGCACCCACTTCCTGGCCCATGGCACTGCGAGTACCGCTGGTGGCGTTCAGATCCTGATCCTTGCGCTCATCGCGCACTTCCGAGCGCTGATCCTTGCCGGCCACGAACTGCACCTTGCCGGAATTGATGAGCTGGCGCTGGATGTCGTCGATGAACGTGGAGGTGCTGATGTGCTCGGAGCTGAGGTTGGTGATCTGACCCACTATCACCGTCGGCGCCTTTCCACCGTTGGCGCCCTGGAAGGTCGGGAGCCAGGGTTCGCCCAGCATCTGGTTGACCATCTCCTGGGAGGTCAGGTTCGCGTCCGTGTCGTTCCAATAACCGCTCACGTCCGTCACCTGATCAGCCGAGATGCGCTGCACCTTCGGCGTGGTCGCGCAGCCCGTCAGGGCCAGCAACAAGGATGCGGACACGATGCTCAGTTTCAGGCTTTTCATCAATGATCTCCCTTCGTCATGCTGTCGAATACGTTGTCGGCGTGGGCGTTGAAGTAGTCGCGGAATCCGGCGTTCATGTCCTTGGACCCGCCCACCATGTCTTTGACCTGCTTCAGGTTGAGCTCGGCGATGCTCCATTGGGTGCCGGTCTTGGGGTCGACCCAGCGGCCGATGATGCGCGCGCCGCTCACGTTCTGGTCCGTGATGTTCTGGATCTGCCGCGAGACGTTCGCCGTGTTCTGCTGGTCCTGGCCCGTGCCTGCGGAAGCTGAATAGTCCTGGGTCACCACGTGCATGAACGAGTTCAGCACCCGCGCCACTTCGGTGCGTGCCCGATCATCCGCGGTGGAACTCTGCAGGGATTGGTCGTTCATGCTCGGCGCCGAGCCGATACCGTGGATCAACTGGCCGTTCTGGTCGTTGAGGGCCTGACTGCCCTTATTCACCCAATCCGGCGCACCTTTGATGCCGAGGTCGCTCTCGACCGTGGTGTGGCTGGAACAGGCCGTCAGCAGCCCCAGCGTCAGCAATAAGGCGCTGCTACGCGCGAAATATCCTATGGATCTCATGCTATATCTCCCCTGCTTGAATCTGGCCGGCCCTGAGTGGTCCAGCCGGCGAAAGAACGCCTATGCTACGTCAGCGGCTCCCCTAAAGGCAGGGCCGAGACCCGCCGCGACGTATTTCCAAGAGAACGCAGACCCCCGATTCCGGTGTACACCACCTCTACCCCCGCAGCCCCCAAGGGGGTTAAGCTCAAAGTCGGCCTTCAGGGAATGAAATGAAACACATCCTCACACTGACCCTGCTCCTGAGTGCCGTCGCCTGCGCGAACTACGATGCACGCCAGCACGCCACTCTGCTCCGCACCGCTGCGCAGGACGATCAGACCTGCATCGGCCAGGGGACCAAATTCCCAGAAGACCGCTATGTGAGCTGCCGACTGCAGTTGCAGGACGACCGCCTGCACCAGGATTGGCTCAACCTCCAGGTCATGCGTCAGAGCCAGCAACAGCCCAATAACATCCCCGCGCCCTATACCCCGCGCGAGTATTACCGGCCCCTGGATCCTGATCATTTTGTCTGCCTCCTCGTCACCGAAGAAGACAAACGCGAATACATCCTGTGCGACGAGACCGATGAGCCGAAGCAGCCCTGATCCCCGGGATACTCTCTATAAGCGCATCTATGCCGCGGTCCGGCGCATCCCTGAAGGCCGGGTCAGCACCTATGGGCGCATCGCCAAGCTCGCCAAAGCCCCTGGGCCCAGGGTAGTGGGCTATGCCATGGCAGCGCTCACGGCTGGCTCCGCGGTGCCGTGGCAACGGGTCGTAAACCACAAAGGGGAAGTCAGTGCACGAAGTGGTGGGATCGGTAGCGGAGAAACCCGCCAACGGCGGGCTCTGGAGGAAGAAGGGGTCTATTTCGACCTGAAAGGCCGCATAGACCTCAAGAAGTACGGATGGCCCAAGGCTAAATCCATCGCCAAATAGCCCTTGCAAACCACTATTGTGTAGTCTACAGTATTAGCATATAGCTAGTATTGAGCACCTAATAGTGTCCACTGAAGCCGAAGACGACGCCCTCCAGGGCCAGCAGCGCAAGTTCCAGAAGGAACTGAATGCCGGCATCGTCTCCCTCATCCTGCTGTCCATCATGGCTGATGCCCCGGAGCCCTTATACGGCTACCAGATCGCCAAGCAGCTGGAACACGAAGGTACCGGCACCGCCATCATGAAACAGGGGACCCTGTACCCGGTGCTGCGCTCCCTATGCGCTGCCGGGCTCCTAGACAGCAAGGTCGAACCCTCCGTCTCGGGGCCTCCGCGCCGCTACTACCAGATCACCGAAGCGGGCCAGAACGTGCTCGCCCAGTGGAAGAACGCCTGGGAATCCACCCGGGACTTCGTCGACTCTATCATCAGGGGATCCACGTCATGAGTAAGCCCGTGCCTCGTTCTATCCAGGAATATCTGGATCAGCTCCGCGCTGAACTCAGCGGTGCGGATCCGGCCCTCATCCAGGACGCCCTCTACGATGCCGAGGAATACCTGCGTGGTGAGATGCACGCGCACCCGGAAAAGACCGAAGAACAGATCCTCGCCGCCATCGCCACCACCTATGGCGCTCCAGAAGAAGTGGCCGAGGCCTATCGCAATACTGAAGCAAAGGTGCAGCTCGCCCTACGCACTCCCCGGCCCAAGCCGCGCAAATCCGCCCTGGGCAAGTTCTTCTCCGTCTATTCCGATCCGCGGGCCTATACCGCGCTTCTCTTCATGCTGCTCGCCTTCCCCACCGGCATATTCTTCTTCGTCTGGGCCGTGACCGGCCTGTCTCTGTCCTTGAGCCTCATGATCATGATCTTCGGCATCCCTTTCAGCCTGCTATTCCTGGGCAGCGTGCGGCTCATCTCTCTCGTCGAGGGTCGCATCGTCGAAGCGCTCTTGGGTGTGCGTATGCCGCGCCGCCCCATCCATCCCGGCAACGGCAAGTCACGTCCTGTGATGGAACGCATCAAAGAGATGCTCACGGACCCGCGTACTTGGGGCACCCTGTTCTACATGGTCCTCAAACTGCCCTTAGGTATCCTCGACTTCGCCATCCTCATGGCCTTGGGCTCCATCTCCTTCAGCCTCATCTCCTCGCCCATCACGGACTTCATCGGCAACAACTTCTGGTTCGAGATCGATGGCATCAACTACTACACCATCCCCTGGGCCGTAACCCCCATCCTCGCCGTCATCGGCGTCTTGCTGCTCACCGGCCTCATGCACATAGCCCGCGGCATGGGCTGGATGCATGGCAACCTGGCCAAGAACCTGCTGGTGAAGGCTGGCTGACCGGCTCCCGTTTTGTGAACCGCGTCGCCGCCTGCTAGGGTCTAGCCCATCAGACTCATGGCGGGTTCCGTGAAAGGGGTTGTCATGCGTAGATTGGCGTTTGGATTGGTCCTGCTCCTGAGCGCCTGCGCCTCGGCGCCCCCCCATGCGCCTGCCTCATCTGCCGCAGCGCCAGTGCCCGCCATCCCCGCCGGCAAGGCTGCGGTCCACATCTACCGGCGCGAGATCCCCTTCGGCCCGCCCAGTCTCTCTATATATGATGGTCAGACCCCGGTCGGGGCCCTCACCGTCGGCACCTATCTGAACTACTACGCCGACCCGGGACCCCGCTCCCTGAAAGTGCGTGGCACCGGCGTCGGCAACATCCCCTATGCCACCAGCTTCCGCGCCGGGCAAGACTACTACCTCATGGTCTATTTCTTGGGGGACCAGGATAAGGGCGATGCCAGCCTCGCCCCCGTGGATACCGCTACCGCCATCAACCAGATGGCTTCGCTCAAGCCCGTGGTCCTCCCAATGCCCGGCGCAGTGGCCGGACATGGTCCAGACCCAATCGACCCTCGCCTTCGGTGACGCGGCCGTCGACGCGCTGTAGTTTGTACCGTCTGTCCTTGGTGACTCAGGGACTCGCATCCTAGGCGGGTGGCTCCTTCATGTGCCTGCGGTAAGCGGCAGCGAAGTTTTGTCGCGCATGTAAAGGCCTCATGAACGGCGTGTGAACAATCCGCCACCTCACCGACATCAGTTCAGGCAATCCCTGATGGATGTGTCGTTTTACCTCGGAGCACTATGCCTTCCGTCATCTCGCTCAGGTGTTTGGAAGGAGTTGTAAACATTGAGTAAAATCGAGACCGTCTGCGAAGCCATCGCCACCCATCGCCTACTGCAGATCTGCTATCAGGATCATTACCGCATCGTCGAGCCGAATGCCTACGCCAGCGACGGTAAGGGCAGCGCCGTGCTGCTTGCCTGGCAGCTCGAAGGCGGCGGCGGCCGGGATAACGGCCGTGGTTGGCGCCTGCTCCCCATCTCCGCCATGGAGAAGGTGACTCTCCTCGAGGATAGCTTCGCCGGTCCGCGTCCACATCCTCACCACGATTCCAGTTCTCTGACCGTCTACGCCCGTGCCTGAATAGTGACGAAGTCGTTACGCCTCGCGGGCAAAACATGGCATAGCGCTTTGGATTTGTGACGCCTCACCCGGTACCTGCGACCGAACGGCGCCTACACTCCGCTCGGACTTAAATCTGGGTGCTGGGATGTACTTGGATATCTACGAAGCGATAGAACGCCGCCACCTCATCCAGGTGTACTACGGCGGATACTTCCGTGTGCTCGAACCCTATGTCTATGGTTGTGACCTGCACGGAGTGGATGTGCTGAAGGCCTATCAGCTGGCCGGCTGCGACGAACTCGGCCGCCACGTCGGTTGGAGGTGGCTCAAGGTCTCCAAGATGGATGCCGTCACTGTTCTCAGCACCACCTTTCCCAATTCCCGCTCCGCAGATGGTGTCCGCGAGCGGGCTCTGCAGCGCGTCTATTGCGAAGTCGCCTCCGCCAGCCGCGGCACCGATATCTCGTCTGAACTTGGCAGTTATCGGCACCGATAGTCACCTGTCGGTCGAGTCCCTGAACTTCATGTTTCATCTGAACTACTGCGGTGTGTCGCGCCTGATTCCGGCACGGGGCCCGATTTGGGCGTATCGTTGCACCTCCTGACATATGGCAGTATCCGGGGGTCCAAAAAATCTATGTTTAGCGCGCGCGCCAAGGCCGACCCCGAGTTCGCCACGAGGATTCTCGAGCAGCATCGCAATATCGAACGCGTGCTCATCCTCATCCGGCTTCAGGTGGATTCCTTGCACACCTCAAATCGTGTGAAGGATCTGCGGTTCATAGATCGTGCTGTCGTCTACATGACAGGTTTTCCCACTCTGGTCCACGATCCCAGTGAGGAATTCCTCTTCACCCGCCTCGTCCTGCGTTCACCTGCATGTGCCTGTCTCTGCGACCGGCTCACCAGGCAGCAAAGCGCGTTTTCGACCTTGAGCTCGTCTCTATTGGGCCATCTCAGGCGCGCCCAGGCCGGGGATGATTGCGCCTACAAATCGGTGAAGCAGAGCGGTATCGATTACTGCCTGCAGTATGCCGACCACATCCACAGCGAAGAGACCGACATGCTTCCCAGCGCTCGCCGTCGTCTGAGCAGAGAGGATTGGGATAGTGTCGACCAGCAAGCCACCGAGGCCTTAGGCAATGACACTTGGCCTGAGCTGCGGTCCCACGACAGCATCTATGATTTCCTCATGGCTGGCGAGAACCATCACGACGACTGAACGCCTCACCGGCGTCCTCACCTTTTCCTGCCGAACACCTTTTTCCAACCCTTCTCGAACTCTTCTGATCGGCGATCCCGGAGAGATCTTTGGCTCTCATCTCCCGTTCCCCGCTCGCTCCCACTTGGTTCAGTTTTCCACCGGCCCTGCGAGCCCGCCGCGATCTTGGCCTTGGCTTCTGCGTTATCACCCCTGCGCCCATCCTCGGAGATGAAACCCGTTGCGCGGGCATATTCCTGCACCAGCTCCGCCGGATTGCGCCCCTGCTGCATGGCGTTGTTGATGATCTCCGCCGTATTCATGCGCACGATGTTCGCTCGCGCCGCTGGATCCGCATAACCAGCATCTGCAACTCCCGGTCCCGTGCGGCCGCTGCATAGCGATAGGCATCCTGGTGCTCAGGCCACGCTTCGCGAACTTCTGCTCCTGGCTTCTGGCCAAGGAAGCATGTTGCCGCACCGTCGCCCGCTGCTGTGCATTAGCCTCCTGCTGCTGGCGCCACTGCTGCAGCTCTGCCGTGGTGTTCTGCATGTTGCAGAGCATGTTGTTGATGCAATCCAGGGGCCACGTCTCCGGGTCCGGTACCTGGGGTCGCCGCGCCGCCAGCATCTGCTGCAGGCGCTGCGCCAATTGCGCCTGCCATTCCCGGTATTGCCGCAATTCCTCTCTAACTGCTTCTTCTCCGCCCATTCCTCCTGCAAGATTTGCTGCGGCATGAACTGGTCTCGGCCGTCGCTCGCGGTGGCAGGCGTGGCCGGTGCTGCCGAAGGTTCATCGCAGTGCAACCGCGGATCCGTCGTCTTCGGTGCCGGCCTGGTCGGAAGGGGGACGCTCCAGTAGGGAGTCGGCCACTTTCTGGCCTCTGCTCTCGAAGAATTTGTTCCCGGATTGTTCATCTGTGGAATCGCGTCCATCGTCTCTCCAATTGTTTGGATTGAAATGTGTTGGATCCTTCTTGGATCCCTGAGATACGTCTTGTACGAGACCTGCTGTTTATGGGTCCGCCACGCATGCCGGGACATGACCCGTTAGATCTGCTGAAAAGTGTCAATTAGATTCGACGTTCTGCGGTGTAGTGGGTTTAATGATGGTGGGCACACGCCAAACCCCATCCAAGGAGATTTCTTATGCGTAAGTTGACTATCTCGATGCTCGCCGTCTCGTCTCTCGGCATCGCCGCTGCCGCGTTTGCGGCCGACACTACCGCGCCGACGTCGCTCGGCAACGGCCCCACCAAGGGCGGTTACAACGGTTTTGCCGATCAGGAGCTGAGTACCGCTGTCAATCATGCTGACCAGGCTAAATCGGCTAAAGACATCACTGCTGTCCATGAGCACCTGCATGAGGTCCTCAACTGCTTGGTCGGGCCGGCGGGCACGGGGTTCGATACCGGGACATCCAACCCCTGCCAGCGTATGGGCCGGGGTGCTGTGTTGGACGTCCAACAAGGCAGTGATGAGACTCGCTTGATCAACGATGCGATCAACCAGGCCAAGAGCGCTCTCAACGACCAGAACGTCAGCTCGGCGAAGAGCACCTCCAAGACCATCCTGAACGAGCTGGAACAGGCCGAGAACTCCCTCAAGCAGTGAGGTCAGCCAGCCTAGGATTGGATCGCACCATCTCGGTAGCTGCCTTGTGCATCCCGGCAAGCGCGCCCAGGGCATCTGCCTGGCGCGCGCTTGCTTTGAGCCTTCGAGGTCTCCACCAGCACCTGATACGCGTCCTGGCGCTATAGGCGTTGGGCCTGTGCACCTTCCACTTGCGCCGAGGCCATCACCTCCACTGCCTGTGCCCGCTGGGAGGATTAAGAGACAGGAGTCAGGAACGCGGGATCAGGGCTGGGGGCCTTATGCGAATAATCGTATTGCACCGCTTGGTATTTCTTGGCGGGTAATTCCTGCGGGGTGAACCATATCGGCGAGGACTCCGGCGCCCATTGGAAGCAACCGGGGATCTCTGCCACGGTGCCGTCCGGCAGCCCCGCCAGGGTTGCGTACACCACCCAGCAACGCCGCTCCTCGCCCAGGCTCTTGCTCTCGATCTGCACGATGGTCAGGACCGAACCCTTCGGCACCCAAGTGAGCTTAGCGCCTGCCGCGAGGGCGACAGTCATAGAGACTTGGCTCACGGGCACGCGTATCTGGTGCCAACCGCCGTTCCCGCCGCGTCCGTAGTAGAAACCGCCCAACACCTGCAACTGCTGGCACTCCTTGGCCTTGTGGTCCGGCAGACAGGCATCCCTTACCAGCGCTGCATCCTGCACCGTGGCGAAATGCTTGCCTACCAGCACGCTCATCTCCGGTGTATCGGTCCGGTCATGGCTGATTAGGAAGCAGCCTCCCAGCATCGGGAACGCCAGGGCCAGTAGGCTGAGTCGGGATGACATCTTGGACATCGGTCTTGGATCCTCCGCTGCACCGCAGTTTATCTCAATCCGCGGGTTCATTGGCTCATGTAACTCGTGCCGCGCCGGTTCCGCACGGCATGGCACGGTGGTCGGCGTCTGCCTGTCCTTAAGCGTCACACCGGTGCGCATCGCGGCCGCCGCGTGCGAAGACCGGTCGTGCATCGGGTGCAGCAGGGCCTCCAACACCGTAGAGAGAGCCACCCGTTCGTTCTAGCCGCCTCAGTCCCACCAACTTCTCCGGTGCCTTGACCGCATGGCGCTGCGCGATCTGCCGCACATCGCCGACGCCGTACGACGCATCGGCACCTTCGTGACCTCGGTCATGGATAACCGGCTGTTCCGGGTATAAAGTTATGGGCACCGGCTTGGATGGGATACCGCCATGGCTTCGCTCTTACGCCGATTGATGCTGATCGCAGGCTTGTGCCTGCTGTCTGCCTGTGGCGGCGGCAGCTCCGGCGATACCGTCACCGGCAATGGCTCGGGTGACACCAGCAGCAGTGTGGACGTGACTGGCACCTGGGCTGGTTCCTTCACCGTGGGGGCGGGCCCCGGCAGCACCGCCGTCGTCGCTGTCATCAAGCAAGGCACCGCCGCCTTCTTCTATGACCAGACTGGCGTCATGTATGTACTGCCCAATTTCAACGGCGGCCCCACCGTCACCGGCATCCTCACCGCCTTCGCCCCTGTCGGCGTCACTCTCTCCAACGGGCAGAGCACCGAGACCTTCGACATCACCGCCTCGGTCTCGTCAGGTTCCATCACTGGCACTTTCACCGGCAACAATGAGACCGGTACTTTTACTCTTTCCCCGCTCGCCGCCTTCAGTAGCAATCCATCCCTCGTCGCCGGCAACTGGCAAGGGTTCTACGTGGGATCCGGCACTGCCGCGATCTCACTCACCGTCCAATCAGGCGGCGTGTTCGTCGGAACCGATTCCAATGGCTGCAATCTCAGCGGCAACATCTCAACCACATCGACCAACGACGTCTTTCCCGTCAGCGTGAGGAGTAGTGGCGGCGCCAGCTGCGCCGGCAACCTCGGCGGTCTCGCCTTCGAGAGCAGGCAAGACGTGAGCGGATTCTTCGGCAACACCAGCGGCATCTACTACTACATCGGTGTCTCCAACGCTTCAGGCGCTTTCGTCGCCGAACTCAAGGTCCAGTGAACCGGCGACGTTGACTGGTCCGGCCGTATTCCCCGGTATACTAGAGTCCCGGTCCTCATCCGCCACCGGATCGGCTGCCGGTGCCGCGTTCTTCAGACCCGGTCTTTCGGCGGGCAACATTCACTTCTCCTGGGGTCTCAATAGGCATTTGCCGACTTGATCGGGTTGCGTCCCGCTGGATTGATCGGTGACTTGCCCTTCACCGATTTTCTCATGGACGCTCGTGGGTCCTACTTGCCCGTCTTCATCTGTCTTTTCCTTTTGGAAGTGAAAAGGCCCGCCGATGGCGGGCCCTGGATTGTCTTTGGCCGGAGCTTAATCAGCCCTGGTTCAGGTGATTTCCCCATACCGACGCACTTCCAGGGATGTAATACTGCCGTCTTGTCACAGTTTTATGTCACTCGTCTGTGGGATCCACGGACACGGATAGGCCGGCCTTGAAGATCACTTCATTCCATGTGCGCGATGCCACCAATCGGGAAGTCCCCGTGGTCGTGAGTATCCCCCACACCGGCATCTACGTCCCCGAGACCATCCGCGAGAGTTTCGCTTCGGCCTACATCCGCAGCCTGCCCATGACTGACTGGTATCTCCACCACCTCTACGATTTCCTGCCTGCCATGGGTGTCACCACCATCTACGGCACCTACAGCCGATTCGTGGCGGACGTGAACGAAGCGCCTGGGCGCAAGACTTTCCCCGGTGTACACGGTGCATCAGACGCCTCCGCCGTTTCTACTCGCTTCGTCGCCACCGAGACTGCCTGGGGAGACGATATCTATCGCAAGCCACCCACCCCCGAGGAGATTGAGACCCGTCGCGAGCTGGTGCATGCCCCTTACCACGCGCGCCTGTCTGAGCTCCTCCAGAGCCGTATCACCCGCTTCGGCGGTGTCGTGCTCATCGATGCCCACAGCACCCCGAGCCGCGCCGACCTCCATCATCCCGAGTTGACCAGCGACGTCTACCTGGGCGATGCTGGCGGCCGTGCCAATTCCGGCTGGCTTACCAACACGTTCGTCGAGGCCTTCCGGCACACGGGCCATAGTACCGTGCGCAATAATCCTTTCAGGGGCGGCTACATCATCGATCACTATGGCGCCCAGAGCCAGGTGGCTGCATTGCACATCGAGCACCGCTGGGGTCTGTACTTGGATGAACATCGCGCCGATAGCACGCCCGCCCAGGGTCGTTTCAACGCATTCAAGACCGTATTGAGTGATGTCTTCACTGGCCTTCTGGCCGAGATCGGCAAGCGCCGCCAGGTGAGCAAGTAGCACTGCCCCGGGGATGCGGGGGCCGCACACCGAAAATCACCGCATCTCAAGTGGTTGGCTTTCGACAAGAAAGGCCGCTGTGTCTCCACAGCGGCCTTCATATTTGTCTGGACGCGCACATCCAGCGTGCCGGCATTTTTCCGGAACTGACAGAGTCGACTAGTCCCCTCCTCTTCACTGCCATCTGCTGTGCCGCTCCACTTCCTCGCTGTCCCCGGTGCTCTGCTGATGTCTGTCCATATCTAGCTCATGTTTTGCCTCAGACCTTCGTCCAGCGGCCCCGCTGGTCGCGCGCGCGTCCCAGCGTTTGCCCGGCGGCCTCCACTATTCGTTCTGCCTCCTCGTCCGTGCCCCAGATGCCGTCGTTGGCATAGCTCACGGCCGCTTCGGCAAAGGGATCGGTTTCCCGCTGGATGTTCACCTCGTCCACTTCCGTGCCGGGCGCTTCCACGCTCTCGTTGCCCGGGGGCGAAATCACCTCGTTCTGATAGCTGTCGAGCACCCGGTCATCCTTATACATATCGCCTCCTCAGCCCACAGGGACAGTACCTACTCACGGCCGCACCAGGAAATCTGGGCGCACCTGCGCATGGAAAGGTATGCGCCGACGATACCCGGCGTCTGTGGGCGGCAACATCGGGTGTTCCCCCCGATTCCCGGGGGCATTTAGCTTGGATTGATTAGCATGGCTTTGACGTTCGCGTCCGGCTGATGACCTACTCGTGGTCGGCGCCAGCCTCCTACTGTCTGTGCCCCGGCTGTTGACGCCGGGGGCGTCTACCCATTCCCGCTCTGGGCGGGAAGCATCAGGACCCGGATACTATAGTGGTCATCGCCGATGAGGGGTATCTCATGCGCCTTGATCTCGTGTGCATCGGTCTGCTGTTGGCCGGGATCGTCATGCCCTCACACGCCGAGGACCACTCTTTCCACACCGGTCCGACCCTGGACCTCGGCTATTCTTGAGGTGGCGATGATCTCAATCGCCCCGACCTCGTCGCCGGGCACAAGGATGTCAGCGGAACCTACTATGCGGGGGAAGGTGTCTCCGCCGGCCTCGGCATGATCGAATCCTTCGGCAGCGGATGGGGACTGGGTCTCAAACAAGAAGTCGGGTTCTGGGAACAGTTCCCTCTCAGCACCACCTCGGCTCAACC